>CAYQWR010000035.1:0-17839 GCA_964421235.1 uncultured Thiohalomonas sp. | reverse complement strand
CGGGGTGGAGCCCAGGGTGAGGGTGATGCTGCGGTTACGGGTCAGGGTCTGGGGATTGAAATCGAACGCCAGCACCAGCGGCGGCAGTGCCAGTGCGTATTCGACCAGGAAGCCTTTGATCGGAGCGAGCATCGCGAAATTCTCCTATCCGCCCTGCCGCCGGCCGATGGCCGTGCGCACCGAGCCGGCGATCTGTTCGGCGATGATACGGTCCGACTGGCGCGTATCGATCCGCAACGGCCCGACCGCGACATGATCGATGCGGCCGGCGACAGGTGCCTCGCCTTGCGCCAGGGATTCTCCCAACAGGCGGCCGATGCGCCCGGCGCGCCGCTCCAGTCCGGCCGGCAGATGCAAATGGATTTGGCCGATCTCAGTCGTCATCGAGCAGCTCCTGCGGCAGATGGGGTGCCAACGATCCCAACTCCTGCATCCCGATCTCGCGCCCTTCCTTGGACAGTTCGCGATACACGGCGTGGGCGATGTGGGACAGGCCGATGGTCGCGCCCTCGCCCGCCGCCAGATAGGCGGCATGCAGGGCGGCGTTGCGGATCGCACCGCCGGTCAGTGCCACGGCGTTGCCGAGAAACTGCGGGTCGACCTCGGCGGCGATGGGCGCCCGCCGCGGCAGCAGCAGACGCCAGAGCTTGGTGCGCGAGGGCGAGTCGGGGCGCGGGAATTCGATCACCGACTGGAAGCGCCGGGTGAACGCCGAATCGAGCTGCTTGCGCAGGTTGGTGGTGAGGATGCAGGGGCCGTCGTGCGCCTCGATGCGGGTGAGCAGATGGCTCACCTCCATGTTGGCGTAGCGGTCGCGCGCCTCCTTCACCTCGCCGCGCTTCGAGAACAGGGCGTCGGCCTCGTCGAACTGCAATACCATGGGCTGGCCGTGGGCGGCGTCGAACAGCTTGTTCAGATTCTCCTCGGTCTCGCCCACGTATTTGCTGACCAGCCGGCCCAGGTCGACACGGAACAGACGCCAGCCGAGGGCGTCGGCGATGGCGCTGGCGGCGAAGGTCTTGCCGGTGCCGGAGGGGCCGGCGAACAGGGCCACCGGTCCGCCCACCCGCTGCCCCCCCCAGGCGTCCACCACGGTGTCGCGCTGCTCGATCCAGAGCATGAACTCCCGCAACATCGCCAGACGGCTGGGCGGCAGAACCAGATCGTCCCAGCTGGCGACCTGCTCCACCGCCACGGCACCCGGGGGCGGCGGCAACTCGCTGGAACGACCGGTGAGGCGCGCCACCAGCCAGGGCTCCGGGGTGATCGGCCGGTAGGGATCATCCTGCTCCACGCGCAGCAGGCGCCGACGGCGCAGCGCGCCATTGGGCTCCAGGGTACGGCGCAACAGCTCCGCCTGGGCGGCATCGAGCGCCAGCAATTCCTGGATCAGGGAGCGCGTGGCCCAGGGCTGGGCGTTGCCGGCCTGGAGGTTCTGGAACGCCCAGCCGAGGCGCGGCTCCAGCTCCGGCCCGAGGGCACAGGCGAGGACATCGTACTCGATGTGGCCGAGGCCAAAGCCGAGCACCCCCTCCCACACCCCGTCCGGTTCGCGCAGGGTCTCCACCTCACCCTGCAACGTGCGCAGGCGGCCGATCTCCTCGTCGCCCACGGGCTGCCCCTGGCGGTTGCGCGACAGGCACCAGCCGAGCAGGTCCAGGCGCTGCCATTCGGCATCGAGGGCGGCGAGTGCGGGGAAATTGGGCGGCGGCGCGTTCATCCGGCGTACAGGCTTATCAACAGCGGATTGGAACGAACGGCGAGCACGGCGCCGTCGCCGGGGCGGATGTAACTGCGTTCGGCGTACAGCAGCAGCTGCCCCACGTGGTCGGTGAACGGCAGGGTCAGCGCCGTGGTGACCGCCGTGGCCGCGGCGGCGGGCTCGATCGAGGTGTCGGCGATGGTGGCGGTGACCGCCGTCGCTTCCGTCTGCCAGCCGCTGGCGGCATCCCAGGTTTCCCAGCGCAGGGAGACCTGTTCGCCGCCCTTCCCTGCCAGCCAGACCTGCGGCGTGAAGGCGGCCAGTTCGGCGCTGCCCAGGGCGAGGCTGAGACTGAAGGCGCAGGCGCCGCCGTAGACCAGGGCAATGGCCGGCGCCCAGTCGGCGCGGCCGACGGCCGGGGTCATGACCGGCACCTCCGGCCGGATATCGGCCACGGCGCTGTCGGGGCCGTCCACCGCCGGCTGTACCGCGAAACCGATGCCGCCCGAGAGCGGCGGCTTCACCGTCTTCACCAGCGGCACCACCGGCGCCAGCGATATCTCGAACAACGCAGAGGGACGGTAGATGGTGTCGCCCTGGGTGGACCAGACCTGGTTCAGGTGCTCGACCGCCATCGGCTGGAAGATGACCTGCAGGTGATACTCCTCGCCGTCGACGTTGAGCAGGAACACCGGTTTCTCGTGGAAGATGCGAATCACCTCGCCGACCAGCCGCAGATCGTTCTCGCCGGAGCCGACGGTGTCCTCCTCGGCGGCAAACGGCGTGATCAGGCAAAAGGTGCGCAGCCAGGCGGTCTCGCCAGGCTGGGTGTCGGGATAGAGGCCGGAGGGTTCGAAGCGGTAGAAGAACAGATTGAGGCGATGCTCGCTGTCGCTGGCGGCCCCCGGTGCGGTGTCGGCGGGCGCCGCCAGGACCACGGTGACCTTGCTGCGGTCGGGCGCGTTGAGCGCGCCGTCGAGGTAGCCGCGGACGCCTTTGCAGACCTGGGACAGGGCGGATTGGACCAGGGCCATGTCACAACCGCTTCAGGTAGTTGCGGCTGAGAAAACCGCGTTCGGGAGCGGGCGACGATTGCCGCGGGGCCGGCGGTTCGTGGGCCAGCACCGTGACATCGATGCGTCCGATCACCAGGTTGGGCGCGGCATCCGCCGCACCGGCCGCCGTCTCCACCCGGACGGGGCGGCCCCCGTCTCCCTGCATGGCTGGAATCACACGGGCCGCCACCCGGTGCTGCGGCAACGATGACGGCGCAGCCGCGCCGTCCGCCACGGCCTCGGTGCGGCCCGTCCGCGGCGCCGCCGGCACCGTGTGTTCGGTGACGCGATCCGCGCCGGCGGCCTTTCGCCCCGCCGCGCCCCGGTCACGGACGGCCATGGACGTTGCGGCGGACGGCGCCGCTCCTTCCGCTGCCGAAGGGGTATCAGAAGGGGCGCCCCGACCCGTCTGCTGCTCTACGTACGTTGCTCCGTTTCGACTTTCAGACGTTGCACTGTCATTTTGGATTACGGATTGCCGTTCGCGTAAAGACCCCGATTCGACCAACACGGACGATACAGCCGACCGTGCGGGGAGCGACTCGAAGTCCGCGTCGGTTACCGCTCTCTTCGATGAACCTATGTGTTCGGCCTGCCCTGTCGCCAGGTTGCCTACGCGGCCGTCCGCCTTGACGGAATAGCCACTGTTGCCAGCGCTAAGCCAGGCGGGTGGCCTCGGACTTCCGTCCTTGGTCCCCGCTGACGAAGGGTCGTCGACCGGAAAATGGTTGCTCTCCATCCCCGACCGTAGTGACGCCTCCCGGAGTCCCGAGCGGGACTCCGCCTTCTGATATCGGAATATCGTCTGCATGCCGTTCGACTGTTCCGGCGGCTCGTCGTCCCCGGCTTCGAGCACCGGTTCATCGTCGGCCGCCTCGCGCCGCACCCAGCCGCCCCACAGCGGGCGGCGGGCGTCGCGGATCGTGTCGTCGAACAGGCCCATCGTTCACCCCGTCACACGGCCATGCCGCGCGCCTGATCGATCAGGCGCAGATAGCGTTGACGCCGCATGCGCGGCAGTTCGAGGATGTCCGCCTCGGGCCAGTGGTAGTGCATGGCCAGCTGGTGGATCTCCTGCAGCAGGCCGCCGTCGCTGCGCGACAGCGCGCGGTAAGGATCGAGTTCGACATCGTTGGCGGCACCGCACTCGGGACAGGCGGCCTGCACCCGCTCCACCACGGCGGGCGCAACGCTTTCCAACGCCGCCTCGACGGCGGCGACGAAATCGTCAGTGAGCTCCCCCAACCGTTCGGGCTCCGCCGCCAGTTGTCGCACCAGCCACGGCCGCGCCTCGGCCTGCGGCAGTTGCAGCAGAGCCGTCTGGTCGGCGCCGACGGGCAAACGGAAGGTGTGGCGGCAGCCGTCGTACTCGACGTCAGCCAGCGGATAGCCGTCGCTGGCCTCCTGTACAGGCAGCTCCGCGTAATCCAGACGGAAATCGAAACAGGCATCGCAGACGCCGCACCGTGCCTGGAACCAGCCGCCGTCGAAACCGAGGTGGCGCTCGAGTTCGCGCATCAGGAACTGGCGATCGGCAACGCACAGCGCAGCCACGCGTTCACGTGTCGCCGCGGCACCGGCCAGCGTGCTGAGAGCCAGCGCCAGCGCGCGGTTCACCGCCTCCGGCATGTCGAGCGCCTCGTCCGCCACTTCCGCCAAATTGAGTTCCAGTGCGCCGGAGAGCGGACGGAATGCCCAGTCGCGCAATGTTGTTCCGTTTTCCACCAGGCCGCCGGGTAGCTGCATGGTGCGCCTCCCTACGACTCAGTCGGCTCGGTTACCGCCGCGTCACGCTGCCAGCCCTCATGCTGCAAGGTGATGGTCTGAATACCCACGGCATTGACGGTCCCCGCGTCCATCTCCGGCAGCGCCTGATACTCCGACACCCAGGCGCGGAACAGCTTGTAGGAGATGGCGACCTGCCCCTGCAGGTTGAGGACGTTGATGACGATGTCCTTGCGGAAGTTCTTGAGCGACATGGCGGCGTCGCCCTCGACGTTGTTCACCAGGTTGGCCCAGTTTTCGAACACCGGATCGTGCGACAGCCCCTGTTCGAGGGTGACCGGATCGTAGCTGGTGCCGCCGGGAAGGATGCGCTCGCTGCTGGGATCGCCGGCGGTGCGCCACTTGACGGTTTCGGTCTTGCGCTTGAGGGCGCCCATCTTCTTCAGACCGGCCACCGGCTTGCCGTCGATCAGGATCTGGAATTTGAAGGTGCGATAAGGATCATAACGGTGAGCATTCACCGCAAACATGGGAGCAGCCATTGCGATTTCTCCTCAACTCAGGATTGGCCAACCTTCTGCTGAATGCGCACGATCACGAACTCCGCCGGTTTAAGCGGGGCGAAGCCGACGATGGCGATGACCATGCCGCGATCGATGTCGTCCTGGGTCATGGTGTCCCCCAGTCCGCAACGCACGAAGTAGGCATCCGATGCCTTCTGGCCCTGGAAAGCGCCGGCACGGAACATGCCGTCCATGAACGCGCCGATATTGGCGCGCAGCGACGACCACAGGCCGTGGGCATTGGGCTCGAATACCGCCCACTGGATACCGTTGTAGATACTGCTCTCGATGTACATGGCGGTGCGCCGCACCGGCACATAGCGCCACTCCGGCTGCGCCTTGGTGGAGAGCGTGCGCGCGCCCCACACCACGGCACCGTAGCTGGGCAGTTTGCGCAGACAGTTGACGCCCAGCGGGTTCAACTGGTCCTGATCGCCGTCCTCCACGATGAACTCCAGGCCGGCGATGCCGCGCACCGTGGCCTCGACCCCGGCCGGTGCCTTCCACACCCCGCGCGTACCGTCGGTGCGCGCCCAGATCCCCGCCGCCAGCGACGACGGCGCGATGGTCAGTGTGGTCGGTACGTTGGGATTGCTGTCGCGGTTGTAGAACGGGTTGGCCACCTTGACCCAGGGGTAGTAAAGCGCGCCGTAAGTCGAGGTGGTCAGTCCCAGGGCGTCCACCTTGGTAGCCTGATCCAGCTCGTCGCCCGGCGGCGGATCGATCAGCACCATACGGCTGCCGGTCTCCTCGCAATGGGAGACCGCCGCGTCGATGCAGAGATTGCCGGTACCGTCGGCAGGCATGTACTGGCCGGGGAGCAGGACGATGTTGACGTCGCGCACCTTTTTCAACTTGGTGAAGAAGTCGACATAGTCGGCGGCCCCCGGCTGGTCACCGTCGTCACCGCCGGCCAGTGCGGTGGGCCCCATTGACGCCGGAACCACGTCGGCGCATCCGGCGGTCTCGGTGCCGCCTGCCGTCTTGCCGAGCTTGAGCAGGGTGGCCAGTTGTCCGGGCCGCACCACCACTGCCGAATAGGCGCTGGTGGTACCCGAGGTCAGCGTCATCGTGTCGCTGGCAAAGCCGCAGGTGAAGTGCGCATAGGCCGCGCCCAATTCCCGAACCCGCGCCTGGATCTCAGTGGCCACCGCTCCGCCGTCGGCATAGGTATCGCTGGAGGTCCCGCTCAGCGTAATGGTCTTGGCGCCCAAGTTGTCGATATTGAGCGTCAGCGTCATACCGCCGACCACATCGCTCCACGTCACAGAGGAAAGGTCGTCGCTGATGCTGGTTCCCTGATGGTAATAAGTTCCCGGGTGGTCCTTGAGATCGGTTGAAAGCGCGACGCGAATGTATGCGGAGTTGCCGTTGACCACGGTCAGCACATAGCCGGCATCGGAGCTGTCCATCGACAGATTGCTGAACGACTCCACTTTCGAGGTGGTCGTGCCGTCGCTCAGACTGACATCCAGCTTGAAATGGTAACCGTCGGCATCGGCGGTAACCTGCACGCTCAGCATATCGCCCCATGCGCCGTCACTGGCGGCCGTGATCGCCAGCACGTCGACGCTGTCGGCGCTGCCGCCGCTGCGACCGGGTATCGAACCGTCGGGCAGCGAGGCGATTACGGCATTCTTTGCCAGACGTGCGATATAGGCATCGCGTCCGCCGTTGAGAAAGAAGTTGAAGGCTGCAAGGCCGAGATAGTCGGTATCGGAATGGATTTCGCCGAACGCTGCCTTGAACTCGTCCCAGCTGTGGACCAGCGTCGCCTCGCCGATAGGGCCTTCGGTGGTGTAGCCGACCAGCGCCGCCACCGACGTAGAGACGCCTTCGATCGGCTTGGCTCCACTGGGGATTTCTTCGATATAGACGCCCGGATGCAGGTAAGTTGCCATACCTCAAAACCTCCTTGGTTATGTCGGGCCGACAGCCTTCCGTGTGAAGAGAAACGCTTCGTGGCGATATGCCGCGCAACATTTCGAAACAAAGCTAGATTCACATCAGACGCGTGTCAAACCGAAACAATTCTTTTATCAGCGACATTGCGTGACGCACTCCACAAAATTCCACACCGCAACCATTGCAACAAATTGATACACGACAGATACAACTGAAAACTGAAAATCAGGCATCGCCCATGAATGACGAAAACATATCAATCGGCACTGCTAAATAAATATTTATTTCAGCAGATGAAGCACTACCGACCCATCGCACAACCCCGTCGGAAAGCATTGGCGCTCCCACAAAGTGACCACCGATACAGCACGCATCCACCACACACAGACCGGCGCACAAGCGGTGTCCGATAACCGTTCCGGTTTGACGCAATCATCACGTCGAGTGAGAACTTCTAGCACGCGACAATTTAAGTAATCTGTAGGAATACTCGCATTTATCTGTAAGACATTGACGATGTGCATGTAGGAAACGACATCAATTCCCTCACATATAAAAGTGGTTTCCGCGACAACGAGATGACATTTCGACACCTGCATACACGAATTGTTTATTCCACGGTTTCGTATATATTTCACTGAGAACGACAAAGGAGGAGGATGCCATGACGGCAAATATTGACGAGATGATTAACGACGTACTGCAAAAGGAAGGGGGCTTCGTCGACAACCCGGCAGACCGTGGCGGCCCCACCAACTTCGGCATCACCCAGGCGACGCTTTCGCGTTTTCTCGAAAAGGCCGCTACGGCGGACGAGGTCCGCAATCTCGACATCGATACGGCCCGCGACATCTACCAACTGCGGTACTACAACCAACCGCGCATCGACAAACTGCCGCCGGCCATCCAGCCGTTCGTTTTCGACTGCGCCGTCAATCACGGACCACGGCGCGCCATCCGTTTCGTTCAATCGGTATGCAACGAAGCCGGCTTTGGCCCGCTGGCCAGCGATGGTTTCATGGGACCGAAAACCAAGGCGGTGGCCGACGCCTGCTATACGGCAATGCAACAGTGGATGCTGGTGGCGCTGGTGCAGGAACGCAAGATGTTCTACACCACCATCGTCATGAACGACGAATCGCAACGCCAGTTCCTCAAGGGCTGGCTGGCGCGGGCCAATTCATTTTTGCCGCACGCGGCGGCGGCCTAGGAGGGAACCATGGCACAGGTTAATCTCGACCCGGTCTCCGGCGTCATCGAGGCCGGCGCGAATGCGGTGGAAAAGGTGGCCGGCGTATTCACCACCAATGCGGAAAACGATGCGAAACGCTCTGCGGATGAACAGATGGCACTGCTCCGCTCCTATCAGGCGGAATTCAATCAGCGGGAGAACCGTACGCTGATCGACGCCATCGCCGACGCCTTCAATCGTCTGGTGCGGCCGTTCATCGTCACCATCATCGTGGCCATCTTCGTGGTGTCGTACATCAGTCCGGAGCATTTCGCCAAGATCACCATCGCGATGGGTTCGGTACCGAACGGCTACTGGGCGCTGCTCAGCGTGATCATCGGTTTCTATTTCGGCGGCCGGATGCAGCTCAAGAGCCAGGATTTCGCCTTCAAGAAAACCCAGGCGGATGCGGTACAGGCATTGATCCAGGCCAAGGGCGAATTCCGCAAGATGGAGATGGACACCGACGAACCGGATCGCGTGGTGGGCGACAAAGCGGCGAAAGGCGGCGCTGCCGATCAGGCACGCACCGCGCAGTCGAACGCGGTCATTGCCCGCTTCCTCAGCACCATCCCGGCAACACAGGAAGAGGAGCTGCACAAGACCATCAACGACGTCGCCAGCGAATCCTCGCCGCTGGATCTGCCCTATCTCAAGGATTCATATTGAGCAGCTGCCACAGGCGTTGGCGGCATCCTGCAACGCAGCGGGATTGAAAGGTGGTGGCGGCTGGATATCCGCCGACAGGTCCAATGTATTCCCCGCGTACCTATGTCGGACCCGGGCGACGAAGTCGTGCGTCTCGCCATACGACAAAGCGTTCTCCCTGCGCCACGTCCTGGCGTAGGAGAGCTCGGCATTGCGGGCCACCAACGCGCTGTCCATATCTCTGCCCAACATTGTCGGCAATGCGGCAAGGTAACGGAGCCCCTTCAATGTCCTGGTGAGAGTCTTGCGGGTCGACGTCGAGCATGGCGGCGGCCGAGAGCGCCAACGCTGCGGGCATCCAATAGCCGGGAGCCGGGCCGCCACCCATCGTCGTGCCGTGGTCATGCGAGCGACCGCTTACCCGCCGCCTGCCGGATCGTGCGACCGAAACAGCTTGCGATAGAAATAGAGGTAACTGCCCTGCAGCCCCGCCGCCACAACGAACGGCGTCAGCAGCCACCCGGCCTGGAAAAACATGCCGGCGATCAATGGACCGAAGGCGAGCGGAAGCATTTGCGACACCATATTGAGACTGGCGGCCAGACCGTGTCGGCTATGCCCGACCAGGCTCACGCCCAGCGCCTGGCGCGCGCCGATGGTGCCGCGACTGAGGGCGGAGCGCAGCACGTAGAAGCCACCCGCCCAGGCGAAACTGGGCGCGAAGGCCATCGGTAGCAGCAGCAACAGTCCGAGCAGGCGCAGCCACACCACCACATCCACTACGCCGAAGCGGCGCGTCAATGCGCCCGAGAGCAGCGAGGCGAGGCCGGTGGCGACGAACGCCAGGGACATCATCGGCGCGATCGCGCCGGGACCGACCCCGAACCGTATGTAGAACCAGTAGGCGAGCAGCGGACCGACCAGACCGATGCCGATACCGTTGAGTACGTTGACCGCCATCAGTTTGCGCAACAGTCCGTTTTCGCGCTCGCGCACCACAGAGTCGGATGCCCGTTCGCGTTCCGCCGCAACCTTCTCCGGCGTCTCCGGCGCATCGTGGGCGAACAGCAGCAGAGTAATCGAGAGCAGCGAACCGAGCAGCACGATGACGAACAGCAGGCGGTAATCGGATGGCGCGGGTGTGCGACCGCCCAACCATTCCGGCAGCGCCGCCAGCCAGGCACCGACCCCCATGCCGAGAAACCCTGCCGCGGTGTTGAGGCTGAACACGACACCGCTGTGACCGCGCTCGATGGTCCGCATCAACCACGATTGCTCCACCGGCGCAAACGGGCCGGGACTGCCGTTGGCGCCGCGGCCGAATCCGCCGATCACCGCCGCCGCCGTGAGCAGCAACGGCTGCGCGCTCAGCAGAGCGATTCCGGCCGCCGCCAGCTGCGAACACTCATAGCCGATGAGGAAATAGCGCCGGCCGAGCCGGTCGGACAGCGGCCCCAGCACCAGCGTCAGCACCGCACCGAAGATCAGGCTGCCCATGAAGACGCCGCCGATGGCCACCGCGGACCAATGCAGGGCATGCAGATAGAGGGCGAAGTCCACCACCAGCGCCCCCTGACCGAAGCTGCGCGCCAACCGTGAGGCGATCAGCAGCCGCGCCGTGCGCGGCAGGAAATCAAACGTCATTCTCTGTTCCAGGTGTATGTGCATAGCCGCCGCGACGACGGCAAGCGCAGCGCGGATGCGCGATGAATCGGCAGGACGCCGATCATAGCACCCCTGGCACTGCTGCGACGGATTGGATGCCGACCTGTCCCGTCGCGGCCGCAGGGCAGCGCGGCACAGCGAATTTTCCTATGCCGTCCAACGAGTTATGAAAACCGTCGGCAATAATGAAATACCCTGTTCCGTTACAAATCATTTCGTGTAGGATAGTTGATACGACGTGGACAACAGGGACCGCCACATGGACAGCGACGCTGCAACCTTGTCACCGATTTCCGCCTACAGCGACGCCCTTGCGGCTATCACGCAAAACAAATCGGTCAACGAAAAAATAGGTCTGGTTCACCGCGAGATCAGGACGCATTATCCGTTCATCGATCGCGTCGCCGTCGCCATCTACGAGGAAGAACGCGATCTGCTCAAGACCTTCGTCTACAGCTCCGACATTCCCAGCCCGTTGCAGTTCTACCAAATCACGCTGAGCAGCACCGCATCGCTATGCGCCATTGCCGCCAGCGGGCAGGCGCGCGTCGTCAACGATCTTTCGATCTTCGAGCACAACGGCAAGACCCATAGCGAGCGCATCGGCAAGAGCGGCTACGGCGCCAGCTATACCGTCCCGCTCTACAACGACGGTGTGTTCTCCGGCTTCATCTTTTTGAATTCCTACCGGACCAACGTCTTCAACGATGCCGTGTGTCAGGGGGTTTCACCATTCGTGCACCTGATTGGCCTGCTGGTCCTCAAGGAAATGGACCTGGTCAAGATATTGTTCGGTTCGGTCTCCTCGGCGTTGGACATCAGCCACCACCGCGATCCGGAAACCGGCGCCCACCTGGAGCGGATGTCCCGCTATGCCCGCATCATCGCCAACGAGATCGCCCCCCTGTACGAACTCGACGACGAATACGTGGAATACATCTACCGTTTCGCCCCCCTTCACGACGTCGGCAAAATCGCCATCCCCGATCGCATCCTCCTCAAACCCGGTCGCCTCGACGAGGAGGAGTACCGCGAGATGAAGACCCACGCGCGCAAGGGACGGGAGATCATGGATCGCATGCTCGTCAATTTCCACTTGGAAGGACTCAAGCACACCGGCATCCTGCGCAACATCATCGAGTTCCATCACGAAGCGGTGGACGGCAGCGGCTACCCGGAAGGACGCGGCGGCAACGACATCCCGGTCGAATCGCGCATCATCGCCGTCGCCGATATTTTCGACGCCCTCACCAGCGTCCGTCCCTACAAGGAGGCCTGGAGCAACGACGACGCCTTCGCCGAACTACGCCGCATCAGCGGCAGCAAGGTGGACGGGCAATGTGTCGCCGTTCTGGAGAGCAATCTACCGCTGGTCGAAGAGATTCAGCGCAAATTCGCAGACGATCCGCTGGGCTGACCAGGAGGTTGAAAAGCGTTACCAAGCGGCCATCACCCAATGACCCGTCAAGGTGCTGCGGCCAGGGCGGCTGCCACGTTAAACACCACGAATCCCGTCACGAACAGCACCAGTGAAACCCGGTCGAGCAATACCGCCGTCGGCATCTTTTCGCCGTGTTTCGCCATGCCCGCGGAGATCACCGACCCCAGCATGGTGAGGAAGATGGTCACCATCCCCAGGCCGTTCACCACATCGATCATGGTGACCATGCCCACCCCCGGCAGTTCGCCCAAATTTAGATAGCCGCTGGCTACCGACGCAAAGAAGGCACCGACGCCGAGACCGACGCGATCGCCGGATAACGGACTGAAGGCGAACGCGAGAAAGGCAATGGCCACCGAAGCGAACAGTCCCTGAAAGGTCTTGACGTAAAGACCCCAGTCAGGCCGCTTGATGGCGATACCGTAGGTAAGCTGCGAATAGACCGCCTGGCTGTCGGGCGGCAGACGCGGATCGCCGCGGCTGGTCTTATAGGCGTGCGGCTTGCTGATCAGCTTGGCCTTGGACAACACGTAGCCGGGTACCTCGACCCGTGAGCTATAGGCGGCACCATACACGTCCGGCACATATTGCAGCTGTTCCCAGGTATGCTTGCGGTCCTCGATACGGATAGTGAGCAGATGATTGTCCAACGGGTACCGCACGATGTTGAAGAACTTGGTAATGTGCGCCATCACCCGGTAGAGAGCGTAATGCTTTCCATCGATGACGGCGCTCTCGGCCTCGGTCTTGGAGAGAATTTCGCCGTCGACCACCTGGAAATCCTTGCCCGGGTCGAGGCCGTTGCCGCGCCAGTTGAACCAGATATAGAAATCGACGGTCCAGTCGGTGGTCTTGGTCGATATCTCGACGATGCGATCCACATAGATACCGACACTCACCTTTTTCAGGTTGCCGTCAGGCGGCGCCAGTTTGGAGAAATCGACCTGTGTTTTATCCTCTTCCGTAGCATGCGGGTCAAGCCGCTCATGTTGCAGCCGCGAAGAGTAAACCCGATCGCCATAGAGCCTGCTTGTCGCCTCATAAGAGGCATAGGTATAAAACACCACCAGGAACAGCGCCCACACCAGCACCACCCAACGTCCCTTCATCTGCGCGAATTTCATGTCGTTGTCCTTGACTCGCTATTTTTTTCCTTGTTTGGCGGGAATGGCCGCCCTTGTGGTTTCCCTTTAATCCCCTTCCGCCGCCGCCAGATGAATGTCGTAGATGAAAATGATGATGGCGGAAGCGAGAATGAACAGGGAGTAGGTATACGGCACCGTCTTCAGATGACGCAGCACCGACAACCAACCGCCGATGGCAGGCATCCAGTACAGTGGCAGACATCCCACCACGGCAAGCAGAAACGACCAGAAGATCAGCAGCAGGAATTTGCGTGACGCCGGTCGTGCCAGCACGTTCACCTCTTTGCCGAACTTGAGCAGTACGAATATGGCGATGGCCAGGGCGAATCCGGCGACGGTCTTGGCGTTCAATTCGACATAGGCGTAGATCTTCAGCTCCGTCGCGTAATCGGGTATGCCGGCAAAAAAGGCCAGAACGATATTGACGGCGAAGACGAACAGTGCCCCGACAAACGAGACCAGCAACAGGCGGTGCCGAGCCAACCAGTCGTAACCGACCAGGGCATGCCACAGATAGAGCCATCCGGGAATCGCGAGACTGTAGATGACTACTGCCGCACTATCAATTCTGCCCACCCTCCACCTCAACGGATATTTATTTTTATTGGTACCGGTGGCATATAACACCGGAAACATTCCCTTGATCGCCCAACAGGTGACACGGATGCGATATTCTCATGCACTACCCTGACAAATGGCAAGAGTGTATCCACCTATCCTTCGTCATGCGGCCGCGCTGGAAATTCCCGTCATAACACCGCCCCTTGGCACTATCCATTCACTGGGCACCGGCTGTTTTACCTCTTCTTGACAACCTGCACGGGATTACGGAAACCGGTGCAGCTCCAGCAGCGTTTCCAGGGTGATCTCCGCCCGTTGCGCCAGGCGACGCAGGTGCAGGAAGCGGATCAGCCGAACCGTGGGCTTCATGGCAAAGAAGAGGCTGCCGATCAGGAACAACCACGATCCGGCCGTTTCGAGACCGGGGTTGAGAAACAGGATACTGCCCACGACAAACAGGGTGGCGGCGGCGAAATCCACCAGCAGGTGGATCCACTGATAGATCGCATGGGTACGGCTGTATCGCGCTTGCAGCCGCCGTTCGGTTGACTCCATCGTCCTTCCTCCAATGCCGGTTCAACATTGCCGCGCGACGCGGCCGTTCCCGGCAGCGCCGTCGCGTCACATACAGGATAAAGGCAATGGTGCGGCCTGCGCCAATCGGAAGGGTGCGGAGCAAAAAAAGAGAGGCCGGCGACGTACCGGGAACGTTTGCCGCCGGCCTCCCGTATGACGATCAGGGCGAGATCGACGCCGGCAGCTGCACCATCTCGCTCACCACCTGGCGCGCCTCGTCGTCGGGTACCGTGGTGGAAAGCGCGATCCAGATGACGACGATGCTGAATATCGCAATCACCCCCATGTCTTCGAACAACGTCATGGTGCCGTTGCCGCCGACCAGGGCCGGTCCCAGCTTGGTGAACAGCCAGAGGCCGCCGAAATAGGGCAGCAGCCACCAGGTGTGCTGCCAGTCGAGGGGCTTGCGGGTCGCCCGTTTGGTGAAGGTGTAGTAATAGATCAGGTAGACGATAACCAGGGCGAACAGCATGCCGAACAGGATGGTGAGTGTTTCCAGGCCGGTCCAGAACACGATCCAGTTGGAGACGATGAAGGCGGCCGGTGCGATGATCCAGGCGGCCCACAGGCGGAACGGCCGGTTGGCCTCGGGCATCGAGCGGCGCATCTGCAACAGCACGATGGGGCCGATGCTGTAGGAGAGCACGGTCACCGAGGAGATGTAGCTCACCAGTTTCTGCCACGAGGGGAACGGAAAGAAGAACAACGCACCGACCACGAAGGTGACGATCAGCGCCACCCAGGGTACGCCGCTCTTGTTGAGCAACGCCAGTGCCTGCGGTCCGCTGCCGATCTCCGCGGTGGCCATGTTGACGCGCGACGAGGTGGTCACGTAGATGAAGGCCGTGCCGGCGGGCGAGACGATGGCGTCGATATAGAGCACCACCGCCCACCAGGTCGCCCCGATGGCGGTGGCGATGGCCGCGAACGGGCCGGTCAGCCCGGTGAAGTGCAGCCCGGCCCAGCCGCCGTGGGCGAGATCGGCGGGATCGATCGCCAGCAGAAAGGCCAGCTGCAGCCCGACGTAGAGCACCAGACCGATCACCACCGAGCCGATGACTGCGATGGGGATGTAGCGCGACGGATTGGCGGTCTCACCGGCCAGATCGATGGCCTGGCGAAAACCGAAATAGCTGAAGATCACGCCTGCCGTCGCCACCGCGGTGAACATGCCGCCGACGTCGTTCTTGGCGCTGGCCTGCGCCACGTGCAGATTTTCCGGGTGGTAGGAGAGCCCCAGCAGCACGAAGATGGTGGCGAAGGGAATGATCAACTTCCACCAGGTCGCTGCGCTGTTGATGAACAGCACCCAGCGGATCACCAGGAAATTGAGCGCCACGAAGAAGGCCAGCATGATCACCGAAACCACGAAACCGGTGGCAGTGAGCAAGCCGTTCTCCGGATGGATCAGGCCGGGCAGGTAGTTATTGGTGTAGGTCAGCACCGCCATCACCTCCACCGGCGCGATGGTGACGTAGGCGAAGAACAGGATCCAGCTCCAGATGTTGCCGAGCAGCACGCCGTGGCTGACGCGGCTGATATGCACCAGCGCGCCGCTCTTGGGGATCAGCGTCGCCAGCTCCGAGTAAACCAGTGCCAGCAGCAACACGGCCCCGGCGCCGATGACCCACGACCAGACGCTGAGCGGACCGGCCTGCTGCGCCGCGTGCAGCGGCCCGAACAGCCAACCGGAGCCGATGATGCCGCCGAGGCTGGCGTAGAGCAGACCGACGATGCCGGCCTCTTTGCGAAGCGTGGCTGGTTGCGCCATGTGAATCTCCCCTTTTCAATTGACCGCGAAGTCTAATTTCCGCCGTATCGCACTGATATTCGAATTATTCGGCCCGCAACGGCCGGCCGCGGGCAAACATACGCGAGGGTGCAGCCCTCCATAACTTACCATCGCGCGATGCCGTCACCAAGTGCCAACAGCCGATCGGCGCGCCGCTCGAATATCCTCGCTGACCCAGGAATTTACCACGTTGCATGAAAAAGCGTAGCGGCGAGCTTGATGCACCTACCCTGAATCGCGGAGAACCGCTCCGTCTCCAGGTGCCGTCAGTTCCACCCGGTTGCGCCCCCCCTCTTTGGCGCGGTAGACCGCCGCGTCGGCCAGGCCCACCAGATGTTCCCCGGCGCGATCCCCCAACTGTTCGGTGCCGTTCGGATGCAGCGTCGCCAGCCCCACGGACAACGTCAGCTCCAGATGGTGTGCGCCACCCAGCAGAAACGGTTCGTCGGCGATGCTCATACGGATGCGTTCGGCGATCTCCCTGGCCTGTTCGGTATCCGTGTGCACCAGCAGCGCGGCAAACTCCTCGCCGCCGTAGCGACCCAACGCATCGGACAGACGCAGCTGCGCCTTGATCCGCCCGGCGACCTCCTGCAACACGCGGTCGCCCACCTGATGGCCGTAGTTGTCGTTGATGCGTTTGAAGTGATCGATATCGAGAAATAGACAGGACAGCGGTTCGCAGTCGCGCTGAACCCGTTCCACCTCTTCGAGCAACCGGCGGTCGAAATAGCGCCGGTTGTGCACGCCGGTAAGGGCATCGGTGAGGCCGATGTGCTTCAGGCGTTCATGGTTGATGGCATTCTCCAGCGCCACTGCCACCACCGCCCCCAGCCGTTCGAGGAAATGGGTGGCACTACCCGCGATAAACCGGCCCTCCTCCGCGCTCCCCAGGTTGAGGCTGCCGATGAGCCGGCCATGGCGGCGCAGCGGGATGAACGCCACGCTGGCGGGGACGGTCACCGGCGCGAACAGCATGCCGTGCACAGTCTCGCGAAAGCCGCCCAGCCGCGGCATTTGCGCATCGGCGAATAAAGCCGCGAGTTCGTCGCAGGACTCGAAAAAGACGATCTCGGGAAAACTGTCCTCGCAACCGAGGTCGGCCAGCAGGCGCCGAATGTCGTACTCCGCATCGACCACACCGAGCGTCACCGATTCCAACCCGAACACCTGGCGGTGCCCGACCAATACGGTGCGCAACAGGTCGACCAGCCCATTGGCGCTCAACAGGTTGAGCTCCTGTTCGTGGAAGCGCCGCAGCCGTTCCTCGTTGTGCCGGGCATTGGCCATCACCGCCGTCATCCTGCGACGCAGCTCCTTGTTTTCCTTCACGAGGTCATGATGCATCACTTCCCTCCACGAACGAATTTCGCAGACGCCGCCCGCCAGCCGGCGTAAGCCGAGTATACGCCCCCGAATCGACGGATTATGTCCTAAGGATGCAGTCTGGGACTATCGACCCAGTCCCAACTTTCCCCTTCGGGAAGGCTCCCTTTTTGCGCGGCAAATCCAACATAAATCCCCCCGGCGAAGGAATTTTCCCGCCCACTTGTGCGGTTACGCCGGGAGCCCCTGTCTCCGCTCCAGGCCTCTGCCCGTAAGCGCCTGGAGATAATGACGCCTTCAGCGGGGACAATATTCGCTCCGCATAACGGATTGAGCGTCCGCCGCTCGGGGAAAAAGATCCAGGTCTCGCCGTCGCTGTTCTGAGAAGATGCGGCCCGCCGAGCGCCAGCCATTCCCGCCCGCGCAGGTGCGCAGCGTCGCCAGCGTCACCAGCGTCGCCAGCGTCGCCAGCGTCGCCAGCGTCGCCAGCGTCGCCAGCGTCGC
>CAYQWR010000034.1:0-18002 GCA_964421235.1 uncultured Thiohalomonas sp. | reverse complement strand
CAGACGGGCCGCGTGCCGGCCGATCCGCCTGCCCTGTTGCACCTGATCCTCAACACCATGGTCGATCGCTTCCTGGCGCTGCGCGAACCGCTGGCATTGCAGATGGAGGAGTGGGCCGAGAAGCTGCTCGACCCGCGCAATCCGTTCGGCGACTGGTATCTGGTGATGGGCCACCGCACCCAGCTGCGACACCTGGAGGGGCTCTGCGATGAGCAGCTCGACGCCGTGCTCTCCTGGCGCGAAAGCAGCCGTGGCGATATCGACGAACATCTCAATGTGCGTTACACCGATCTGCTGGAGCACATTCGCCGCGTCACCAAGTTCGCCATCAACCAGCAGCACGAGGTGCAGTCGCTGGTGCAGCTGCACTTCTCCGCCGTGGCCCATCGCACCAACGAAGTCATGCGCACCCTCACGGTGGTCACCGCGATCTTCATGCCGCTATCGCTGATCGCCGGCATCTACGGCATGAACTTCATCAACATGCCGGAGTTGCACACCCACCTGGGCTACTTCGTCACCATCGCGGCGATGGCGCTGCTGGCCACCGGCCTGCTGCTGCTGTTCCGCCTCAAGAAATGGTTCTGACCTCCACCGAAACGGCCACCGCGCAATGAACGACGACCCTGCCCAACACCGCGCCGCGCAACTGCGCCCGCGCGGGGAAAAGATTCGTGCGGCGCTGATGGCCGAGGTGGCGAAGCTGGACCTGGCAGCGCCACCGGCGCTGCCGCAGTGGGAGAGCGCCGCGTTCGAGCTGCAACGGGACCCGGCGTCGGGCGGCGAGACCCTGGCGGCGCTCTGGCGCAACGCCCGCGGCCACCAGCTGGGCTGCATCCTGCTCCATGCCGACGGCAGCTTCTTCGCCGAATACGACGTGGTGCAGCCCCATCCGCGCAAGCCGCAGTGGTTCATCGAGGCGGTGACCGCCTGGGGCCGCGACGACACCATCAAGTCGGAGCCGCGCCTGCTGCCGATGCCCGAATAGCCGTGGCCGTACCTAGAGCTGGTTTTCCGGCCGGTGCCGGTCGCGCAATAACCGCAGTTGCAGGAAATCGTAGAGATCGCTGAGCAGGAAGCGGCGGTTCTCGTTGTAGCCGAAGTGGGCGACGATGGCGGCCTCTCCCGCGGCGTAGCGGCGCGCCGCCGCGAGAAACGGTGCCGGCAGCGCGGCGTTGAACGGCGATCGCCGCTGCATCAGCCGCATCACCTGCTGAAACAGAAAGGTGTAATCA
Organism: uncultured Thiohalomonas sp.; assembly: GCA_964421235.1. GTDB lineage: Bacteria > Pseudomonadota > Gammaproteobacteria > Thiohalomonadales > Thiohalomonadaceae > Sulfurivermis. Next base: position 16,767 of record CAYQWR010000034.1, on the reverse strand, counting down.
CCGCCGTTGCCGCCGCTGACGGTAAATTCGAGCTTGCCCGCGTACAACTCGAACAGCTTCAGATAGTCGCTCAAATCCGGATGTGTCACGCCACTCCCCACATCGACGACGCCGCAACGGCCCCACTCCCGCAACAGCGAAACAAGATCCGGGCCAATCGCGGTGTTGTGTTGGAATACAGCAACATAGCCGTACGACGCGCGCCGCCATCGTGTCGCTATCGCGACAAAACGGTGCAGCTATTCGTCCGCCGGTGGGCTCCACTGCGGCGGCACGCTCTTGAGGTAGATGTCGCGCTGCGGAAAGGGAATGGTGACCCCCGCCTGCTTGAAGGCGCGCCAGATCGCGACATTGAGGTCGGAGCGAATGTTGCCGATCCCCTCCTGCGGGTCCTCGATCCAGACCCGCAGTTCCAGATTGATGCCGTTGTCGCCGAACTCCATCAGCCGCGCCACCGGCGCCGGATGGGTCAGCACCCGCGGCATCACCCTGGCCGCCTCCAGCATCAGTGCCATCGCCTGTTCCGGGTCGTCGGCGTAGCTCACCTGCACCGGAATGCGGATACGCACGTTGCGATCGGAGTAGCTCCAGTTGATCACCTCGGAGGTGACCAGGTTCTCGTTGGGGATCAGGGTCTCGACACCGTCGCGGTTGCGCACCACGATGTAGCGGGCGCGCAGCTCCCGCACCCAGCCGAAGCTGTTGCCGATGGTGATGACGTCACCGGGCCGGATCGAGCGGTCCAGCACCAGGATGAAACCGCTGATGAAGTTGCTGGCGATGCGTTGCAGGCCGAAGCCGATGCCGACGCCCAAGGCGCCGCCGAATACGGTCAGCGCCGTGAGGTCGATGCCGACGGCGTTGAGCGCGATCAGGAAGGCGAGGGAGATGAGGAAGAACTTGGTGAATTTGGTCAGCGCGATCTGCATCGCCGGGGTGACATGGGTCGACTGCCGCACCTGCCGCTCGATGGCACCGGAGAGCCAGTAGGCCAGCGTGGTGAACAACCCGAACAGCAGCAGCAGCTTGAGCGACGACAGCAGCGAGATGCGCGTGGTGCCGATATGGATCGCCAGGTCGTCCATCGCCCGCAGCACCGGCTGCAGCCAGCCCAGCAGGTGCAGCGCCACCACGCCCCACACCGTGGTGCTGATGATGTTCTCCCACGCCTTCAACAACGGCGAGGCGGGGAACCCCTTGCGCAGCACGTACACCGCAAAGCGGATGATCGCCAGGGAGAGCAGCAGCGACACTGCGATGTTGAGCAGCAGCACCTTGATGTCGAACGACAGCAGAATGGTGCGGCCGATGACCACGCCGAGGGCCATGGTGAAGGGGAACAGCACCCGTTGCGCGGTGCGCCGGGTGAAGCGCCGCACGCCGGTGGTCTCGGTGTCGGCGGCGCCGTCGCCGAGATACTTGCCGAGATAGTGATGCACCGCCCAGGCGCCGACGGCCGCGGCCAGCAATACCGCGAGCTGCGCCCACGAAGCGGGTTGGGTCAGGGCGATCTGCCAGTGATGCAGCTCCCGCTGCGCGTATTCCAGGGCGGTCATGTCCGTGCTCCGACGAGTGATGGGGCAATCTACCGCAGTGCGCGCCAGACACCAAGGGGCAGGGCTTTTCCTGCCGCCGCGCCCTCCCTACAATGTGCCGCCCGACCCGAGGACTCCTACCCGTGACCGAACCGCCGCGCCCGACCCGCACCATCCGCTCGTTCATCCGCCGCCAGGGCCGCCTGACCGGCGCCCAGCAGCGGGCGCTGGAGGTGCTGTTTCCGCAGTTCGGCATTGCCGTCGGCGACACCCTCATCGATTTCGACACGCTGTTCGGGCGCGCCGCCCCGCGCATCCTGGAGATCGGCTTCGGCAACGGCGACTCCCTCGCCGCCATCGCCCACGCCCATCCGGAAAACGATTACCTGGGCATCGAGGTGCACACGCCCGGCGTCGGTCATCTGCTGCTGAAGATAGAAGAACTCGGCCTGACCAACCTGCGCGTCATTTGCGACGACGCGGTGGAGGTGCTGCGCCAGCGCATCCCCGCGGCGTCGCTGGATGCGCTCTACCTGTTCTTCGCCGACCCCTGGCCGAAGAAACGCCACCACAAGCGCCGCATCGTCCAGCCGGAATTCGTCCAGCTGCTGCGCAGCCGCCTCAAGCCCGGCGGCCGGTTCCACATGGCCACCGACTGGGAGAACTATGCCGAGCACATGCTGGCGGTGATGGGCGCCGCCGAGGGATTCCGCAACACATCCCCAAGCGGCGACTACGTCCCGCGCCCCGACTACCGCCCGCTCACCAAGTTCGAACAGCGCGGCCAGCGGCTGGGCCACGGGGTGTGGGACCTGATCTTCGAACGGGTGAGCTGAACGGCGGCCCGATCTATAATCGGACGCGGGACACGGCAGTCCCGCCCCCTATGGCCTTCAAGGAAGAACGCCCATGTCGCACGATTCCCATACCCTCGTCCATTTCCAGGTGCTTGTCGCCGCACTGGTCTGCTGCCTTGCGGCCACTCCGCCGGCGCCGGCGAAAGATCTGAGCGTCACCCGCTGGGTCGACGACCAGGGACAGACCCACTTCACCGACCGCGCCCCGGCCGAAGCCGCCGGCGCCACCGTCACCCTCCAGGTAAACCCCGACCACAACGTGGTGCCCGCGCCGCCGACGCCCCACTTCATTCCCTTCAAGCCAGCCAGGCCCGAGCGCCATAACAGCGGTCGGGTCGGACGCGCCGCGGCCGCCAAGGCCAAGCGGTGTAGCCACGACCGGGAGCAATTACGAAAACTGCATGACCGCATGCTGGCCGGCTACAAGGCCCGGCAATACAACGGCCTGATGCAGCGCAAACGCGACCTCGAACGCAAAGAGGCGACCGACTGCCATTGAACGGCCTCCGCCAATACCTCCGACCACATTATGAACACTGTTAAATTATTTGCCCAGATATATTGAACACTGTTCATTATGCCGCTACACTCCCCTCCAACAGCTCAGCAACAGGGGAGGCGAAATGGCACGACGCAGCGACCACAGCCGCGAGGAGATCCGGCAGATGGCCCTCGACGCCGCCGAGGCCATTATCACGGAGGGGGGCTACAAGGGGCTATCGACCCGCAAGGTGGCCGCTACCATCGGCTATACCGCAGGCACCCTCTACCTGGTGTTCGAAGATCTGGAGGATCTGGTGCGGCAGCTCAACGGCCGCACCCTTGACGCCCTCCACGCCTGGCTGCGCGCCCGCCAGCCGCAAGACGGCGACCCGCGCGCCCAGCTGCTGGCCCTGGCCGACAGCTACATCGCCTACGCCGAGGCGGAGACGCCGCGCTGGAACCTGCTGTTCGAATACGTCACGGAGCAGGGCAACGAACTGCCCGACTGGTATCTGGCCAAGCTCAGCCGGGTGTTCGGCCTGGCCGAGACGGCCCTCGCGCCGCTGGCCGACCGCCGCTCCGCCCGGCAGATCCAGCAGGCGGCGCGCGTGCTGTGGGCCGGGGTGCACGGCATCTGCACGCTGAAGATACGCCACCGCATGGAGCTGGCCGGCGGTCAGAGCAGCGGCGAGATGGCGCGCATGCTGATCGACAACTTTCTCATCGGCTTCCAGAGGCAGGGAGGAGAACAACAATGAAGCTGCTGCAACGACTCCTGCGCCGGCTGTTGCGGGCGCTCTACCAGGTGGAGGTGAAGGGGCTTGATAACCTGGACACGGCCGGTAGCCGCGTGCTGATCGTCGCCAACCACACCTCGTTCCTCGATGCGCTGCTGCTGGCGCTGTTCCTGCCGGGCGAATTCACCTTCGCGGTCAATACCTACATCGCCCGCAGCCCGTTGTTGCGGCCGCTGCTGGCCATGGGCAGGCTGTTTCCCATGGACCCGACCAACCCGCTGGCGGCCAAGTCACTGATCCGCTACCTGCAACAGGACCGGCGCGCGGTGATCTTCCCGGAAGGGCGCATCACCGTCACCGGCTCATTGATGAAGATCTACGACGGCACCGGCCTGGTGGCCGACAAGTCGGCGGCGCAGGTGGTGCCGGTGCGCATCGACGGCGCCCAGTACACCCCCTTCTCGCGCCTGCGCGGCCGGGTACGGCTGCGCTGGTTCCCGCCCATCACCCTCACCGTGCTGCCGCCGCGCCGCGTCGCCCCGCCGCCGCAGGTACGCGGCCGCGCCCGGCGCAAGGCGGCCGGCCGCGCCCTGGCGGAGATCATGACCGAGATGATGTTCCAGACCAGCCACTGGCGCCGCCCCCTGTTCCAGGCGCTGCTCGACGCGCGCGAGGTGCACGGCGGCAGGCACCCGATCATCGAGGACATCCAGCGCCGTCCGCTCTCGTATAACAAAGTCGTCACCGGCGCCTTCGCCCTCGGCGCGGCCATCGCACGGCGCACGCAACACGGCGAATACGTGGGTCTGTTGTTGCCGAGCACCAGCGGCACGGTGCTCGCCTTCCTCGGCTTGCACGCCCACGGCCGGGTGCCGGCGATGCTCAACTACACCGTCGGCGCCGCCGGCATGCGCTCCGCCTGCGAGACCGCACAGATCCGCAGCGTCATCACCTCGCGCGGTTTCGTCACGGCGGCGAAACTGGACGAGGCGGTACAACAGCTCGGCGAGCGGGTGAACGTGATCTACCTGGAGGACATCGCCCAAGGGATTTCTCCACTGGACAAACTGGCCGCCTGGACCAAGGCACGGCTGGCACCGCAGGTCTACCGTCGCAATGGCGGCAGCCCCGACCCGGACAGCCCGGCAGTGGTGCTGTTCACCTCCGGCTCCGAGGGCACGCCCAAGGGGGTGGTGCTGTCCCACGCCAACCTGCTGGCCAACCGCGAACAGCTCGCCGCGCGGGTCGACTTCTCCGGCCAGGACATCGTCCTCAACGCCCTGCCGCTGTTCCACTCCTTCGGTCTCACCGCCGGTACCCTGCTGCCGCTGTTCTCCGGCATCCGGACCTTCTTCTATCCCTCGCCGCTGCACTACCGCATCGTGCCGGAGATGGCCTACGACGTGAACGCGACCATCCTGTTCGGCACCAACACCTTCCTCGCCGGTTACGCCCGCTTCGCCCACCCCTACGACTTCTATTCGGTGCGCTACGTCTTCGCCGGCGCAGAGAAGCTGCAGGAGGAGACGCGCCGGGTGTGGGCGGAGAAGTTCGGGGTGCGCATCTTCGAGGGCTACGGCGCCACCGAAACGGCACCGGTGCTCTCCGCCAACACGCCGATGGACAACGCCGTCGGCAGCGTCGGCCGGCTGATGCCGGGGATCGAATATCAATTGCAGCCGGTGCCCGGCGTGGCCGAGGGCGGCCGCCTGCTGGTACGCGGCCCCAACGTGATGCTCGGCTACCTGCTGCACGCCAATCCCGGCGTGCTGGTGCCCGCCGCGGCGGAACCCGGTCCGGGCTGGTACGACACCGGTGATATCGTCACCATCGACGCCGACGGCTTCATCCGCATCCAGGGCCGTGCCAAACGCTTCGCCAAGGTGGGCGGCGAGATGGTGTCGCTCGCCGCAGTGGAGGAACTGGTCGCCCGCGCCTGGCCCGACCACGGCCACGCGGTGGTGGCGCTGCCCGACAAGGCGAAGGGAGAGCAGTTGGTGCTGGTCACCGAACGGCCCGACGCCGAACGCGGTACGCTGCAACAGCACGCCCGCAGCGAAGGCATCGCCGAGATCAACATACCGAAGAAGATCCTGCCGCTGCACCGGCTGCCGCTGCTCGGCACCGGCAAGATCGATTACCCGACCATCATGAACCTGGCCGCCGAGGCCTTTATCGAGGAGGACGTGGCATGAACCGCGCCGTCTACACCCTGCTTGTCGCCCAGTTTCTCACCGCCTTCGCCGACAACGCGATCCTGTTCACCGCCTTCGCCATGGTGCAGCACGCCGCCTACGGCGCCTGGTACAAACCGGCATTGCAGGGGGCCTTCCTGGTCGCCTTCGTGGTGCTGGCGCCTTGGGTCGGCCGCTTCGCCGACCAGCACCCGAAGGGGCGCGTACTCACCTGGGGCAATGCTCTCAAGGCGGCCGGCACCCTGCTGCTGCTGGTCGGCGTCGACCCGCTGCTGGCCTACGGCATCGTCGGCGTCGGCGCCGCCGTCTACGGTCCGGCCAAGTACGGCATCCTGCCGGACCTGGTGGACCACGACCGGCTGGTGAAGGCCAACGGCTTCATCGAGGGCTCGACCATCGTCGCCATCGTCATCGGCGCGGTGATCGGCGCCGACGTCGCGGACCGCAGCATCGGCTGGGCGCTGGCGCTGGTGGCCGTCTCCTATGGGGTGTCGCTGCTGGCGACGCTGCTCATCCCCAAGACCGCGGTGAAACCGGTCGAGCGGCGGCCGGCCCTGCCGCACTTCCTGCACATGGCGCGCGGCTTCCTCGGCACCGGCCGCGCCCGTTTCGCCATGCTCGGCACCAGCATCTTCTGGGCCGCCGCCGTGGTGCTGCGGGTGATGCTGGTGGCGTGGGCACCGGCGGTGCTGCTGACCCGCAACACTGCCGACATCGCCGACCTCACGGTGTTCATCGCCATCGGCATCGCCCTCGGCGCGCTTATCGTGCCGAAGCTGATCCCCATCGACAAGCTGCGCCGCGCCCGTCTCGCGGCCTACGCCATGGGCGCCTGCATCCTGCTGCTCGGCATCAGCCACGACACCCTCACGGCCAAGGCGGTGCTGTTGCTGATCGGCATGGCCGGCGGCATGTTCGTGGTGCCGATCAACGCCACCCTGCAGGAGATCGGCCACCGCACCGTCGGCGCCGGCGGCGCGGTGGCGATCCAGAACTTCTTCGAGAACCTGGCGATGCTGGCGGGGACCGCCATCTACACCGTCGCCCTGGCCGGGCACCTCGGCCCGGTGACGGCGATCCTCGGCCTCGGCGTGCTGGTGCTGCTCGCCACCACCTTCATCGCCTGGCACCTGCCACAGGCGGAAGCACCGCTGCCGCAGGCGCTCACCGACGAGGCGTAGATAGAAAGGGGGTCGTGGCCGCCGCTGCTCAGCAATATCCTGTCGTTGCGGCGGCCACCATAAAGGACTGCTTATGGCCATGTTAACGGCAATTGAACACGGCCGTCGTTTGTCTGCAACCGTGAACTATTAATTCATTTGAGCGGTCTTTCTATGGCAGCAAAACCCAGGTATCTTTCTTCACTACCCACATCTGAAAGCTGCCGCCAATGGCGCAGCAAAAGAGAGTCCACAGGTGTTTACGCAGCGCCCCATCAATCTGCTGGATTTTGTCGTCTCGATTGCCAACGCGATTGATCACATCGACTCGCGTCTTGCGAATCATCATAAGCGTGTGGCCTACATTGCCAGCCAGATTGCACGCGAGATCGGCGCGTCACAGAAGGCACAGTACGATGTGATACTGGCGGGACTGCTGCATGATATCGGCGTGCTTTCCGCCCAAGAGCGCGGCCGACTGCTGGAGTTCGGCGATAATCCGGATCATGATCGCCATTGCGAGATCGGCTATCAGCTGCTGAATAAATTTCGTCACTTCTCCGACGTCTCCACCATCATCCGCCATCACCATGTAGGGCGGCGTAATCCGCCCGGCGCTGTCGTACCGATGGAGTCCCGCCTGCTGCACCTGGCCGATCGCGTGGAGGTCCTGATCGACAAGGATCAGCCAATTCTTGAACAGGTCGACCGCATCGTCGCCACCATTGCGCGCAAGACCGGTGACATGTTCAATCCCGATCATGTGGAGGCCTTCAGTGAATTGGCGTGGCGCGAACACTTCTGGCTCGACGTGGTCTCGCCATCCCTCGAACAGGTACTGATCAACAACTGCCGCAGCTATTCGATCGAACTGGAGAACGACGACCTGCTCGACTTCGCCGAGCTGTTGGCGCACATCATCGATTTCCGTTGTCACTTCACCGCAACCCATTCCAGCGGCGTCGCGCTGGTCGCCTCCAATCTCGCGCATCTGATCGGCTTCTCTGCCACCGAATGCCAAAAGGTGCAGGTGGCGGGCTACCTGCACGACATCGGTAAGCTGGCGATCCCGGGCGAACTGCTGGAGAAGAAGGGCCGTCTGACCCACGCCGAGTTCCGGGTGGTTAAATCGCACGCCTACTACACCTACCGCATCCTCGAACCGCTGCAGGGGCTGGACGAGATCAAGACCTGGGCGGCGATGCACCACGAGCGCCTCGACGGCTACGGCTACCCGGGACGTTACCCCGGACGCAAGATCCCGCTGGGGGCGCGCATCATCGCGGCGGCCGACGTCTTTACCGCCCTGCTGGAACAACGCCCCTACCGCGAACCGCTGGCCAAGCGGGAGGTGCGGAACAAGCTGGCCGAGCTGGTACAGAGCAATGTGTTGGACGGCAAGATAGTGGACGCGCTGCTGTCGAACTTCGACGACATCGACGCCTGTCGCGCCCACGCCCAGGAGGCGGCGCGACAGGAGTACGTGCGCTTCAGCGACCTGCTCTCAGCCGACCTGGCTGCCTCCTACGTCTGCGGCTGATGCTCGCCCCGCCATAGCCACGCAGCCCCGCGCACGCCGCTGGAGTCGCCATGCAGCGGCGGCACCAGCCGGGTGTCTACCCGATCGGAAAAGACGTAGCGGCCCCACCGGCGCGGTACGTTGGCGTAGAGCCGTTCGATGTTGGAGATGCCGCCGCCGAGCACGATGACGTCCGGGTCGAGGAGGTTGATCACCGAGGCCAGCGCCCGCGCCATGCGATCCTCATAACGCTGCAACACCGCCTCCGCGGCAGCGTCACCCGCCGCCGCGCGCGCCACGATGGCCGGCGCCTCCTGCCGTTCCCCCGTCTCCCGCTCGAATGCCCCCGCCAGACCCGGGCCGGAGAGCCAGGTCTCGATGCAGCCGCGCTTGCCGCAATAGCAGGAGGGGCCGGGCAGCTCTTCGGCACGGGGCCAGGGCAACGGGTTGTGGCCCCATTCGCCGGCGATGGCGTTGGCGCCGGCCAGCGGGCGACCGTGGACGACGATGCCGCCGCCGGTCCCGGTGCCGACGATCACCCCGAACACCACCGCCGCACCGGCGGCGGCACCGTCCGTCGCCTCGGAGACGGCGAAGCAGTTGGCGTCGTTGGCCAGCCGCACCTCGCGTCCCAGGGCGGCCCCCAGGTCGCGGTCGAGGGGCCGGCCGATCAGGCAGGTGGAATTGGCGTTCTTCACCAGGCCGTTGGCCGGCGACAGGGCACCGGGGATGCCGACGCCCACCGTGGCCGACCGGCCCAGTTCGTTCTCCATCGACCGCACCAGGCCGGCGACGGCGCCGACGGTGCCGGCATAGTCCCCCTGCGGCGTCGCAATGCGCTTTCGAATCAATATGTTGCCCACGGCATCCAGCGCAATCGCCTCGATCTTGGTGCCGCCCAGGTCGATACCTATCCGCATCACACGCCTCTCCTCATGGCGGCCATGCTAGCAAAGCGGAACTTGAACCGGGGAGACAACGGCTATACTTGAGTTAAACGATAAGAAATTTGCGCCCGACAGGGCGCCGAGCGAGAGGAGGCACCCCATGATCACCGAATTCGATCTCCCATCCCCCATCGGCACAGAGAACGACAGCGGCCGCTGGAATGAGCAGTTGGCGCGCAACATCGCCAGCGCCGACGGTATCGGGCCGCTGAACGAGGCGCACTGGCGGGTCATCCGCTTTCTGCGCCAGCACTTCGTCCAATACGGCGCCGCCCCGCCGATGCACTTGGCCTGCGTGCGGAACGACCTCGAACCCCACTGCGTGGAGCACCTGTTCAGCGGCGCGCGCGAGGCGTGGCGCATCGCCGGTCTGCCCGACCCGGGCAGCGAGGCGATCAGCTACATGGATTGAGCTCAGGCAAGACGCGAGGCGTGCAGCACGCCGTAGAGGATCGACACCGCGATCAGCACATAACCCAGCGGCGGCAGGATCTTGTTGAGCAGCGAAAAGATGCGCGGCATGCGATCGAGCTTGCCGCGCACGCTGCGCGGATAGTACCAGGCGAAGTAAATACCCACTGCGATGTTGATCAGCAGGGAGAACAGTTCGCCGCCGCTCACTTGGCGGCACTCTTCAGCACGCCCGCCTCGCGGATGTGATCGAGGCGGATGCAGCGCTCTTCGCCGTGATCGGTGAGCGCGGACATGAACTCCTCGCCTGCCCGCGTCAGCAGATCGGTCGGGCGCAGCGTCTCCACATGGTCGGCGCCCGCTTCGTCGCGCCAGCGCACACGCAGCCGCTGCTGGTGCAGGATGGCGACCTCGTACTCGGAATAGACATCGCAGTCGATGGGTGTGTAGTCGGTATCGTCATTCATGGTCGGTCAAAAACAGTTGCAATAGATCGTTGAGGTAATCCCGCCCTTTCGCCGTGGGACGCACCTGCTCCCTGTCCCACGTGATGAAGCCCTGCCGCTGCGCCTGCGCCAGCTGCTCGGTGACGGCGCCGATGGCGAGGCCGGTGCGCTGCGCGAACAGCGCCGTGTCGAACCCGTCGGTCAGGCGCAGCGCATTCATCATGAATTCGAATGCCGCGTCGGCCCGGCTCAACACGCTGCTGCCGCCGATGCTCCCGGCACCACCGACGGTCGCCAGATAGTCGCGCGGATGACGCACCTTCCAGCGCCGTTCGATGCGGCCCTCAGCCGGCAGCGTCACCTTGCCGTGGGCCCCGGCGCCGATGCCGAGATAGTCGCCGAAACACCAGTAGTTGAGGTTGTGGCGACAACGGTAACCGGCGCGTGCATAGGCCGAAACTTCATACTGATCATAGCCCCCCGCAGCCAGCCGCGCCTGCCCGCCAAGCTGAATGTCGTCGACCACCTCGTCGTCCGGCAGGACCGGCGGCCGGGCCTGGAACGCGGTGTTGGGTTCGAGGGTGAGCTGGTAATAGGAGATATGGGTCGGCGCCAGAGCGACGGCGGTCGCCACGTCATCCTCCGCCTGCCGCAGCGACTGGCCCGGCAGGCCGAACATCAGATCGAGATTGAAGTTGTCGAAGCCGCTGCCGTGGGCCGCCTCCGCCGCACGGATCGCCTCGCGCCTGCCGTGGATGCGGCCGATGCGCTGCAACAGGTCGTCGTCGAAGCTCTGCACCCCGATGGAGAGGCGGTTGACGCCGGCGGCGCGGAATTCGCTGAACTTGCCCTGTTCCACCGTCCCCGGATTGGCCTCCAGCGTGACCTCCGCATCCGGCAGCAGTTTGAGCCGTGCCCGCACCCCCGACAGCAGCCGCTCCAGCGCCTCGGGCGACAGCAGGCTCGGCGTGCCGCCGCCGATGAACACGCTGCCGACGGTGCGCCCCCATACCGACGGCAGCTCCTGCTCCAGGTCGGCCAGCAGCGCATCGACATAGGCCGTCTCCGGGATGGCGCCGTGCGCCTCGTGGGAGTTGAAATCGCAATAGGGGCACTTACGCACGCACCAGGGCACGTGCACATATAAACCTAAAGGCGGAATGGAAGAAAAATTAAACATCGGGAGTCTTCTTAGGGGCGCCAGGACAATACGCCAGCGTACTTCCGCATAGTCGGGATATACTGGAGTAAATGCAACGCCGCTGACATGGATCCGCAAAGCTCTTTCAACATGACTGATGCCCGAAGCCGAGGCGTGGCGACAGGGACTTGTCGGGAGTAACCTCGTGAACTGGCTGTTTCCGCTGCGCCGCATCATTCCTCTGGCACTGCTGCTGCTCAGCCTGCCGTTCGCCGCCGTGATGCACGTGTGGGATCTCCGTCGTGCCGATCGGGAGATCGTGCAGCAGCTGACTGCCAGCGCCACCCACAGCGGCGACCAGCTGACCGCCATGCTGCGCGACCCGCTAACCCGTGGCGACTGGAGCGCCGCGCACCACACGCTGGAGAGCGCCGGGACCACGCCGGACCTGCGCTGGGCGGCGGTGACCGACGCGCAGAATCGCGTCGTCCTCAGCACCGACGATCGCCTGCTGCAACACAACGCCGCCGCCCTGCCCGATGCGCCACCGGTCAGCCTGATCGCCGCCGCCCGCCATCGCCGCATGGTACGCACCCGCCTCTCCGCCGACCGCAACATACTGTGGGCGATCTATCCCCTGCCGCTGCCGCGCTCTGCCGGTGGCGGCGTCCTGATCCTGACATTCGACAGCAGCACCCTGATGCAGTCGGCGCGCACCGAGGCCATGGAGCATGCCGCCGGCAGCGTCGGCGGCTCGCTGCTGCTGGCCGTCCTGATCTGGGTCTATCTGCGCCTCGCGGTAGTGAACCGCATCGAGCGTCTCACGGCTGCCATCCATAACTGGCGGTTCGGCAACAAGGATATCCCCTACATCGGCGGCCACGACGAAATTGCCCAGATGGCGGGCCAGTTCACCACCCTCACCCGCGAGCTGGCGGAACAGAACCACCAGCTGCACGCACTGTTCGAGCGCAGTTTCCAATTCATCGCCCTGCTGGCGCCCGACGGCACCGTACTGGACGTCAACGACCTGGCGCTGGAATTCGCCGACGCCGACAAGGAGACGGTGCTCGACCGGAAATTCTGGGCGACGCCGTGGTGGAGCCACGACCCGGACGGCCAGCGGCAACTGCAGCAGGATATCGTCGCGGCGGCGGCGGGCACCCACGTCCGGCGCGACGTCATCCATGTGGCGCCCGACGCCGTGGCCCATTACGTCGACTTCTCGCTGCGTCCGATCCGCAACCAGCACGGCCAAGTGCAGTGGCTGCTGGCGGAGGGGCATGATGTCACGCCGCTGAAGGAGGCCGAACAGCGCAGCCGCCGGCTCAGCGCCTTCTATGCCACCCTGAGCCATACCAATACGGCCATCGTGCGCAGCCGCTCCACGGAGGAATTGTTTCCGCTGATCTGCCGCATCGCGGTCGAGCTGGGCGAACTCAAAGGCGCCTGGATCGGCATGCGCGATGCCAAGAGTCGCAGCATCGACTCGGTGGCCAGCGCCGGCATCGACGCCGACTATCTCGCCGGCCTCGGCCTCTCTTTCGATCCGGATGACCCGCGCAGCAACTGCCCGACGGTCACCGCACTGCGCGTGGGCAGCAATTATGTCTGCAACGACTTTCTCAACGACCCGCGCACGGCGCCATGGCATGAGCGCGCCCGGGCCTCCGGCATCGGCGCTTCCGCCGCCTTTCCGCTGCACCGCGGAAACGAAGTCGTCGGCGCGCTCACCCTGTACGCCGCAGAGCCCGGCCTGTTCACCGCCGACCTGATCGGCCTACTCGACGAGATGGTGCAGGATATCTCCTTCGCCCTCGACAATTTCGCGCGCCAGGAGGAGCTGCAGCTGGCGGCCACGGTATTCGACAGCAGCCGCGAACTGATCACCATCACCGACGCCGACGGCGTCATCATCAGCGTCAACCGCGCCTTCTGCGACGTCACCGGCTATGCCGCCGGCGAGGTCGTCGGTCGCCCTATCGGCTTCCTCAAATCGGGACGACACGAGAAGGCGTTCTACCAGAAGATGTGGCAATCCATAAACAGCGCCGGCTACTGGCAGGGCGAGTTGTGGAATCGGCGCAAGAACGGCGAGCTCTATCCCGCCTGGGTCTCGATCTCCGCGGTCCGCAACGAGGCTGGCCAGGTAAATAAATACATCTCGGTCTCCGCGGACATCACCGAGTCGAAACAGGCGGAGGATCGCATTCGCTATCTCGCCTATTTCGACCCGCTCACCGATCTGCCGAACCGTACCCTGCTGCGCGATCGCACCGGGCAGTTGCTGCTTGCTGCGCGGCGCGAACAGCGCAGCGCCGCGCTGCTCTATCTCGACGTGGACAACTTCAAGAACATCAACGACTCCCTCGGCCATCTGGCCGGCGACCAACTGCTGCAAGAGGTCGCGCGCCGTATCGCGCACGCAATCGCCGACACCGATGCCGTCGGCCGCCCCGGCGGAGACGAATTCCTCATCATCCTGGGCGAAGCCGATGCCGCCGCAGCGATGCATACGGCGCAACAACTGTTGAGCGCTATCGCACAGCCCTATGCCACCGCGGAGCAACCGCTCAACATCACGGCAAGCATCGGCATCGCCGTGTTTCCGCGTGACGGCGAGGACTTCGACGAACTGCACAAGAACGCGGACATCGCTCTGTATAAAGCGAAGGAGCTGGGGCGTAACCGTTACCATTTCTTCACCCAGGAGCTGAACAGCGCCGCGATGGAACGGCTGACGCTGGAAAACGCCCTGCGTTCCGCTCTCGGCAACGGCGAACTGGTGCTGCACTACCAACCGCAGGTGGATATCGACAACAGCCGCATCTTCGGCGTCGAGGCGCTGCTGCGCTGGACCCATCCGCAGCTCGGCGCGGTACCGCCCGACCGCTTCATCCCCATCGCCGAAGAGACCGGCCTGATCGGCACCATCGGCGAATGGGTGATGTTCGAGGCGTGCCGCCAGACCAAGGCGTGGCAGCAGGCGGGCCTGCCGCCGATCTCCGTTGCGGTCAACGCCTCCACGCGGCAGTTCACGCTCTGTGATATGTATCAGACCGTCAGCCGTGCCTTGAACGAAACCGGCGTGGCGCCGGAACTGCTGGAGGTGGAGATCACCGAAAGCCTGCTGGCGCAGGATCTGGAAACGACGCTGGAGGTGCTGCGCCGGATCAAGGCGCTGGGCGTGCGCATCGCCGTGGACGACTTCGGCACCGGCTACTCCAGCCTCGCCTATCTCAAGCGCTTCCCCATCGACAAACTGAAGATCGACCAATCGTTCGTGCGCGATCTGGAGACCGACCTGGACGACCGCGCCATCGCCGCCGGCGTGATAAACCTCGGCCACAGTCTCGGCCTGACGGTCATCGCCGAGGGCATCGAAACAGAGGAACAGCAGCAGTTGTTGCGCGGCCTCGGCTGCGACGAGGCGCAGGGCTATCTGTTCAGTCGCCCGCTCTCCGCCGACGCGCTGGCGGAGCTGTTACAAAAGCAATTAGCGGACAACGGAACGAAAAGCGGTTAACCACAGAGAGCACGGAGCACACTGAGGTAACACACATAAGGCTACCCATTCGTAATTCCTCCGTGTCCTCCGTGGTTCAAGCTTTTTTCAAGCAGGGCGCAGCGCCACCAGCAGCTTGCGCAGCGCCTGGCCGCGGTGGCTCAGGCTGTTCTTCGCCTCGGCCGGCAGTTCGGCGGCGGTGCAGTTCTGATCGGGGACGAAAAACACCGGATCGTAACCGAAGCCGTCATCGCCCTTGGGTTCGAAGGTGATGAAGCCTTCCCAGGTACCCTGGCAGATCAGCGGCGTCGGATCGAGGGCGTGGCGCATGTAGACCAGCAGGCACTGGAAGCGGGCGCTGCGCGCCTCGCCGGCCACGCCGTCCAGTTCACGCAGCAGCTTTTCCAGATTGGCCCGGTCACCGGCGCCGACGCCGGCATAACGCGCCGAATAGATGCCGGGCGCGCCGTTGAGCGCGTCCACCTCCAGCCCCGAATCGTCGGCGATGGCCGGCAGGCCGGTGTGCTGCGCCGCGTTGCGCGCCTTGAGGATGGCGTTCTCGACGAAGGTGAGCCCGGTCTCCTCCGCCTCCGGCACCGCGAACCCGGTCTGCGGCACCACCTCGATATCGACACCGGCAAGCAGCTGCCCGAACTCGCGCAGCTTGCCCTTGTTGCCGCTGGCCAAAACGACTTTTTTCATTACCAAACTCTCCAAGAAGATTTAACCACGGGGGGCACGGGGCACACGGGGAATACTGATCGAATTCAAAACCCCGTGCCCCCGCACCCAAAGGGCATAAATGTTCCCCGTGGTTAATTGCTTTCCAGCGCCTCGCGCTGTTTTTGCAGCAGCTGGCCGATGCCGTGTTCGGCCAGGGCCAGCATGGCGTCCAGTTCGTCGCGGCGGAAGGCGTGACCCTCGGCGGTGCCCTGCACCTCGATGAAGGCGCCGCCGTCGTTCATCACCACGTTCATGTCGGTCTCGGCGTCGGAGTCCTCGGCGTAGTCCAGGTCGACCACCGGCGTCCCCTGGTGGATGCCGACGGAGACCGAGGCGACCTGGCCGTGCAGCGGGTCCTTGCTGATCAGCTTCTTGTTGCGCAGGTGGCGCACCGCGTCGGCCAGCGCCACGTAACCGCCGGTGATGGAGGCGGTGCGGGTGCCGCCGTCGGCCTGGATCACGTCGCAATCGATGGTGACGGTGCGCTCGCCCAGGGCCTTCATGTCGACCACGGCACGCAGCGAACGGCCGATCAGGCGCTGGATCTCCATGGTGCGGCCGCCCTGCTTGCCCTGCGCCGCCTCGCGGCCCATGCGTGAGCCGGTGGAGCGCGGCAGCATGCCGTATTCGGCGGTCACCCAGCCCTGGCCGCTGCCCTTGAGGAAGCGCGGCACCCCTTCGCTGACGCTGGCGGTGCAGATCACCTTGGTGTCGCCGAACTCCACCAACACGGAACCCTCCGCATGTTTGGTGTAGTTTCGGGTCAGTTTAATAGCGCGCAGTTCATCCGGCGCGCGTCCGCTCGGGCGCATGGCAGGTCCTTTCTCGTCGTCAGCTGATGGATGTTGGGTAGGCGCGACTATTGTAACGGCGCGACCCGGGCAAAGACACTACAGGCCATCTCAAAATTCAAAAGCATCAAAGCTATTAACCACGGGGGGCACTGGGAACACGGGGAATCTTCCACCAAAATCGTGGATACGCGGGCTCTGTGCCTGAATAATCCCCCGTGCGCCCCGTGTCCCCCGTGGTTAAACTTTGTTTTGATCCGAATTTCGATCTGGCCGGTAATCTCAGCGCTTCAATTCGTCGCCGTAGGTGCGCAGCA
>CAYQWR010000033.1:0-18139 GCA_964421235.1 uncultured Thiohalomonas sp. | reverse complement strand
GATGCCGTGGAACTTCCCTTTCTGGCAGGTGTTCCGCTTCGCCGCGCCGGCGCTGGTGGCGGGCAACACCGGGCTGCTCAAGCACGCCTCCAACGTGCCGCAGTGCGCGCTGGCCATCGAGGAGGTATTGCGCGACGCGGGCGTGCCGGCCGGCGTGTTCCACACGCTGATGATCCGCGCCGATCAGGTGGCGGCGGTGATCGAGGATCCGCGCGTGCATGCGGTGACGCTCACCGGTTCCGAGCCGGCGGGCCGCCAGGTGGCGGCCACCGCGGGCGGTTGCCTGAAGAAGACGGTATTGGAGCTGGGCGGCTCCGATCCCTTCATTGTGCTGGAGGATGCGGACGTGGAACTGGCAGTGCAGCAGGCCGTGACGTCGCGTTTCCTCAACGGCGGCCAGAGCTGCATCGCCGCCAAGCGCTTCATCGTGGTGGAGCGCATCGCCGAAGAATTCCTGCCGCGTTTCGAGGCCGCGGTGGCGGCGCTCAAGCCGGGCGACCCGATGGACGACACCACCACCCTGGCGCCGCTGGCGCGCCCCGATCTGCGCGACGAGTTGCAGCGCCAGGTAAGCGACAGCGTTGCCGCCGGTGCGGTCGCGCTCACCGGCTGTCAACCGCTGGAGGGGAGCAAGACCTTTTACGCCCCGTCGATTCTCGATCGGGTGAAGCCCGGCATGCGCGCCTATTACGAAGAGCTGTTCGGCCCGGTGGCCATCGTGATCCGCGCCGGCGACGAACGCGATGCCTTGCGCATCGCCAACGACAGCCCGTTCGGCCTGGGCGGCAGCGTGTGGACCCAGGACACGGTGCGCGGCGAGGCGCTGGCGCGCCAACTCGAATGCGGTTGCGCCTTCGTCAACGGCCTGGTCAAGAGCGATCCGCGCCTGCCCTTCGGCGGCATCAAACGCTCCGGCTATGGCCGCGAGCTGTCGCATCATGGGATGCGCGAATTCGTCAATGCGAAGACGGTATGGGTGCGCTAAAAACTATTCACCGCAAAGGCGCAAAGGACGCAAAGGGGCTAATGCCTTCCATGAGCTTCGAGCGGGTACCCGTGCAGCTTGCTGGCTGTACATAGCCGAGAACGGCATGCATAGACAATAGACATAATAAACTTTGCGCTCTTTGCGCCTTTGCGGTGAGTAGTTGTTTTGATGAACGAATACCTGATTTATCTGACGCTGGGCGCCTTCGCGGGCACGCTGGCCGGGCTGCTGGGCGTCGGCGGCGGGCTGGTGATCGTGCCGGTGCTGGCGTGGGTCTACGCGGGGCAGGGGATCGACGCCGGGGTGATCATGCATCTGGCGATCGGCACCTCGCTGGCCACCATCGTGTTCACGGCAACATCGTCGGTACGCGCCCACCATCGCCGCGGCGCGGTGCAGTGGCGTCTGTTCTGGCAACTGGCACCGGGGATCGTGATCGGCGCATGGCTGGGGGCGATGGCGACGGAGCTGTTGCCTACCGCTGCGTTGCGCTCCATCTTCGGCGTGTTCGAGTTGTTGATCGCGGCGCAGATCGGTTTTGCGCTGTTGCCGGAAGGACATCGCGAGCTGCCGCGGCGTCTCGGCATGGGAATCGCCGGTGCGCTGATCGGCGGCGTCTCGGCGATCATCGGCGTCGGCGGCGGCAGTCTGACCGTGCCGTTCCTGGTGTGGTGCAACGTCGACGTGCGCAAGGCCGTGGCCACCTCGGCCGCCACCGGCCTGCCCATCGCCCTTGCCGGCGCCCTCGGTTTCGTCGCCGCCGGCTGGCATACGGCTCACCTGCCGGTCGGAGCGATCGGTTTCATCTACCTGCCGGCCCTGGCCGGGATCGTGGTCACCAGCATGCTGTTCGCGCCCCTCGGCGCGCGCCTCGCCCACACCCTGCCGACCGCCACGCTCAAACGCGTCTTCGCCCTGTTCCTCGCCGGGCTCGGCGTGCACATGTTGCTTTGATCACGCGACAGGATATTTACCCACGGGGTACGGGAGGCACCGGGTTTGGCGTTTCCATTCTTATCCACCTGATGCGCGCCTTCGGTCCCGGCCATCGTGACCGCTGTCGGCATGGCAGATAATGGCGCAGCCGGTATTGACCAGCCGTTCGGTCATTGACGAACAGGCTGGGCGCGGTATCCTGATCCGAAGTCTGTCGCAGCGCGGCGTCGCGGGGAGATGCCGGTGGTATGTGTCGAAGGGTGAAGCGGTGCGATTGCGGCGCCGGGTGAACCGATGACGAGGTTTGCCCGTTTGGCAGAGGCATGAGTCATATGCATGCTGTTTAAAGGGGGGGATATGAGCTACACCATTGCGCCGTCAAAGAACGGCAAATATATTGTTTGTCAGGTCAGCGGGTTGATGACGAGAGAGGTCTCTTTGGCGTTTACCAAGGAGCTGGATCGTCTGAGCCGGGAGCTGCACATCAAACGATTCCTGACCGATGTCCGTGAAGCGAAAAATGTGTTGAGCGTTCTGGAAAATTACGACTACGCATATAAGGATATGCAGGATATGAACCTGCAACGGGATGTTCGCGTGGCCATTCTGGTGGCGCCAGCCGACGAGTCGCATAGCTTCGCGTTGACGGTTAGCCGAAACGTTGGATACGACGTGCGTGCCTTTCATGACGAGAAGGCGGCGATAGGGTGGTTGAACGAGTGAGGGTGCCGGTTTTCCGGGGTAAAGATTAACGTGTGGCGGCGCTGCGGGTGAATTGAATGCGGTGACTGCACCGCGCGCAGCTCACTTTTCTTTGTCTCAGGATAAAAATGACGAAATTCGTTGGGAACGAATTCAGAGCACATTGCCATCCATCCTTCATGAACATAATCTTTCGTGATGCGTAAACATCTCTCAATGTTTTTGCTGCTGACGGCGATATCGTTAAACTGCTTGGCCGCTGATGGCGACTGCGGGAAATATGGCCTTGTCACCAACACCACCGGCTGGTGTGTGCCGCACATCAAGCTTCAGGGGCGGTTGGAAAAAATCTTACTGAGTTTTCAAAGGATCTGTTTCTCGTCCGCTCCATCGCGATCGGCGATGGTGGCGCACGCGATGCCACGTTTCGCTATCTGATATTAATCGGATCTGACTGTGTCATCGCTATTCGTAGGCTCAATCCACCCTGCATGGATAGGCGATACCGCCACCGCCCGCCCAACGCTTGACGCACCGAGGTGAGTGGTCGGATACTGCGAAAAAAACGAGGAGGGAGTTCACCGATGACCACCGCGCTCTTTTTTATCGCCGTTGCCGCTTTTGTCGTTGCCTATTTCACCTATGGCAGGCTGTTCCTGCGCAAGGCCATAGGCATTGATCCGTCGAAGGCGACGCCCAGCCACACTCAGTATGACGGCGTCGATTACGTGCCGGCCAAGACGCCGGTGTTGCTGGGACATCACTTCAGTTCCATCGCCGGCGCCGGACCCATCGTCGGCCCAATCATCGCCGCCGCCGCCTTCGGCTGGATCCCCGCTTTTCTGTGGATCCTGGTGGGCGCGATATTCATCGGCGGGGTTCACGACTTCACCTCGATCATGGCGTCGATTCGGCATCGCGCCCGTTCCGTCGCCGAGATCGCCGCGCTCTACATGAGCCCGCTGAGCTACCGGCTGTTTCTGCTGTTTATCTGGTTGACGCTCTGCTACGTGCTGGTCGTGTTCCTCGACCTGACCTCGATCACCTTTACCAAATCCGGCGGCGTCGCCTCGTCGTCGATGATCTATATCGTGTTGGCGCTGCTGTTCGGGATGACCGTCTACCGCTGGAAGGTGTCGATCCTGCGCGCCAGCCTGATCTTCGTGCCGTTGGTGTTCATCGGCATCGTGGCGGGCCAGCAGCTGCCGCTGGCTTTCGGTTTTCTCGGGGCGAATGCCAAGGTCGGTTGGGATGCCGTGTTGTTGATCTACTGCTTCGTCGCCTCGGTGACGCCGGTGTGGATCCTGTTGCAGCCGCGCGATTACCTCGCCTCCTATCTGCTTTATTCCGCGGTGCTGGTCAGCGTGCTGGGGATTCTGTTCGGCGGCCTGCCGGCGGTCTATCCGGGCTTCGTCACCTGGAACGCGCCGCACCTGGGGCCGATGTTTCCCATCCTCTTCATCACCGTGGCCTGCGGCGCGGTTTCCGGTTTCCATAGCATCGTCGGTTCCGGCACCACCGCCAAACAGCTCGATACGGAGAAGGACGCGCTCACCATCGGCTACGGCGGGATGCTGCTTGAAGGCGTGGTGGCGGTGATCGCCTTGATCACGGTGCTGATCGTGCCGCTCGGCCAAGCCAAGGGCGCGCCGACCCAGGTGTTCGCCTTCGGCATGGGACGTTTCTTCGAGGCGCTGCACATGCCGGCGAGTCTCGGCGCCCAGTTCGGGTTGCTGGCGATCTCGACCTTCCTGCTCACCACCCTCGATACCTGTACTCGTCTGTGTCGCTATGTGTTCCAGGAGTTCTTTGCGATGAAGAACAAGGGCGGGCGGTTCGTCGCCACCTTCTTCAGTTTAATCCTCCCCGCGATTCTGGTCCTGCTCACCTTCAAGGATCCGGTGACCGGCCAGGTGATCCCGGTCTGGAAGGCGATCTGGCCGGTGTTCGGGGCGACCAACCAGCTGCTGGCCGCCCTCGCCTTGATGGTGGTGGCGGTCTGGCTCCAGGCGGCCGGGAAGAAGGTTTGGTACGTCGTTGCGCCGACGGTATTCATGCTGGTGATGACGGTCTGGTCGCTCGGCATTCTCGTCGCCAACGCGCGCACCGCCGAAGTCGTCCGCTGGGTCGCCGGTTTTCTGCTGGTGCTGGCCGCCGTGCTGGCGTTCGAGGCGCTGCGCACCTTCCTCGGCAAGCTGCGCGCACCACAGGCGGCGATGGAGGCGGCGGAGTAGGGGCGGGTGGAGCGCGGCGATACGCACGGAAAAAATTGTTCACCGCAAAGGCGCAAAGGACGCGAAGAAAGGCCAACCCACTTATTATCTGAACAAGACGACCAAACATTCACGGCCAGAAAACCAAACGTTCACCGCAGAGACGCAGAGAACGCCGAGGAATACGTGTTTGTGGTTTTTCTCAGCGCCCTCTGCGTCTCTGCGGTGAAAAGTCTTTGCCTTTAGCCGTAATCCCTTCGCGCCCTTTGCGCCTTTGCGGTGAAGATCCTTTTATGACCTGCCTCGAATGTCGGCAGCGCTGAAGGTGCGGGCCTGGCCGAAGCCGCCGACGAAGCGCGCCTCGGCGACGTCGAGGCGGAACAGGATGAAGTCGGGGAAATCGAACAGTCGTTCCGAGGCGGGCAACCGCTTCAGATAGCGTTCGCGTACCGCTACATATTCCTCCGAACCGCGTTCGACCACCTGCACATTGCCCTGCAGGGTGACGCGGGTGAGTTCCTGCGGATCGCCCTGGCCGTCGTCGTTCTCGCTCACCACGAAGGCGGCGCGGCCGTTGGCCAGCAGGTTGCCGGTGTGGGCGGCGAGGCGCGAGAGATGAAAATAGGCGCAGACCGGCGGCTCCGCGGTGATGTAACCCACCATGGAGGCCATGGGCATGCCGGCCTCATCGACGGTGGCCAGGGAGGCCCAGCGGGCGGCGGAGAGCAGCCGCTTGAGGCGGGCGAGTTGCGAGCGTGATTCGTCGTTCATGGCATCATTCTAAAATGGACGCGCCGCCGGGTAAAACGCGGCCTGTTTGTTACCACCGGCGGAAAGACGGGAACCACCGAAGACACCGAACTCACCGAAGCGCTGCGAGAGGTCCTCTTTTCTTGGCGCGCTTTGCGTCCTGGTGAGAGGCCGTGGTTGGTTTTTCTGAACAGGACCGATGATCTCGCCAAGACGCCACGATCGCCAAGGAATGGGCGACCGTACTTGGTTTTCCTGTTTTCGGTGTCTTCAGTGTGTTCGGTGGTTCCCCCCTCCCGGTTTCTATTGCGCCGTCTGCGCCTTCGAGCGGTGGGCGAACATCAGCGGCAGGATGCACACCAGCAGGCTCCAGACGATGATGGCGCCGGCCGGCACGTCGAAGATGAGCGACAGCAGCAAACCGAGACCGTAGCCGATCGCACCCAGCACGTAGCCGAGCCAGAGGCCGTCGTGGCCGTCGCGGCGGCGCACGGCGATGGCGGGCAGGATCAGGCTGGCGAATACCAGATAGACGCCGACCAGCTGCACCGACACCGTCACGGTCACCGCGAACAGCGGGTAGAACAGCAACGGATGGCGGCTCTGGCGCACCAGGAACAGCAACGCGAGGATCACGGCGTAGATCAGCGCCGGCATCAGCAGACTGCCGTAGTTGACCCACAGGATCTGTCCGACCAGCAGGTCGCGCAGGTGCTCGCCGCCTTCGGGGTTGTGGGCCAGCAGCAGGATGCTGGCGCAGGCCGCCAGCACGAACAGCACGCCGATCAGCGCCTCCTGAATGTCGGGCCACAACTTTTCCGTGCCCCACAGCAGGACGGCGCCGCCGAGAGCCGCGATGAAGGCGGCGAACTGCGCCGCCAGACCGTGCTCGTTCCAGCCCATATTGGCGGCGACGATGACGCCGACGCCGGCCACCTGGGCGATGGCGAGGTCGATGAAGATGATGCCGCGGGAGAGCACCTGGCGTCCCAGCGGCACATGAGTGGAGAGCACCAGCAGCCCCGCCACGAAGGCGGGGCCGATGATGCTGAAATCAAGGTTGGAGAGGTTCATTTCTTCAGAGCCTTGAGCATCCGGTCGATGGTGTCTTGGTACAGGCCGAACAGGTCGCCGGCGCCCGGCGTGCCGCCGACGGTGAACGCCAGTTTTACCGCCGGGATACCGGTCTGCGCCGACAGCCAGCGGTCGGCGCGGTCGTCCTGGTAGGCTGCGTGGACCACCATCTTGGCCGGATTGCCGGCGAGTTCCTGTTTCAGCTCCGCCAGGTGGCCGGCCGAGGGCGGTACGCCCGGCTTCGCTTCCAGCGCACCGGCCTTCTGGATGCCCAGCCAGTTGAACAGATAGGCCCAGCCGTCGTGGTGCACCACCACGCGCACGCCGTGCAGCGGTTTCGCCTCCTGCTGCCAGCGGGCGATGGCGGCGTCCCAGCGCTTCATGAAGTCGGCGCCGCGGGCGGCGTAGTAGCTGGCGTTGGCCGGATCGACCTCCTCCAGCCGCGCGGTCAGCGCCTTGGCCACCTCGCCGATGTTGCGCGGATCGGTCTGGATGTGCGGGTTGCCGTCGGGATGGATATCGCCCAATGCGCGATTGACGGTATCGGGCACCTCCAGCAGTTTCACGTGCGATGCGGCCTCGAAGTGACCCGGCCGTCCCTTCTGGATCTTGTCGTTACCCGATTGCAACAGCAGTTGCGGCATCCAGCCGATCTCCAGCTGGGCGCCGGTGCAGACCATCAGGTCGGCGCGGCGCAGTTTGGAGATCAATGACGGCCGCGCCTGGATATGGTGCGGGTCCTGGAACGGGTTGGTGGCGGTGTAGACGTCGGCCTTGTCGCCGGCCAGTTCGTGGGTCAGTGCGCCCCATTCCGGTTCGCAGGCGAACACGTTGATATCGGCGGCGGCGGGACGCAATACGCCCACCAGCAGTGCCAGAGCAAACAGTTTGGCAAAGGTTTTCATCGTTGCGATCCTCACTTAGAAAATGTGGGCCGGGTGGGCGCCGAGGCTCATGATGTACTGCACGTACCACTGGTTGTCGGTCACCGGACCGGCATTGTCGTGGTTGAATTGCAGGCGGATGCGGCTGAACTCGCTGTTGGTGTAGTCGACCATGATGCTGTCGCGCGTCGGCGTGTGTCCTTTCGTATCCAGCGTGGTGTTGGCGAAGGCCGCGCCCGGATTGTCCGCGTGCAACTGGCCGTGACGCAGACCGACGCGCCAGCCGTGAACGAACTGGTAAGCGGCTTGCACATACCAGCCGTTGGCAGTGCCCGAGTAGGGCAGGGCAGCGGCGGCGCCGGCCGGTGTGAACTGGCCGTCGTTGCGGTTCTGCAGATACTCGGCCTGGAACTTCAGGTTCTGGTCGTAGATGTTGCCGTTGGGCGCCCACTTCCAGATGAAATCGGCGATCAGCAGCTTGGTGTTGCCGGTGAAGCTATCCAGATGGTTGGAGATGGTGCAGCCGGCGTCGGTGCAGGTGGTGCGGTCGACCGACTTGGTGCCGAGATAGGAGAGTCCGGCTCCCCAGCTGTTGCTGTAGCCGACGTCGCCGCCGAAATGGATGAAGGCGGAATAGGCGCCGCGGCCGTTGTTGCCGCTGCCGCCGGCGGGGAAGTTGCTGCCGTTCATCCATTCGCCGCCGAGCTCGGTGAACGTGTCGGTCGGTGCCACCCAGCGCACCTGCACGCCGTCGTCTTTCAGCTGCGAGCCGAGGAACACCTCGTAGGCCAGCGGCATGTCGACGAAGTCCCAGGTGTGCGAGTGCTGCTCGTTGAGATAGCCGATACCAGAGAAAAAGCGGCCGGCCTTCACCGTCAGGCCGTTGCCCAGGCCGGTGGTCTGGACGAAGGCATTCTCGACGTCGGCGGTGCCGTCACCGTGCATCGAGAAGGTGAACATGCCGTACCAGTCGGGATCGATGTTGGAGTAGATCGCCAGTTCCGATTCCCCCAGCGAAAAACCGCGGGCACCGGGTCCGCTGTCGGCGGCCAACGGGAAGCCGGGGATCTTGTAGGTGTCCGGATTGTGCTGCAGATCGGAATAGGTGCCGCTCAGCACCAGGGCGATGTCCGGGTTGAAGGCGTTGCTGCCGGCGGCAGCGGCCAGGGTCGGGACGGCGCAAGCCGCCGCCAGTAAAAGCGCTTTGTGCTTCATCGAGAAATTCTCCAATGCCTGTGATAGTTATGCACGGCACCGACCGCACCGGCGGTTGGCGCAACGGCAAAAAGGTGTGGATTGTGTTCAGGCGAAGGAGAGGTGCGGCGGGCCGCGCAGGCTCAGGACGAGACGAAACGGTTGCGCTACGACGGGATTGAGATAGTGTCGAGGTACAAAATAATATTCGATGTGGGGTGGCGCCAAAATGGCGACACTGGCAGGAGTGCCATGGCCGATATTTGCCGTAAACAGGCAGAATTGGCACACCTGCCCCGGCTGATGAGCATGGGTGTCCAAATGGTGTGCCAAGTCCAGCCAACTGAGGAACAGCAGCGAAACGGCAAGAATGATGTGAAGACTGCGGCGCATCCGGCAATCGCTTCCTGAGGTCTAGCGGGCCGATCCTAGACGATCGGCCGCGGTGCGGCAAGGCGCATGCGACACCCGCTTCAGCGTAACTCGCTGAACGAAACGGAAAATGTGCGCCTGTTATCCGGTGCGCCGGCGTCTGTTAAGTGTTACGTGATCATCTAGTCCACCTCGACTTGTACCCTGATTTCCTGCACCGAAGCGACGGGGTTGCCATGCTTCAATGCCGGGAAAAAACGCCATGTCCGCAAGGTATCCAGAACGATCTGATTGATGCGTGGATCGGGCGTGGGTTGGACCAATACCACCGTGGCGCTGCCGTTTACGGCGATGGTAAAGCGGGCCAGCGCCACCACGTTCACCGCCTCTTCCCTCAAGTCGTCGGGGATCTGCGGTAACGGGTGAAAAATGGCGCGCGCCCCCATGACCTCGGCGGACGGTTTTGGCGCGGGTGGTTGCGGCTTCACTACCGGACGTGGTTTCGGTTTGGGTTTGACGACGTGGTGCACCAGATGCTTGACCGGCATCGGTCGCGGCATCGCCTTGGGCACCGGCGGCGGTTGCTTCGGTTGCACCCGCGGCGGCGGCAACTGGACGATGCGGGCATCGATCGGTGTCGGCGGCTGCGGGGCGGCTCGGGGCGTGTCGAGAAACAGGCCGACGCCGTAGACGATAACCAACCAGACGACGGCCGCCAGCAGCAGCGAGCGCCAGAATCCGGAGTCATCGTCGCGTAACGGCGACGCCAGGATCACGCTACCCATGTTTCACCGCGATCAAAAAATGTTGTATGCCGGCGGAACGTGCCTGCAGCATCGCATGCACCACCACGCCCTGGGGGGCCTTGTCGTCGGCGGAGACGATCAGGCTGTGATCGGTTCCCTGCACCAGCGGTTTAAGTGCCACCGCCAGCGTTGTCAGCGTGACGGGGATGCGGTTAAGGAAGATCTTGCTGTCGCTGGTTATCGTGAGCGTGACCGGAGGCTTGTGCGTCAGCTGCTCGGCCTTGCCCTGCGGCAGGTTCACCGGCAGGGAGTTGAGCCGCTGCATCGACAGCGAGGCCAGCATGAAGGTCGCCAACAGAAAGAACATGACGTCGATCATGGGGATGATCTCGATGCGTCCCCGGCGCGCGCTTCTTGACTTACGCCGCTTCATCGAACTTCTCCTGCTTCTCCTGTTGATCCAGCCGGATGTGATCAATCAGCCGGGTACCGAGTCGCTCCATTTCGTCCAGCGTCTGCGACTGGAGGCGTGAGAAGTAATTGAAGCCGAACAGCGAAATCAACGCGATCAGCAGGCCGATCGCCGTTGCGATCAGCGCTTGCGCCACCCCGCCGGTGACGCCGGTAGGGTTGACCAGCCCCTTGCCGTCGATGAGCTGAAAAGCGTGCATCATGCCGGTGATCGTGCCCAGCAGTCCCAACAGCGGTGCCGCGGTGACGATGGTTTCCAACACCCAAAGCCGTTTGCCGAGAGACGTCTCAATGAGTTGCGCCTCGTCGGCGGCACGGGACTCGGTCCACCAAGCCGGATGATGACGGTTAGCCAGCACCGTTTGAAAGAAGCGGCGGAAGTAGTTGCGCGGATCGAGCGCGGCCAGCTCGGCTTCCAGATCGTTCCAGGAAAAACCGTAAGTTTCCACCAAGCCGAGCAGCTGTTCGGAGAGCTTGGCATGGCGCCAATACAGCACTGCCTTCTCGATCATCACCGCGAGCGCGATCACGGCAAGAATGGAGAGCGGAAGAATGACGATGCCGCCGAGTTTCAATGCAATCCAGGTTTCATTCAGGTTCATGAGAGTCTCCAGAGAGGGGCGCACGGCCCCTCGTTATTGGTTAACGGATTCAGAATTTCTTGCTCAGTCCGAGATAAAAGCCGCGCCGCGGTCCGTATTGCGGAGCGCCGACGCCGACACCGCTGCCGTCACGGAGTTCGTAGCGGGTGTCGAACAGATTGATCACCGTCAGGCGGCCGGTGAACTTACCCAGATCGCCGAGCCGGAAGGTTCGCTTGGCGCTGGCATTGACCTGGGTGTAGGCGGGCAGATGCTGTTCGTTGGCAAAGCCGCTGCGCAACCCGCTGCCATAGATGGCATCGAGCCCGTAGGTGACGTGGTGCCAGGGATAGGAGACGCCGGCCGACGCGGTGATCGTCTGGTCGTGATCGAGATGGATCCAGTGATTCTGGATGTAGGCCAGCTCCGTCGAATCGATCTGATATTGGCTGGAGACAATATTTTTGCCCAGCGCCGTTGAGCGGGCGATGTTGGCATAGGCCGATAGCTTGTCGCCGTGATAATTGGTGCTCAACTCAATACCATAGATCTTGCCATCCTTGTAATTGAACGGCGTATAGATCAACGCCGAACCGAACTGTCCCTCATCCAGCAGATTTTTCACGTTCTTGTAGTAGCCGTCGACACCCACGGTAAACGCCTGCGTTACGTCGTGGTTCACGCCGATATCGAAGTAGTCGTCCGTCTCCGGCAACACGGGGCCGTTTTGGGCGCTGTAGGGAGCGTTGGTCGTGTACTCGAATTTGGACACCGTTTCGGCGGCGATCAACTCGGTCGGCGGCGGCGTGTAGTAACGCGCATAACCTGCATGCAGAGTGGTCTGCGGCGTGACCTTATAGACGGCGCCCAGGCGCGGACTGAGCTGGGAGCCGGTGACGGTACTGCGGATCTGATCAAAGCGGGCACCGTAATTGATGGTCAGCTTTTGCGTCGCCTTCCACTCATCCTGCAGATAGATGCCGGACAGGTAAGAGGTGAACCGGCTGTTGTCCAGGAACTGCTTGGTGCCGCTTCCCTGGGTCACTGGTTGGAACTGGTCGGGGGAGTTGAACGTCAGCACGTTGTTGTCGCTGGTGACGTCTTCCTGACTGTAGAACAGTCCCGTTCTCAGGGTGTGATAATCATTGAGCTTATAGCTGAAGTCCGCCTGGATGCCGCTGGCCTGTCCCGCTTGCTGGGTGGTGGCGGCAACGCCGTTGTAGACCATGTCGCCGATGACGTCCGGTGTGTAGGTGACGTTGGTGTAACGGCTGAAGGCCGAGACCTGATAATTGAAACCGGCGCCCGCCGTTCCTTGCAGCGAGAGGATGCCGTAATCGGTCGTCTCCTTCTGATTGTCGTTCAACTGGGACGAAGGGTAGGCGGTATTGCCGCTGCCGTAGATGATTCCCGATGACGGATCGGTATAGGTGAATGAGGGGGTCTGTCCGGGATTGTTGGGGATCTGGAAGCGATTGTCCGAGTGGCCCAGGATCAGGCTGACCCGCGTGTTTTCATTCAGCAGATCGGAGAAGTAACCGAAGCCGTTGTTCTGCAGGGTGTGGTCGTGTATCGCCGTGGTTGATGACGTCGGGTTCTCGATGCCGAGGTCATTCTGCAACTGGGAACCGGTGACGTAGTAATTGAAGTTGCCTTTGCTGCCGCTGACGCTGGCGTTGACCTTGCGGGTATTGTTGCTGCCGACGGTCACGCCGATGTTGCCGCCCTTGTCGAATGCGCCGCTCTTGGTCTGGATGTCGACGATGCCCGCGGTGTGGAAGCCGTATTGGGCCGGCAGTGCGCCGGTGAGCAGATTGACGCTCTGGGCAAAACTCGGGTCGAGCACCTGGCCGAAACCGCTGGCACTTTCGGGAAGGATGGTGCCGTTGATGCGGTACTGGAGATCGCCGTGATCGCCGCGCACGTGCAGCTGACCGAACGAATCCTGCACCACGCCGGGCGCCTGCAGCAGCACTTGATTGAGCGGGGTGTTGCTGCCCTGCGGCAGCCGTTCAATGGCCTTGTGCGTCATGCGGTAGGTGCTGCTGCCCGTCTCCACCGAGATGTCGTTGCGCGCGATATCGAGTCGGTGAGCCTTGACCTGAATGTTCAGGGCGGCGTTGCTGGCGAGGATCAGGGTCGCCGTGCCGTCGTTTTGCGCCGTCAATGTAACGATGGCTGTGCCCAGTTGAAACGAGGACTTGTTGGCGGTCAGCTCATAGGTACCCGGTGCTACGTGGACAAAGACAAAGTGTCCGGCGGCGTCGCTGCGGATCGTGCCGAGGGTATGTCCATCGGCGGCCAGGAGATCAACGGTTGCGTCGTGCAGCGGGCGGCCCAGCGAATCAGTAACCGTGCCGTGGACCTCCCCCGCAGCCGGTGTCGCCGCGTAGCTGGGCAACGTAAGCGTACAGGCGAGCGCGGTTGCTGCGCCCAGCCCAATAAGACGGGACTTCATGTTCATCGTATATGTTCCTGCTTTTCAGTGTCTGCATTTCCAATGCGCAGCCGTGACGATATGAACCGCCGGCGCAGTGGTCAGAATTTACCTATGTGGGTCAGACGTTGAAGGCAGGAGGTGGACCGCGCTGGCTCAGCGCGAGACGGAAAGGTTGGTTGACGACGGGGGAGCTGTAGTGGCCGCTCCGAT
This sequence comes from uncultured Thiohalomonas sp., assembly GCA_964421235.1. Lineage (GTDB taxonomy): Bacteria > Pseudomonadota > Gammaproteobacteria > Thiohalomonadales > Thiohalomonadaceae > Sulfurivermis. The sequence goes on along the minus strand of CAYQWR010000033.1, from coordinate 4,578 downwards.
AGAAGGCGTACTGCACGTGGGCCAGCGTCGGCATGGCCACCGTGGCGGTGGCACCATGGCCAAGATAGCCGGTGAACAGGCAGAACTCGCAGATATGGCCCGGCTGATCCGCATGGATGTCGAGCTCGTGCGCGAGCTGCAGCCAGCTGAGAAACAGCAGCGATATAGCAAGGGCGATGTGAAGGGCGCGGCGCATCCGGCGTATCTTCGTGCTTCAGATTCTCCAATAGCCACGTACCCGCACGCGGCATCAACCACGCAGCGGACTACGCAACGACGAACTGTGTCTGTCGTGCCTGGATCAGGCGAAGGAGGAGAGGAACGGCGGACCGCGTTGGGTCAGATCGGAACGAAACTGCCGACCGATGAGCGGGGTGCGATAAAGGCTGATTCGATAAAATGCGTATTGGATGTGAACCGGTTTGAGCGTGGCTATCGTCGACGGCGCGCCGTGGGCCAGATGGCCGGTGAACAGGCAGATGTCGCATGCGTGCCCAAGCTTATGCGCGTGCAGATCAAGCTCGTGCGCCAGCTGCAGACCGCTGAGGAACAGCAGCGACACGGCAACGAAGAGATGAAAGGTACGACGCATCTTACAAAAGATTTCCCTGGATGAAGCTCGGCAATGCTAGAACATCAGCGGAAGCGGGGCAAGCGTTGTGGTGTCACAAACGCAGTCGTTCCAATACCGTCTCGGTTTTCTTAACCAGTTCTTGATCTTCCAGCAGCTGTTCCGGTGTCTTTCCCAGTTTACGGAATACCGGTGTCTCTGCGGCATCATCGAGTTGCGCGGCGTCACGGTTCTGTTGCAGGTGATCGAGAATATTGGCGGCAATGACGAGGTCGGTGTAGTCGAGGGCGGCAAGGGGTTGGCGACGCAGATGATGATGCTCCTCCGCGACGGCAATCAATCCCGATGTAAATTGCCAGGCGCGCAGCACCAGGCCGCCGACGCGCGTGTGTAGCTCTATCAGAATGGTGTCGGTGGGCAGAGTGTCCATGCGCGGACCGAGCAATTGTTCCATGCGGGCGATCAGCGGCAGTTTGCCGATATCGTGCAGCAGGCCGGCCAGCAGTGCCTCTTCGGCGTTGAGCGTGGTGTAGTGTTCAGCGAGGGCATGGCAGAGTGCGGCGACATCCAGGCTGTGATCGGTGATCTTCTTCAGCTTGCGGTTGACCGAATCGTCATAGACACGCATCGACTGCAGCAGCGCCAACTGGGTCACCATGCTGCGCACCAGTTGCAGGCCGAGGCGGGTGATGGCCGACCTGACATCTTCCACCGGCTTGTGGCGGCGATAGGCGGCGCTGTTGGTCACCTTGATCAGGCGCGCGGTCATGGCGGCATCGCTGCTGACGGCCTGGGCCAGCTTGTTGATGGAGCAGTCGGGATCGGCCAGGATCCGGCGCACGCGCAGCGCCACTTCCGGCAAGGTGGGCAGCACCAACTGGTTGCCGCCGATCTCCCGCTCCAGGGTGGCAATGAGCTCCGCTTCGATCTGTTCGTCGTTTCGACCGCGGCGTTCGATACCGTTCCAGGCACGGTTGTCCTGGCGATAGCGGTTGCGCCGTTCCACGCCGTGCCAGCCGGTGTTCGCGGAAGGTGAGTCCGGCATAGCTCCCCCTCTCGGTGTGCCGTCGTTCGGGACGGTTCCCTTTCTTATATTCACTTTATTGTTTGGGTCAGACTTCCCGGTTCAAGTGTAGAGCAGATGGCGGTCGCCGAGAAACCTGCCGCGGTTGCGTCAGCCGCCGGTCATGGACATGAAGCGCAGCACGTGGGAGGGGTTTTCGTTGAACTCGTGCTTGAGCGGTTTGCGCGCGATGGCCTCCACGACCAGATTGCGCAGGCCGTCGTCGGAGATCCCCTGGCGCAGGTGGGGACGCAGCGCCAGCGCGTGGTCCTGGCCGAGGCACAGATAGAGGGTGCCGTCGGCGCTGAGGCGCACGCGGTTGCAGGTCTCGCAGAAGTGCTGGGATATGGGGGTGATGAAGCCGATCTTGAGGGCGCTGCCGGCGACCTGGACATAGCGCGCCGGGCCGCCGCCGGGCATGACGGCCGGCACCAGATCAAAGCGCTCGGCCAGGCGCTGACGCACCACGTTCAGGTCGAGGAAGTGATCGTCGGTCTCGTGCTGTCCGGTACTGCCCATCGGCATGGTCTCGATGAAACGCAGGGTGAAGTCATGTTGCAGGCAGAAGTCGACCATCGCCTCGACCTCATGGTCGTTGACGCCCTTCATCACCACCATGTTGATCTTGACCGGGGCGAAGCCGGCCGCCTTGGCGGCGGCCAGTCCGTCGAGCACCTTGGTGAGCCGGCCGCCGGTGATCTGTTTGAAGCGTGCCGGGTCCAGGGTGTCGAGACTGACGTTGAGACGCGAAACGCCTGCCTGGCGCAGCGGCGCCGCGTGGCGTGCCAGCTGTACCGCATTGGTGGAGAGCGAGAGGTCGTCGATGCCGGGCACGGCGGCGAGCTGCGCCGCCAGCTGCGGCAGCCCCTTGCGCAGCAGCGGTTCGCCGCCGGTCAGGCGCAGGCGTTGCACGCCCAGCGCAGCGAAGGCGCCGACCACCCGTTCGATCTCATCGAAGGTGAGCCAGTGCTCCGGCGTCGCGAAGTCGTGGAATTCCTTGGGCATGCAGTAAACGCAACGCAGGTCGCAGCGGTCGGTGACCGACAGGCGCAGATAGGTGATGTTTCTGCCGAAGGGATCGTGCATCGGGGCCGCTGTTCTGCTACGTGGTGGGGACTAATCTAGACGGTTCGACTGGGAAATGAAATAGCCCGTGTGGATAAGGCAGGCCATTGCGCGACAACGGGCTGCTCGGCAATGCCGGTTTCGGCGACGCGGCCGCCCGCCGCTGCAAAAAAGAAGGGCGCCGACGGCGCCCTTCTTCCGACTCAGGATCTGCCGAACTGGTTAGTTCAGGCTCTGATAGTAGTTGATCAGGATCTGAGCCACTTCCGGACGGGAGAACTCCTTCGGCGGCGCAATGCCGTTGCCCAGCATCTCGCGCACCTTGGTGCCGGAGAGCAGCACGAAGTCTTCCTTGGTGTGGTCCGGTGCTTCGCACATCATCACGACCTTGTTCAGCTTCTTCGACCAGGCGGTGTGGTCGGCGCGGAAGATCTCGATCTCCAGGGCACCCTTCGGCACTTCGTCGTCGAAGATGGTCTGCGCGTCGAAGGCGCCGTAGTAGTCGCCCACACCGGCATGGTCACGGCCGATGATGAAGTGGGTCGCGCCCATGTTCTGGCGGAAGTAGGCGTGCAGCACGGCCTCGCGCGGGCCGGCGTAGAGCATGTCGAAGCCGTAGCCGGTGACCATGGCGGAGTTGGGCTTGAAGTAGACCTCGACCATCTTGCGGATGGCGGCGTCGCGCACCGGGGCCGGGATGTCGCCCTTCTTCAGCTTGCCCAGCAGCATGTGGATGACCAGGCCGTCGCAGCCCAGGCGGTCCATGGCCATGTGGCACAGCTCTTCGTGGGCCAGGTGCATCGGGTTGCGGGTCTGGAACGCGACCACCTTCTTCCAGCCGCGCTCGGCGATCTCGTTGCGGATCTCCACGGCGGTGCGGAAGGTGTCCGGGAACTCTTCGGCGAAGTAGGAGAAGTTCAGCACCTGGATCGGGCCGGAGAGGGCGAAGCGGCCCTGGCCGTTGAAGGCGGCGACGCCCGGATGCTCGGGGTCGGCGGTGCGGTAGACCTTGTCGGTCATGGTGGCCATCTGGGCGTCGGTGACCTCTTCGATCTTCTCGACATCCATCACGGCCAGTACCGGATTACCCTCGACGTTGGGGTCGCGCAGGGCGATGCGCTTGGCGCCCTTGAGGCCGTCGACCTGCTCCTTGGTGGTCATGTTCATCACCGGAACCGGGAAGAACAGGCCGTTGGTCAGGGTCATCTTCTCGGCGGCGCCCATGGCGTCGGCCACGGTCATGTAACCCGGCAGCGGGCTGAAGTAACCGGAACCCATCATCACCGCGTTGGCCGCGGCTTGGGAGGTGAGCAGCATGGAGGGCAGGCTCTCGGCCTCGTGCTTGAGGGCGTCGTGCTGCTTCGAATCGTAGACAAACAGTGGTTTCAGCTCATCCGAACCTACGGGTTTGATCATCGTTATTTCCTCTCTCGTTATTTTTTCGGCTCCCACCGAAGAGGCGGGCCGGTGAAGCGAAATCGGGCGCGGCGCGGCCCCGGCGCCTGCGGCAAGACCGCCACCATACAACAGCGCCATTTAGGGGGAAAATAGGTTGGAGTAATGGGTATATAAATAAGGTAGGTGGCGGAGGGCGGGTGTCGAACGACTCCCGTACGATACGTATGGGTGCGGTCGGAGCGCGGATCCGGTCGGAGCGCGGCCCAAACGGGCGGGCGGACAGATGTTGAGCCGCATCGTCGGCTATTGGCTCTCGACGGCGGTCGTTGCCGTCCGCCTTGCTTGAGCCCGGCGCCCTATCCGTCGTATAACGTTTCCAAGGTCCGGAGGCCTATCCCAACGCCGTCCGCCGGCGCAGCCAACACGGAGGTCAGGCCACATGCAGATCAAAGCCACCCTCAGACCGGGACAGAACGGCACC
>CAYQWR010000032.1:0-18459 GCA_964421235.1 uncultured Thiohalomonas sp. | reverse complement strand
CAAGGCTGTTGGCGCTGAGCATAACCCGCAATTCCAGAGTGGATTCTATCGCCACGGCCCCGGCATCGGCCTTGTCGAAATACATCGTCTTGACCACACGCAGATAGTAGAACGCTCCCACCACAGAAAAGATGACGGCAACCACCGCCAACCAGGTAAGACCGCCGGCACCCAGCACCGCCTCAATGACAGCCAGCTTGGCCCAAAAGCCCAACAGCGGCGGCACCCCTGTCATCGAAAACATCAGGATCAGCATCATAAATGCAAACCACGGGCTGCGCTCATTCAGCCCCTTGAAATCCTCGATGCGATCGGCTTCGAATCCGGCACGACTCATCAACACCACCATACCGAAACCGCCCAGGGTCATGACCACATAGGTGATTGCATAAAACATCGAGGCCGCATAACCGGCCGCAGTTCCCGACAGTACGCCCAGCAACAGAAAACCGATGTGGGAAATGGCCGAATAGGCGAGCATCCGCTTAATGTTGCTTTGCATGATCGCCGCCAGGTTGCCGACTGCCATCGAGGCGACGGCCAGCAGCACCAGTATCCCCTGCCACTCGGCATGCAGGCCGCCCAGGCCGTCCACCAGCAGCCGCATCAACATGGCAAACGCTGCCAGTTTGGGTGCGGTACTGAGATAGAGCGTCACTGCAGTCGGGGCTCCGTGATACACATCGGGCAGCCACATATGGAATGGCACCGCACCCAATTTAAAGGCGATTCCCACAATGATGAATACCAGAGCAAACGCCAGCACCACCTGCTGACCACCACCGCCGATGGCCGCCGTCACTTGGTGGATATGCGTCAGATCCAGGCTGCCGGTCAGACCATACAGCATCGACATACCGTACAGCAGCATCGCGGAGGCCATCGCACCCAGCACGAAATACTTCATCGCCGCCTCGGACGCCACCACTGAATCCCGCTGCAATGCCACCATCGCGTACATCGACAACGACAATAGCTCCAGGCCGAGATAGATCGTTACCAGACTTTGCGCCGACACCAGAACATTCATGCCGAGCACGCCGAACAGGCCCAGGATATAGAACTCGCCCTTGAACATGTTGCGAGCGCGCAGATAGCCTTTCGAATAGAGAAATACGAAGAAGGTCGCGATGTAGATAGCGCCCTTCAGCACCGAGCCCATCGGGTCGAGCACAAAAGTGTCACTGAAAGTAAGCGTCCGGCTATTGTCATAGAGCATGACGGTCAACAGCAGCGCGCCCAGCAGCGTCGACTGCGCCAGCAGGTAGGTAACTACCCGGCTGCGTTCGGTGAGGAACAGATCCAACAACAGAATGACGCAGGTCATTCCCAGCAAGAACATCTCAGGAAGCGCCGGCATAAAATCGGGCATGGGAATATTCATCAAGCGACTCTCCGGCTATAGCTTCGACACAGCGATGTGTTGCACCAAGTGGCCTACCGTCGGACGCATGATGTCCAGCAACGGTGCAGGCCACAGACCCAGCCCCAACACCATCAGCGCCAGCAAACCAAGGATCACAAACTCGCGTGCATTGATATCTTTCAATGCCGCAACTTGCGGATTGGCAACCTCGCCGTAGAACACGCGCTTCACCATCCACAAGGTATACGAGGCGCCCAGGATTAAAGTCGTGCCGGCCAGGAAGGCATACCAGAAATTGCCCTTGAAGGCCGCCAGGATCACCATGAACTCACCCACGAAACCGGAGGTGCCCGGCAGGCCCGCATTAGCCATTGCAAACAACACCATGAAACCGGTGAACAACGGCATGGTGTGCGCCACACCGCCGTAGTCCTTGATCAGACGCGAGTGCATGCGATCGTAAAGTACGCCGACACAGAGGAACATTGCGCCGGAGACGAAACCGTGGGAGATCATCTGCACCATCGCGCCCTCGATGCCCAGCGCGACGCCCTGGGTACTGCCGGTGTTCGTCATAATCGCCCACGCCACGAACAGGCCGAGAGTGACGAAGCCCATATGTGCGATGGAGGAGTAGGCGATCAGCTTCTTCATGTCCTGCTGCACGATCGCTACAAAACCGATGTAGACCACGGCTATCAGCGACAGCAGGATGATCAGCCAGCTCAGTTGATGGCTGGCGTCCGGAGTGATCGGAAGAGAAAAGCGCAGAAAACCGTAAGTTCCCATCTTCAGCATGATGGCCGCCAGCACCACCGAGCCGCCGGTTGGCGCCTCGACGTGGGCGTCCGGCAACCAGGTATGCACCGGCCACATCGGCACCTTGACCGCGAAAGCGATGAGGAACGCCAGGAACAGGTAGATCTGCGGCTCCATACCGATCTTCATTGCCTGGAAATCGAGGATGCTGAAGCTACCCGACTGCAGGTAGAGCCAGATCAGCGCCACCAGCATGAACACCGAACCGAAGAACGTATAAAGGAAGAACTTGAGGGTGGCATAGATACGGCGCGGACCGCCCCAGACACCGATGATGAGGAACATCGGAATCAGCATCGCCTCCCAGAACACATAGAACAGGGCGGCATCCACGGCGGCGAAGACGCCGTTCATCAATCCTTCCATGATCAGGAACGACGCCATGTACTGCGCCGTCTTGGTTTTGATCACATCCCAACCGGCGATAATCACCAACACCGTGGTAAATGTCGTCAACAGAATCAGCGGCATCGAGATGCCGTCCACGCCCAGGTGATAATTGATCGACCAAGTGCTGATCCAGGGATGCAGCTCGGTAAACTGCATTGCCGCCGTTGTCGTGTTGAAATCGAACAACAACGGCAATGAGATTCCAAAGGAGAGGACCGCGATGAGCAGGGCTAGGACTCGCGCCTCCAACGCATTGCGGCTGCCCGCGGCCAGTACCAGTATCCCACCAAAAATGGGAATCCATATCACCAGACTCAGCAGAGGCAAATCAGAAAACATTCAGGCCGTACCTTTTGTTATTCCGCATTTCAATGCATTACGAAGAGGCCGAGCATCAACAGCAGCCCCAGGATCATGGCAAACGCATAGTGATAGAGGTAACCGGACTGCAGGCGGCGCATCATTGCCGCCGCCCGTCCGACCGTACGGGCACTGCCGTTGACCATAAGACCGTCAATAGCGCGCTCATCGCCCCAGTGCCACAACAAACGCCCGATGCCACGGCCACCACCGGCAAAGAACCAGTCGTTGAAGCGGTCGAAACCATATTTGTTATCGAGAATGGTATAGATCGGATGCAGTTTCGCCTGGAGCTGCGCCGGCCACTCGGTAAACCTCATGTAGAACAGCCAGGCGGTGAACACACCGGCGGCGGCCAGCCAGAACGGCGCCGACACGAAGGCGTGCAATACCATAGCCCATTGTCCGTGGTACTCCTTGGCCAGTTCTCCGAGTACGTCATGCTGCGGCGCCACGTAGATGGCACTGCCGAAGAAGTCGCCGAAGGACATCTGTCCCACGTACATCCACCCGGATACCACCGACGGGATCGCCAGCGCGATGAGCGGAACCGTCACCACCCACGGCGTTTCATGCAAATGCTCGCGGGTATGTTCGTCCATCCGCGGCTTGCCGTGAAACACCATGAAGTACATGCGGAAGGTATAGAGCGCCGTCACAAACACGCCCAACAGCACCGACCAGTACGCAAAACCCGCTCCGGCCAAGTGCGATTCGTGCACCGCCTCGATAATCGTATCCTTGGAGAAGAAACCGGCAAAGCCCGGTGCGCCAATCAGTGCCAGCGAACCGATTAAAGTCGTGAGCCACGTGATCGGCATGTATTTGCGCAGGCCGCCCATATTGCGCATGTCTTGATCATGATGCATGGCCATAATCACCGAGCCCGCACCCAAGAACAGCAACGCCTTGAAGAAGGCGTGGGTCATCAAGTGAAACACGCCGGCCGCGTAGGCCGAGGCGCCCAGCGCCACCGTCATGTAGCCGAGCTGCGACAGGGTGGAATAGGCGATGACACGTTTGATATCGGTCTGTATCACACCGAGGAAACCCATGAACAACGCAGTTATGCCGCCGATCACCATTACGAACGATAGCGCCGTATCGGACCACTCGTATAGCGGCGACATCCGCGCCACCATGAAGATGCCTGCCGTAACCATCGTCGCCGCATGGATCAATGCGGAAATAGGCGTTGGGCCTTCCATCGAGTCCGGCAGCCACACATGCAACGGAACCTGCGCCGACTTACCCATGGCGCCGACGAACAGCAACAGGCTGATGACCGTCATCAGGCTCCAATGGGTGCCTGGCCAAAGGGTAATCACGACGTCTTTCTGCAAAGATGCGGCGTTAAATACATCGGCGTAATTAAGACTGTTGAAATACGCCAGCACGCAGGCAATGCCCAGCAGGAAACCGAAATCGCCCACACGGTTGACCAGAAAAGCCTTGAGATTGGCATAGACCGCGCTCGGCCGATTGAGCCAGAAACCAATCAGCAGGTACGACACCAAACCTACCGCCTCCCAACCGAAAAACAGCTGCATGAAGTTGTTGGCCATCACCAGCATCAGCATCGAGAAGGTAAACAGCGAGATATAGCTGAAGAAGCGCTGGTAACTGTTCCGTCCCATCAAGCTGTCATGCGGCCAGTTGTGTTCGTCGTCCGCCATGTAGCCGACGGTATAGAGATGCACGGCCAGCGATACGAAGGTGACTACCACCATCATCAACGCCGACAACTTATCTATCAGGAAGCCCACTTCGAACTTCACGCCGTCGGCCACCATCCACGTATAGACATGCTGGCTGATTACACCGCCGTCCTGCACCACTACGTGGTAGAACTGCGACAGCGACAGCAGGAACGCCACCGCAACGCCCAGAATGGCGACGGTATGCGCCCCTTTGCGCCCGATAGACCCGCCGAACAGACCGGCCACCACGGCGCCAGCCAGCGGCGCCAGTACGATCGCGATGTTTACGTTGTGCAGATTGTCGAGCACCACACTACCCCTTCAGCGAATCGATATCGGCAACATTGATGCTGCCCCGGTTGCGAAACAGCACGACCAGTATGGCCAGGCCGATCGCGGATTCAGCCGCCGCGACGGTAAGGATGAAGAACACGAACACCTGTCCCGCCGCGTTGCCCAGATAGTGGGAGAAAGCGACGAAATTCATATTGACCGCCAACAGCATCAACTCAATACACATCAGCAGGATGATCAGGTTCTTGCGATTGAGGAATACGCCGGCGGTACCGAGGCAGAACAGCAATGCTCCGACAATCAAATAATTCGACAATGCAATCATGCCCGTCTCCAGTTTGAATTACTCACTTGCGCTCTTCTGCGGCCATACCCACCAGCCGTACCCGATCTTCACGGCGGGTCGCCACCTGCTGATCGATGCGCTGGTGCTTGGTATTGGGCCGGCGCCGCAAGGTCAGCGCAATGGCCGCCACAATGGCCACCAGCAGAATAACCGCAGCGATCTCGAATGGATAAACGTATGTGGTATAGAGCAACTCGCCCAATTGTTGCGTGTTGGAGTAAGCGGCGGCATGCGATGCCGGTGCCGCCACTTGCGCCAAGCCAAAGTGGCTGTGGCCCACGGCCAATCCCATTATCGTCGCTATCAACACCGCCACCAGAACGCCTAGCGGCAGGTAGCGCGCGAACCCCTCACGCAACAGCGTCGTGTTCAAGTCCAGCATCATCACCACGAACAGGAACAGCACCATGACCGCGCCGACATAGACCAACACCAGCACAATGGCCAGAAATTCCGCCTCCAGCAACATCCACAACGCCGCACTGCTGAAAAACGCCAGCACCAGGAACATGGCGGCATGCACCGGATTGCGCACCGTAATCACCATCCCGGCGGCCAGCACCGTGATGACGGAAAATAGGTAAAACAGAATCTGTTCAAAGCTCATGGTTTGGTCCGCGCTTCATTGGGTAGGCATCGTCTCAGCGATAACGGGCGTCCGCTTCACGGTCGGCCGCAATTTGTTGTTCGTATTTATCTCCCACCGCCAGCAGTTTGTCTTTGGTCATCAACAGGTCGCCGCGCTTCTCGCCGTGATACTCATAAATGTTCGTTTCGACGATGGAATCCACCGGACAGGATTCTTCGCAGAAACCGCAGAAGATGCACTTGGTAAGGTCGATCTCGTAACGGGTGGTACGTCGGGTACCGTCATCACGCTGCGCCGATTCGATGGTGATGGCCAGCGCCGGGCAGATTACCTCGCATAACTTGCAGGCGATGCAACGCTCCTCGCCATTGGGGTAGCGGCGCAGTGCGTGCAGGCCGCGGAAGCGCGGCGACAGGGGTGCCCGCTCTTCCGGATATTGCACCGTGAGTTTACGGCCGAACATGTAACGACCGGTGACACCCAGGCCACGGAACAACTCCAACAGGAACAGGCTCTTGAAAAAGCGCACTATCGCATTCATCGTCGCCTCCTCACGCCTTGCCGAACCACGGCCCGATGCCGTAGGTAACGGCCGCGCCAATCAACAGCAGCCAGACGATGGTGATGGGAATGAACACCTTCCACCCCAAACGCATGATCTGGTCATAGCGGAAGCGCGGAAAGGTGGCACGGAACCAGAGATACAGGAACAGGAAAATACAGGCCTTGGCCAGGAACCAGAACAGACTCGGTGCGGCCAGCCAGGTACGCTCGATGCCCGGAATCCCCTGGAACGGCGACAACCAACCGCCCAGGAACAAAACGGAGGTGAGCGCGCTGATCAAGATCATATTGGCATATTCCGCCAGGAAGAAGACGGCGAAAGCGGTACCGGTATAGTCCACGTGGAAACCGGCCACGATCTCCGACTCACCCTCCGCCACGTCAAACGGCGCACGATTGGTCTCGGCGACGCCGGAGATGAAATAGATGACGAACAGCGGCAGCAGCGGCAACCAGTACCAGTGCCAAACACCGCCCTGCTGTGCGCGTACGATATCACCCAGATTGAGACTGCCCGCAGCTATCAACACGCCGACCAGGGCGAATCCCATGGCAATTTCATACGAAACCATTTGCGCGGCGGAACGCATCGCACCGAGAAAGGCATATTTGGAGTTGGAGGCCCAGCCGGCAATGATCACGCCGTATACGCCGAACGAGCCGATGGCCAGCACATAGAGCAGTCCCGCATTGATATTGGCCAGCACCATGGTGTCGTTGAACGGCATCACCGCCCATACCGCCAGTGCCGGCGCCATCGACAATACCGGCGCCAACAGGAACATCCCCTTGTCGGCCCCGCTGGGAATGACGATCTCCTTGAACATCAGCTTGAACACGTCGGCGAAGGGCTGTAGCCAGCCGCGCGGGCCGACCCGGTTGGGACCGATGCGCACCTGCATGTAGCCGATGATCTTGCGTTCGGCGTAGGTCAGATAGGCTACGCCCAAGATTAACGGTATCAGGATGGCGACGATCTTGATCAGGATAATCAATAAGGTCTGCAACCCGATCGGCCATCCCCACCCTTGCAGCAATGTTTGCAGCGATTGCATCATGCGTCTGTTCCAGTCGCGTTCAACTTAAGTTATGCCGTAGTCACTTCAAGAGTGGCATCTGTCGCACCGAGGGTCAGCGCCGCGCCTGCCGGCACATAGACGCAACCCGTGGGCACACGTTCATCCAGCGTCAGCGGCAATACACACTCCGCATCGCCCTGTCGAACCCGCACCGAGGCCGCACTCTGCACGCCCAGCTGTGCCGCCGTCGCCGCGTTGATGCCAACCGCGCAGACCTCGGCATCGGCCGTCCGCTGCAGCGCCGCACTGCGGCGCACCATGGCGTCCGCGCGGTAGATCGGAAAATCGGTCACCCGCGCCAGCCCGGCAGGGGCCGTCGTTGCCGTCGGCACCTGCCATGGCAAGCGGCTGTTGGGGATAATGTCGCTGCAGGCATCCTGTAACTCATCGCGCACCTGTTCCGAAGAAACGAATTCGAAACCTTCAACGTTGCACAGATTGCCCAGCACGCGCAGCACCTTCCAACCCGGCCGCGCCTCGCCCGGTGCCGCCACACAGCCGGCAAAGCTCTGCCAGCGTCCCTCCACATTGACCAGTGTGCCCGAGGTTTCCGGGAACAGCGCAATCGGCAATATCACATCGGCGTATTCACGCATCGCGTCGGTGGCGTATGCGGTCAGCGCCACCACCGTATCGGCGCCGAGCAGCGCCGTACGCAAGGCGTTGCCCTCGATGGCATCGAGTTCCGGCTCAACGCCGAGCAGCAGGTAACCCTTGAGACCGGCGCTCATCATGGCCCGCCAATCCAGTCCCGCCGTGTCGGTTTCGCGCCCGCCGGCAAGCCGATGCGGCACCGCACCTGCCAGCCAAGCCCCGGCGCTGTTGCCGCCCTCCGGAAGGATCCCGAAACGCGCACCAGCGAGCCGCGCTACCAGCGCGGCCAGCATCTGCAACTCACTCTGCTGCGCATGATGGGCAGTGAGATTGCCCACCAAGACTGCGCCCTGAGCGGCGTCGTTGAGTCGCTGGGCGATGGTACGGTGTTCCTCGGCCACACTCACGCCGCTGCTCAGCGCCGCAAAACCCTCGGGCGGCTGCTCGCCGGTAAGGTCGAGCAACGCCTGCGCAACCGCCGTCAACTCCCGCACCATTTCCGCCGGGGCGACCACACGCTTGGCCGCCAGCGGGAAGTTGAAGCTATAGTCGAGCGGATTGATGACCATGACCTGGCCGCCCGCACGCACCGCTTTGCGCAGGCGCAAAGCCATCAACGGTTGCTCCTTACGGACATTGGCGCCGACCAGGAGCGTTGCATCCAGGTTGTCCAGATCGGCCAGCGCCTGACCCAGCCACGGAAACGCCGGCAATCGCGCCTGACCGCGAAAATCGATCTGGCGCAACCGGTGATCGATGTTGTTGCTGCCCAAACCACGCAGCAATTTTTGCAACAGGTAGAGCTCCTCGGTGGTTGCGGTGTATCCCGCAAGCGCGCCCAGCTGCGCGGCACTGTAATCTATCGTCACCTGTGTCAGGCGTTCCGCCGCCGTTGTCAGCGCGGTATCCCAATCGACGCTTTGCCACACGCCATCTTTCTTAATCTGCGGCACCGTGACGCGTTCAGCATGATCCAGCGCCAGGTAGCTGAAACGATCACGATCGGCGAGCCAGACCTCATTCACCTCTTCGTTCTCGCGTGGCCGCACCCGCATCACCTTGTGGCTGCGCACATCAATCCGCACATTGGCGCCGACGCAGTCGTGCGGCGACACGCTGTTGTGGGTCGTCAATTCCCACGGACGCGCCGTATAGCGGTACGGCTTGGAGGTCAGCGCGCCGACCGGACAGAGATCGATGATGTTGCCCGATACCTCGGACGAGAGCGCCTTCTCCACATAGGTGCCGATGTACATATGTTCGCCGCGCCCCGGCGCGCCCAGTTCCATCAGCCCCGCCACCTCTTCACCGAAGCGCACACAGCGGGTGCATTGGATGCAGCGCGTCATGTCGGTGGCCACCAGCGGTCCGATGTCGGGAGACACCACTGCACGCTTGCCTTCATGAAAATGCGAAACATCGCGGCCATATCCCATGGCCATTTCCTGCAGGTCGCACTCGCCGCCCTGATCGCAGATGGGACAATCGAGGGGATGATTTATTAACAGGAACTCCATCACGTTGCGCTGGGCCGCTATCGCCTTGGGCGACTTGGTCCACACCTTCATGCCTTCGGTCACCGGCGTCGCGCATGCGGGCAACGGCTTGGCGACCTTGTCCACCTCCACCAGGCACATGCGGCAGTTGGCGGCAACCGACAGTTTCTTGTGGTAGCAAAAGCGCGGAATGGAGATACCGGCCTCGTCCGCAGCCTCGATCAGCATCGAGCCTGAGCGGGCTTTAATCGGTGCACCATTGATTTCGATATTTACCATAATCTCTCGCCGCATCAGCTACAGGTAGTTACACCATGCACTTCTTGTGATCGATGTGGTACTGGAATTCCTGGCGGAAGTGCTTGATAAAGCTCCTCACCGGCATCGCCGCTGCATCGCCCAGCGCACAGATGGTATGTCCTTCGATCTGGCTTGCGGTTTGCGCCAGCCGATCCAGGTCTTCCTGGGTGCCCTGTCCGTGCTCGATGCGATGTACCACCCGCGCCAGCCAGCCGGTGCCCTCGCGACACGGCGTGCATTGGCCGCACGACTCCTCGTAATAGAACTGCGAGATGCGCGCCAACGCCTTGACCATGCATGTGGTCTCGTCCATCACGATCACCGAGCCGGCACCGAGCATGGAACCGGACTTGGAGATGGAGTCGTAGTCCATGGTCATCTGCATCGCGATCTCCGCCGGCAGCACCGGCGTCGAGCTGCCGCCTGGGATCACCGCCTTGAGTTTGCGTCCCTTCCACACGCCGCCCGCCATCTCCAGCAGCTCGGCGAACGGCATCCCCATGGGAACTTCGTAGTTGCCGGGCTTGTTGACATGGCCGGAAACGCAAAACAACTTGACGCCGCCGTTGTTCGGTTTGCCCAGTTCCAGGAACCACTTGCCGCCGTTTTGCAGGATCACCGGCACCGAGGCCAGCGATTCCGTATTGTTGATGGTCGTCGGCCGTCCGTACAAACCGTAGCTCGCAGGGAACGGCGGTTTGAAACGCGGCTGTCCCTTCTTGCCTTCGATGGACTCCAGCAGTGCGGTCTCTTCGCCACAGACGTAGGCGCCGCCGCCGAGATGAACCTCGATGTCGAAATCGATACCGCTGCCCATGATGTTCTTGCCCAGCAGGCCCGCGGCACGCGCCTCTTCGATGGCCGCCTGGAACCGCTCGTACGGCTCCCAGAATTCGCCACGGATGTAGTTGTAACCCTGAGTGGCGCCGATGGTGTAGCCGGCGATGGCCATCCCCTCCACCAACTGGTGCGGGTTATAGCGCAGGATGTCGCGATCCTTGCAGGTACCCGGTTCGCCTTCGTCGGAATTGCAGACGATGTATTTCTGCCCGCCGACGTTGCGCGGCATGAAACTCCACTTGAGGCCGGTGGGGAAACCGGCACCGCCGCGACCGCGCAACACCGAGGTCTTGAGCTCGGCGATAATCGCATCGGCGGGCATTTTCTCTTTCAGTATCTTCTCCCACACCGAATAACCGCCGACGCTGCGATAGCTGTCGAGCGTCCATGGCTGGTCCAGGTGCAGGGTGCGGAAACAGACGTCGTTGGCCATGGCTTATTCCAGTCCGTCCAGGATCGAGTCGAGCACTTCCGGAGTGAGCTGCTCGTGGTACTGCTTGGCGATCTGCAGCACCGGCGCGTTGACGCAGGCACCGAGACACTCCACCTCTTTCAGGGTAAAACGGCCATCGGCAGTGGTTTCGCCCAGCTTGATGCCGAGGCGATTCTCCAGATGCGCCACCACCTCTTCCGAGCCGCGCAGCATGCAGGAGATATTGGTGCAGACGCAGATCTTATGGCGGCCCACCGGCTCCAATTCATACATCGAGTAGAAGGTAGCCACCTCATAGACCGCGATCGGCGCCATTCCCAAGTAAGTCGCGACGGCGTCCATCAGTTCCTGGGTAAGCCAGCCGCCGTTCTGCTCCTGGGCGATACGCAGCGCAGCCATTACCGCCGACTGCCTGCGCTCGGGCGGATATTTGACGATCCAGCGATCGATCTCGGCGCGCGACGCAGCGCTCAACAATTCGATATCAGCCTGTGCCATCAGCGGTCAATCTCTCCAAATACGATATCCTGAGTGCCGATCACCGCCACCACGTCGGCCAGCATGTGGCCGCGTACCATTTCGTCAAGCCCGGCGAGATGAGCAAAGCCCGGCGCACGGATCTTCAGACGGTACGGCTTGTTGGCGCCGTCGGAAACGAGGTAGATGCCGAATTCGCCCTTGGGATGTTCGATTGCGGCGTAGGCCTCCCCTTCCGGCACCGTAATGCCTTCGGAGAATAGTTTGAAATGGTGAATCAGCGTCTCCATGCCGCCTTTCATTTCGACGCGCGGCGGCGGCGCGACCTTGTGATCGTCGACGATCACCGGCCCCGGATTCTTGCGCAGCCAGTCCACGCACTGCTTGATGATGCGGTTGGACTGGCGGAACTCCTCAATGCGCACCAGATAGCGGTCGTAGCTGTCGCCGTTGGTGCCGACGGGAATGTCGAAATCAAGCCGGTCATAAACCTCATACGGCTGCTTCTTGCGCAGATCCCAGGCGACGCCCGAGCCACGCAGCATCGGACCGGTAAAGCCCATCTGCAACGCACGTTCCGGCGATACCACGCCGATACCGACGGTGCGCTGTTTCCAGATGCGGTTTTCCGTGAGCAGCGTTTCATATTCGTCGACGTAACCGGGGAAACGCTTGGTGAAATCCTCGATGAAATCAAGCAACGATCCCTGACGGTTTTCGTTACGCTGCTGTAATTCCTCGGTGCTATGCCACTTGCTCGCCTTGATATCGTATTGCGGCATGCGTTCGGGCAGATCGCGATACACCCCGCCGGGACGATAATAGGCGGCGTGCAGGCGCGCACCGGAAACCGCTTCGTAGCAATCCATCAAATCTTCGCGTTCACGGAAGCAGTAGAGGAACATCGTCATCGCGCCGACATCGAGCGCGTGGGAACCCAGCCATAACAGGTGGTTCAGAATGCGGGTGATCTCGTCAAACATCACGCGGATGTACTGGGCACGCAGCGGTACCTCGATACCCAGCATCTTTTCGATCGCCAGGCAGTAGGCGTGTTCGTTGGACAGCATGGAAACATAATCGAGCCGATCCATATACGGCAGACTCTGAACATAGTGCCGCTGCTCCGCCAGCTTTTCGGTCGCGCGGTGCAACAAGCCGATATGAGGATCGGCACGCTGAATCACCTCACCGTCCATCTCCAGCACCAAACGCAGCACGCCGTGTGCCGCCGGGTGCTGCGGCCCAAAATTCATGGTGAAATTGCGGATCTCGGCCACGGCCTACTTCCCCTCTTGTGCTGACGGCGGTTCAGGCGTCACGTAACGGTGATCGTGGCGGATCACGCGGGTAATGAGATCGCGCGGCTCGATGGTCACCGGTTGATACACCACCCGTCCCTTGTCGGGGTCGTAGCGCATTTCCACATTGCCGATGACGGGAAAATCCTTGCGGAACGGATGGCCGACGAATCCGTAGTCGGTGAGAATACGGCGCAAATCAGGATGACCTTCGAATACGATGCCGAACAGGTCGAAGGCTTCGCGCTCGTACCAGTTGGCGGAACTCCAAATGGAGACCACCGAATCCACCAACGGCACCTCACCGCGCGCAAACACCTTGAGCCGGATACGATGATTATTGCTCACCGACAGCAAATGATAAGCAACGGCGAAGCGCGGCGCATTCCACACCCCGTCGCCATAAGCCGAATAGTCGATACCACACAGATCAGTCAGCTGCTCAAAGGCAAATTCCGGTTCGTCACGCAAGGCGCGGCACACGTCCGACATATGCTGCCGCATCACCTCTACGGTGAGCTCGCCCATAGCGACGGTACAACGCCCTACCTGTCCGTGGAAACGCTGCTCGATACGTGTCGAAAGATTCTGATAGTAATCAGACATGCCGTTATCTTCTCGCTGTTAGCGGGCGATGGTATTGGTGCGGCGAATCTTGTTCTGTAACTGCAAGATGCCGAACAGCAACGCCTCGGCTGTCGGCGGACAACCGGGCACATAGATATCCACCGGAACGATCCGATCACAGCCACGCACCACAGCATACGAATAGTGATAGTAGCCGCCGCCATTGGCGCAGGAACCCATGGAGATCACCCAACGCGGCTCGGCCATCTGGTCGTACACCTTGCGCAAAGCCGGTGCCATCTTGTTCACCAGCGTGCCGGCGACGATCATGACGTCCGATTGCCGTGGGCTAGGACGGAACACGATGCCGAAACGGTCCAGGTCGTAACGCGCCGCACCGGCATGCATCATCTCGACGGCACAGCACGCCAAACCGAAGGTCATCGGCCACATCGAACCGGTACGCGCCCAATTGACGAGCTTGTCGACGCTCGTGGTGACGACGCCTTTTTCCAGGATGCCTTCAATACCCACAAAACACCTCTTTACCTAACGTCGTCGGCCTCGAAGAAAGAGCGTTGGCGTCCGCAAACCGTGGTGTGCCGTGGTCGAACGGCATGCCGCGCGCAATCCGCGTAGCTATTCCCACTGCAGGGCTCCCTTCTTCCACTCGTAAACGAAGCCGATTACAAGGATAGCGAGGAACAAAACCATAGCAAAAAAGCCGAACGTTCCGATATGCCGCAACACAACCGCCCACGGAAAGAGGAAGGCTATTTCCAAATCGAAGATTATGAACAGAATAGCAACGAGGTAGTAACGCACATCGAATTTCATGCGCGCGTCCTCAAACGCCTCGAAACCACATTCGTAAGGAGAGAGTTTTTCGCTATCGGGACGATGCGGGGCGAGAACAAATCCAAGAGCAAGTAGAACGGCGCCGAAAAGGACGCCAACGACGATGAAGATTAGGATGGGAAGATAGTTCTCCAACATCGCGCAACGTCGCTCCTATGGAAAACGGCCTGCGGCAATATGCCAAGCGCCGTGTTGTTCAAATGTTATTTTCGCGTAAACAAGTCCGAGGAGTCTAGGCTAGGGGGCGATCTGCTGTCAAGCCCGATCAGCGCCGATTCCCTTTAACTTTCATGAAGTTATATATGACATTATTTTTTTTATGTGAAATGCACGAGATCAACGCCACATACGCGACATCACACGTCATCATTATGGCAAGAACGCGTTACGTTACGCTAAAGGCATTGACATAAAGCACGGACGAACGCAAAAAAAAACCGCGCACCTGCGCGGTTTTTATGCACCACCCGTCATTCGTAGCAATGCTCAGGTATGCGTTATTTGGTGCGGACGGTGGGACTCGAACCCACACAGCTTGCGCCACCACCCCCTCAAGATGGCGTGTCTACCAATTCCACCACGTCCGCGAAAATATGAGTGACGGGCCGCGCTATTTCTTCGGCGTCGGCGGCAGATCCGTTGGCGCTGCCGTTTTTCCCGCTGCCGGCGGCGCGGTAGTTTTCCCCGCCGTCGGTGCCGGTGCGCTGGGCTCCGGCGTCGAGATTTGCGTAACACTCGTATGCACGGCAGTCCTGCCGGAAAAATAGGCCAGCGAGAGACTTGTCGCAAAAAAGACCGCCGCCAAAATAGCCGTCATCCGGCTCAAGAACGAAGTCGAACCGCGCGCACCGAACACCGTGGCCGAGGCGCCACTGCCGAACGCAGCACCGGCATCGGCACCCTTGCCCTGCTGCAACAGCACCAGGACGATCAGCGCGATCGACACCAACACATGTAAAATCAAGATAAGCGTTTGCATCTCTGTCGTATTCCAGCGCGCCCTAATTGGCCGCGCGGCAAATGGTCAAAAAATCATCCGCCTTAAGCGACGCACCCCCGATGAGGCCGCCATCGATATCGGCCTGGGCCAGCAACGTGGCTGCGTTGGCGGCGTTCATGCTCCCGCCGTACAAAATGCGTACCTTGGCGGCAACCTCGGCAGCGCCGGCCTTGGCAATGTGGCCGCGGATGAAGGCATGCACCTCCTGTGCCTGCTCGGGTGTCGCCGTTTTGCCGGTGCCTATCGCCCAAACCGGTTCATAGGCGATCACGCTGGCACCCAGCGCGGCAACACCCTCCAGCGCGATGACGGCATCCAACTGCCGCGCCACCACCTGTTCCGTAATCCCCTGTTCCCGTTCGTCCAGGGTCTCACCCACGCACAGAATCGGCCGCAGGCCCGCAGCCCGCGCCACCGCGACCTTCTTCGCCACCACCTCGTCGCTCTCGCCGTACAGCGAACGGCGCTCCGAGTGGCCGACGATGACGTAACGGCAACCGAAATCCATTAACATCGAAGCCGAGATCTCGCCGGTGAAGGCGCCCGACTGCTCGGTGCTCATATTCTGAGCACCCCATGCGATTGCGGTGTCGGCCAGCTGCGCCGCTACCGCCGGCAGGTAGATATAGGGAGCACAAACAACAACTTCCGCTTTATTGACGTCGCCGACACCTTGTTTGATACCGTCCAGCAGGGCCTTGACGCTGGCCTTCGAACCGTTCATTTTCCAATTACCGGCAACAAGCGGTTGTCGCATCAACACATCCCCCGAAAATCCATGGAAAAACAGCGCCGAAGCTTACCTGCTGACGGCGAATAAATCAATCCGCCTGCGCGATCGCCGCACGCACAGCCTCGGCCAGTTCCGCCGCCACCCGCTCGACCAGCACGGCATCCTCACCCTCGGCCATCACCCGCACCACCGGCTCGGTACCGGAGGAGCGCAATAAGACGCGGCCGCGGCGCTCGAACGCCAGCTCGGCGCTCCGCACCGCTTTCTGAACCCTCTCCGATGCGGCGACGTCGAACGGCCGCGACAACCGCACGTTGATCATCACCTGTGGATATTTGCGCATTCCGCCCTTGAGTTCCTTCAGGCTGCGCCCGGTGCGTGCCACGGCACTCAAAACCTGCAACCCGGAGATAATGCCGTCACCGGTGGTGGTACAGTCACGGCAGATGATATGCCCCGACGACTCGCCGCCCAACGACCAGCCAAGTTCGCTCATCCGCTCCAGCACATAGCGATCGCCCACCTTGGCCCGTTCAAAACCGATGCCGGCATCCTTAAGGGCGTGCTCCATTCCCAAATTGCTCATCACCGTGCCGACCACGCCGGGCAAGGTGCCCTGGCGATGACGTTCGCCGGCGATGATGAACAGCAGTTCGTCGCCGTCCACCACCTCTCCATCATGATCCACCATGACGACGCGATCGCCGTCACCGTCGAGGGCGATACCCAGATCGGCCTGCTGTTCCACCACGGTCCGCTGCAACAACGCCGGCTGCATCGAGCCGCAATCCACGTTGATATTGAGACCGTCGGGCTGTGCCCCTATAGCCACCACCTCCGCGCCCAATTCCCGAAACACGCTGGGGGCGACGTGATAGGTGGCGCCGTTGGCACAGTCCACGACAATCTTCAGGCCGGACAGGCTGAGCGTATTGGGAAAGGTGCTCTTGCAGAACTCGATGTAGCGGCCGGCGGCGTCCACGATGCGCTCGGCCTTGCCCAGATGGGCTGACGGCACCGTCGTCATCATGCGCTCGAGTTCCTCCTCAATGGCCAGCTCCACGTCATCGGGCAATTTGGCGCCCGCCGCGGAAAAGAACTTGATGCCGTTGTCTTCATACGGGTTATGCGAAGCGCTGATGACGATACCGGCCGATGCGCGCAGAGTGCGGGTCAGATACGCGATGGCCGGCGTCGGCATCGGCCCCAGCAACTGGATATCAAGACCCGCGGCCGACAGACCGGCCTCCAACGCGGACTCGAACATATACCCGGAGATACGCGTATCCTTGCCGACGACGACCCGACCGCCATGGTTGCCGTGCGACAACACGCGTCCGGCGGCCCAACCCAACTTGAGCATAAACTCCGGCGTAATGGGAAATTCGCCCACCTTGCCGCGCACTCCATCGGTACCGAAATACTTGCGCCCCACGTCCCACTCCCCCACCCGGCGTCGCGCGCCGTCATACCGTTAGATTGATCGCCGCACCGCGGCAACGATTTTCATTGCATCGACCGTCGCTTTGACGTCATGCACACGCACGACGTTCGCTCCCTGCCATGCCGCAATCACCGCCGCCGCCACGCTGCCATGCAGACGCTCCTGCGCCGACGCATCCAGCAGCGCACCGATCATGCTCTTACGCGACAGCCCCACCAGCAGCGGCAAACCCAGCGCACCCAATTCCGTCAGACGTCGCAACAGCAGCAGATTATGTGGCATGGCCTTGCCGAAACCGAAACCTGGATCGAGCAGCAGGCGTTCGCGTCCGATGCCCGCCGCTTCGCAGACGGCGACACGCTGCGCCAGGAAAGTCATTACCTCGGCCACCACGTCGTCGTAGTGCGGCGCCTCCTGCATGGTCCGCGGCTCTCCGCGCATGTGCATCAGGCAAACCGGCACCCCCAACGCGGCCGCGGTTTCCACTGCGGCAGGCAGACGCAACGCATAAACGTCATTAATCAGCCCTGCCCCGGCAGCCACCGCAGCCTTCATCACCGCCGGTTTGCTGGTATCGACCGAGATCGGGACCGGCAACTCGGTCGCCAGCTTCTCCACCAAGGGAACCACGCGCTCCAGTTCTTCCTGTTCATCGACTGCCGTCGCACCCGGCCGGGTCGACTCGCCGCCGATATCGATGATCGCGGCGCCTTCCGCCACCATTTGCCGGGCCCGCGCCAACGCCGGTTCCGGCCGCAGGTAACGCCCACCGTCGGAAAACGAATCGGGCGTGATATTGAGTATCCCCATCACCTGGGGCATCGATAGATCAAGGGATCGGCCGGCACAGTCGAGGATCATCGCAACTCCCACTGCAAATGCGCGCCATTATATCAGGCGCTGCGCCGC
>CAYQWR010000031.1:3374-18702 GCA_964421235.1 uncultured Thiohalomonas sp. | reverse complement strand
AAAACGCTTCGCTTGCGGCGACAGGAAGCGTCCACGCCGCACCACGATGCCGTAGGTGCGGCGCGGGAAATACTGATCCAACGGGATGCGCGCCAGCCGCTCCTCACCGGTGAGGCAGACATCGGTCACGATGGAGATCCCCAGCCCCAGCTCGACGTATTTCTTGATCACCTCCCAGCCGCCCGCCTCCAGCGCCACGTTGTAGGTCAGGTTGTGCTGTTGAAACACCAAATCGACGATGCGCCAGGTGGAGAGATGGCGCGGCGGCAGGATCAGGCCGTAGGGACTGATGTCCGCCAGGCGCAGATTCTCCTTTTTCGCCAGGGGATGGTCGAGCGCCGTGATCAGGGTCGGGTCGTAGGTCACCACCGGTCTATAGATGATGTCGTCCGGCACTTCGATCATGGAACCCACCGCGAAATCCACTTCGTCCGCCCGCAACATCGCCAGTCCGTCGCGGCCGGTTACGTTGTGCAGTTTCAAACGGATATGGGGGTAGGCCTCGGCAAACCGCTTCATCGGCTCAGGCAGGATATAGAGAATGGTCGACTCGCCCGCGGCGATGTTCAGGTCGCCCGATTCCAGCTTGCCGAATTGGGCGGCGAAGGTCTCGTGCAGCTTGTCGATACCCTCCACCAGCGGCTCCGCCAACTGATAGAGCGTGTCCCCCTCCGGCGTCATCTTGATGCTGGGGCCGCGCCGCTCGAACAGCGTTATCCCGAACTCCCGCTCCAATGCCTGAATCTGCAACGACACCGACGGCTGGCTCAGGAACAGCGATTCCGCCGCCAGAGTGATGCTGCCGGTGCGTGCCGTATGGCAGAAGGCACGCAGCTGTTTCAGGCGGTTTTGCTTGTAGTAGAGGTTGGGCATCGTGGCCATGGGGCGACTCCATTATTAGCGTTTTCAATATTAAGAATTGAAATAATTGGGAAGTCAAATAAATGAAATGATTTTAGACTCTCTTCACACACAGGAAGTACGGTCATTTGTTGACGCAATTAGTAAGGAATTAGCGCAAGCATTAGATTACTTAGAGGCTTCGAGCTATGAGCCCTATTTTACACATCGCCGCATCCGGCGCATTCATGGCCACCCTCGGGGTAGCGTTGGCGTCCCTGCTCGCCTTCGCCAACCGCCGTCTCTATGTATTCGAAGACCCGCGCATCGACCAGGTCGACGAGATGCTGCCTCACGCCAACTGCGGCGCCTGCGGTACGGCGGGTTGCCGCCAGTTCGCGGAGGCACTGATCGACGGCCGGACCGATCCGGGCAAGTGCACGGTCAACAACGCCGACACGAACCAGGTGATCGCCGACCTCCTCGGTGTCGCCGTCGGTGACCACGAAAAACAGGTGGCGCGTGTGGCCTGCGGCGGCGGCAGCCATGTGGCACGCACCCGCGCCCGCTACCAGGGCATGCGCTCGTGCCGTGCTGCGGCGCTGGTCTCCGGCGGCGGCAAGTCCTGCTCCTGGGGCTGCCTGGGGCTGGCTGACTGCGCCGAGGTCTGCGACTTCGACGCCATCACCATGAACCGTCACGGCCTGCCGGTGGTGGACGCGGACCTCTGCACCGCCTGCGGCGACTGCGTCGAGGTCTGCCCCAAGGGGCTGTTTTCGCTGCAACCGGCCAGCCACCGGCTGTGGGTGGCCTGCAAGAACCAGCAGCTCGGCGACGAGGCGGCGCTGGAGTGCCAGGTGGCCTGCACCGCCTGCGGGCGCTGCGCGGCCGATGCCCCCGAGGGGCTGATCGCGTTGCGGAACAATCTGGCTGTAATCGATTACGGCAACAACAGGCTGGCGTCCCGCGTTGCCATCGAGCGCTGCCCCACCGGTGCGATCGTGTGGCTGGACAACAAAGGATCGGTAAAAGGGCGGGATGCGAAGAAGGTAGTGCGCCAGGAGGCGCTTCCGGTCGGCTGAATTGATGTGGGTCGGACTTTGGTCCGACGCGAGTTCGAGCAAAGTATGTCGGACTGAAGTCCGACCCACATGCAAAACAAGGGTGATTTACATGTTCGGAAAGAAAGAGACCAAGACGTTCAAGTACCCCGGCACGCGCATGGCGATGGACGGCAACTCCGCCGTCATCATGTGCGAGCGCGAGGCCAGCGACGCGGCGGGCGCCTACCCGATCACGCCGTCGACCCAAATGGGCGAGTACTGGGCCGACGCCGCCGCCAACGGCCACGTCAACATCTCCGACCGCACCCTGATCTTCGTCGAACCCGAATCCGAGCACGCCGCCGCCGCGGTCACCGCGGGCCTCTCCATGACAGGCCTGCGCGCCACCAACTTCTCCTCGGCCCAGGGCGTGGCCTTCATGCACGAATCGCTCTACGCCGCCGCCGGCAAGCGCCTGCCCTATGTGCTGAACATCGGCTGCCGCGCCATCACCAAGGCCTCGCTCAACGTCCACTGCGGCCACGACGACTATCACTGCATCGACGACACCGGCTTCTTCCAGGTGTTCGCCAGCAACGCCCAGGGCGCCGCCGACCTCAACCTCATCGGCCGCAAGGTGGCCGAGCTGGCCCTGACCCCGGCGGTGGTGGCCCAGGACGGTTTCCTCACCACCCACCTGATCGAACCGCTCAACGTCCCCGAGCGCGAACTGATCGCCGAATTCCTCGGCCTGCCCGACGACATGATCGAGTGCCCCACCGCCGCGCAGAAGATGCTGTTCGGCGAGAAGCGCCGCCGCGTGCCGGCCATTTGGGACGTGGACAATCCGATGCTATCCGGTTCGGTGCAGAACCAGGACGCCTACATGCAAACGGTGGCGGCACAGCGCCCCTACTTCTTCGCCCACATTCCGGCACTCACCGACCAGGTGATGGACGAGTTCTATCAGCTCACCGGCCGCCGCTACCAGCGCGTCGGCGCCTACCGCACCGACGACGCCGACTACGTCATCGTCGGCATGGGCTCGATGATCGTCCAGGCCCAGGCCGTGGCCGACTACCTGCGCGAGAAGCGCAAGCTCAAGGTGGGCGTGGTCGACCTCACCATGTATCGCCCCTTCCCCGGCGACCTCATCGGCAAGGTACTCAAAGGCAAGAAGGGCGTGGCGGTGCTGGAGCGTACCGACCAGCCGCTGGCCGAAGACCTGCCGGTGATGCGCGAGGTGCGCGCCGCACTCAACAAGTGCCTGGAGAACGGCCGCGTCGGCAAGGACGAAGAGCTGCCCTATCCGGGCTACGCGGCGTATCAAAGCGAAGAGGCACCGCGCCTCTACTCCGGCGCCTACGGCCTCGGCTCGCGCGACCTGCAGCCCGAAGGACTGGTCGGCGCCGTCGAGAACATGCTGCCCGAGGGCGGCAAGCGCAAGTTCTTCTATCTCGGCATCGACTTCGTGCGCGACGAGGCGGCGACGCCGAAGCAGGAGATCCACATGCAGCAGATCCTCGACGCCTATCCGCAGGTGAAGGGGCTGTCGCTGCGCGGTTCGGAGAACCCGAACCTGATGCCGGAGAACTCCATCACCGTGCGCATGCACTCGGTCGGCGGCTGGGGCGCCATCACCACCGGCAAGAACCTGGCGATGACCCTGTACGACCTGCTCGGCTTCGAGATCAAGGCCAATCCCAAATACGGTTCCGAGAAGAAGGGCCAGCCGACCACCTATTATCTGTCGGCCGCGCCGACCCCGATCCGCGTCAACTGCGAGTACCACTACGTCGACGTGGTGATGTCGCCGGACCCCAACGTGTTCGGTCACTCCAATCCGCTCTATGGCCTGAAGAAAGGCGGCGTGTTCATCATCCAGTCGAGCTACGACGATCCCAACGACCTGTGGGCCACCTTCCCGGTGTGGGCGCAGAAATTCATCGTCGACAACGACATCCGCGTGTTCTACATGGACGGCTTCAGGATCGCCCGCGAAGAGGCCTCCAACCCCGAGCTGCAGCTGCGTATGCAGGGCAACGCCTTCCAGGGTGCATTCTTCGCCGCCTCGCCGCTGATGAAGCTGTCCGGTCTGGACGAGAAGAAGCTGTTCACGGCGATCCACGACCAGCTCGAAGCCAAGTTCGGCGCCAAGGGCAAGCGCGTTGTGGAAGACAACATCCGTATCGTGCGCCGCGGCTTCGACGAAGTGCATGAAGTGGTGAACAAGGCTGTCGGCGCTACGCGTCA
This sequence comes from uncultured Thiohalomonas sp., assembly GCA_964421235.1. Lineage (GTDB taxonomy): Bacteria > Pseudomonadota > Gammaproteobacteria > Thiohalomonadales > Thiohalomonadaceae > Sulfurivermis. The sequence goes on along the minus strand of CAYQWR010000031.1, from coordinate 14,566 downwards.
GACACTGAAGAAAAAGGAGAGCGCACTGCCGGCGATGTTCAAGCATCTGCCCGCCGGCGCAGGCGGTGTCGCCGACATTCATCGTTTCTGGGAACAGACCGCCTCGTTCTACGCCAGCGGCAAGGGCTCCGACAACCTGGCCGATCCGTTCCAGGGCATGTCGCTGATCCCGGCCGCCACCGGCGTGTTCCGCGACATGACCCAGATCCGCTTCGAGTATCCCAAGTGGGTGGCCGAGAACTGCACCGCCTGCGGCGACTGCTACACCGTCTGTCCCGACTCGGCGATCCCCGGTCTGGTCAACACCATCGCCGAGGTATTCAACACCGCCATCGGCAACATCGAGATGAAGGGCACGCCGACCCAGCATCTGCGCCGCGAGAGCCGCAAGGTCGAGAAGAAATTGCGCGCCCTGCTCGACGCCGCCGGCGAAAGCGCCAACGCGCGCAACCTGCTGGACCAGGCGATCCTCGAAACCCTGGCCGAGTCCGAGTTGCAGGACGAGCAGCGCGAAAAGCTGGAGCAGGAGTTCGGCCTGCTGATGGACGCCATCGGCGGGTTCGAATTCGCCGTCACCAAGCCCTACTGGTCCACGCGCGAAAAGAAGGCCAAGGGCAGCGGCGGCCTCTTCTCCATCACCGTCAACCCCTACACCTGCAAGGGCTGTATGGAGTGCGTCGACGTGTGCGCAGACGACGCCCTGGTCGCCACCCAGCAGAACGACGAGGCGATCGAGCGCATGCGCGGCAACTGGGCCTTCTGGCTCGACCTGCCCACCACCGACAGCGACTTCGTCCGCATCGACGATCTGGACGAAAAGATCGGCGCGCTGGAGACGATGCTGCTCGACAAACGCAACTACGGCTCCATGGTGTGCGGCGACGGCGCCTGCCTCGGCTGCGGCGAGAAGACCATCATCCATCTGTTCACCGGCACCGTCGCGGCACTGATGCAGCCGCGGGTGAAGAAACAGCTGGCCAGGCTCGACGATCTCATCGCCAAGCTGGAACAGCACATCCGCCTGAAGCTGGCCTCCGGGGTCGACCTCTCCAATGTCGTCGCCATCGACGAGGCGGTGCGCAAGGTGAACGGCACCGACCTGACCCTGGCCGGTCTGTCGGCAACCCTCGACGCCGGTCACGAGAAGACCGTGATCGACCGCGACTGGCTGCGCTGGGCCACCAACCTGCTCGACCGTCTGCGCGACCTGAAGTGGCGCTACGAGCAGGGACCGAGCCAGAGCGGCCGCTCCGACATGGGCATCGTCAACTCCACCGGCTGCACCTCGGTGTGGGGTTCCACCTATCCCTACAACCCCTATCCGTTCCCCTGGGCCTCGCACCTGTTCCAGGACAGCCCGTCCATGGCGATGGGGTTGTTCGAAGGCCACATGGTGAAGATGGCCGACGGCTTCAAGGCGATCCGCATGGCCGAGCTGGAGCTGGCCGGAAAATACAACGCCGAGACCCACGACGCCTGGTTCCGCAGCTTCAACTGGCGCGAGTTCAGCGAAGACGAATGGCTGCTCTGCCCGCCCGTCGTCTCCGTCGGCGGCGACGGCGCCATGTACGACATCGGCTTCCAGAACCTGTCGCGCGCGCTGGCCTCCGGCGTGCCGATCAAGGTGCTGGTGCTCGACACCCAGGTCTACTCCAACACCGGCGGCCAGGCCTGCACCTCCACCTTCGTCGGCCAGGTGGCCGAGATGTCGCCCTACGGCAAGAACATCAAGGGCAAGACCGAGATCCGCAAAGAGATGGGGCTCATCGCCATGGCGCATCGCACCAGCTACGTGATGCAGGGCGCCACCAGCAACGTCACCCATCTGCTGGAGAGCTACATCGACGGTCTCAACAGCCGCCGCCCGGCGCTGTTCAATGTCTACGCCACCTGCCAGCCGGAGCACGGCGTCGCCGACGACGCCTCCCGACGCCAGGCGAAACTGGCGGTGGAATCGCGCGCCTACCCGCTGTTCCGTTTCGATCCGGACCAGGGCGAGACCTTCGCCGAGTGTCTCGACATGGAAGGCAACCCTTCCCTGGACGACGACTGGCCGATGTACACCCTCGACTATATCGACGCCGACGGTAAGCCGGCCAAGCTCGAAGTGCCCATGACCTTCGCCGACTTCGCGCTCACCGAAGGCCGCTTCCGCAAGCACTTCAAGAAGGCGCCGCCGGAAACGTGGTGCGATGAGATGGTGCCGTTCCACGAGTTCCTCGAACTGGACGAGGACGATCGCGACGGCAAGTTCCCCTACATCTGGACGGTCGACACAAAGAATCGTCTCAACCGCGTGCTGTGCACCCGCGAGATCGTCAAATCGGCGGAAGAGCGTCGTCAGTTCTGGCGCCAGATGAAGTCCATCGCCGGTCTGGAGCAGAAGGTCGACGTCGATGCCATCGTGCAGCAGACCAAGGCGGAGATGGCGCAGAAGCTCTCCTCCACCCTGCTCTCCCTGGCCGCCTCCGGCGACATGTCGATGCTGGCCGGCGGCGCGGTGGCAGCCAACGGCGACGGTGCCGCACACGTTGCGGCAGCGGGCGGCAACGGCGCCGCCGCGCCCGCCGATTACGAGCCGGTGTGGATCGACACGCCCGAGTGCACCGCCTGCGACGAATGCACCAACCTCAACCCCAACCTGTTCGGCTACAACGAACAGAAGCAGGCGGTGGTGCTCAACCCCAAGGGCGGCCCGTTCAAGGATGTCGTCAAGGCGGCGGAGAAATGCACCGCCGGCTGCATCCACCCCGGCACCCCGTTCAACCCCAACGAGACCGGCGTGGAAAAACTGCTGCAACGCGCAGCGAAATACCAGTAGGAGCGGCTCCGCCGCGATAGAGGGTTTAGATGATGCAGCAACCATCGCGCCAGAGGCGCTCCTACGACACCGGACACGTGTAGGAGCGGCTCCGCCGCGATGACTGAGGAGATTTATAACGGTTTATTTCGGTGCTCCCTCCGAGAAGTTGTCCCTCCCCGTGTTGGGGAGGGAATTTTTTTCGCTCGACAGGGGTACGTAACACGAGAATTTCACCGCAAGGGCACAAAGGGCACAGTGACCTCTTTTGACTTTGCGTACATTGCGTCTTTGCGGTGAAATTTTTCTTGCGCTGGGGTATGGCAACGCGATGACACTATTACGCTGGCTGGGACGGAAGAGCTTCTCCCACGGAGTTCATCCGCAGGAACACAAAGACGGCACGGCGCACAAGGCGATCCGGCGGCTGCCGTTCGCGCCGCGCATGATCGTGCCGTTGGCGCAGCACATCGGCAAGCCGTCGCGGCCTTTGGTCAAGGTCGGCGAAGAGGTGCTGCGCGGGCAGTTGATCGCGCAAGCCGACGGTTTCATGTCGGTGCCGCAGCATGCGCCGGCCACCGGTGTGGTCGAGGCCATCGAATTGATGCCCAGCGCCCAGGGACCGCGCGTTCTCTCCATCGTGATCAAGGTCTACGAGGCCTCCAATCAGGAGGTGCTGTGCGACCAGCCACAGGATGTGGATGCGCTCGCGCCGGATGCCATTATCGAGGCGGTGCAGGCGAGCGGCCTGGTCGGTCTCGGCGGCGCGGCCTTCCCTTCTCACGTCAAGCTCAAGGTGCCGGCGGAGCACACGATTCACACGCTGGTGGTCAACGGCTGCGAGTGCGAGCCGTTTCTCACCACCGATCACCGGGTGATGCTGGAGCAGACCGACGACCTGATCCGCGGCACCCGCTACGCCATGCGCGTGGTCGGCGCCCGGCGCGCCGTCATCGGCGTGGAAGACAACAAGATGGACGCGGTCGAGGCGATCCGCGCCCGACTGCCCGCCGACGGCAGCATCAGCGTCGAGGCGGTGGAGACCAAGTATCCGCAGGGTTCGGAGAAGATGCTGATCACCTCCCTGCTGGGACTCGAAGTGCCGTCAGGCGGCCACACCTTTCACATCGGCGTGGTGGTCAACAACGTCGGCACCCTCGCCGCCATGGGCCAGCTGCTGCCGCGCGGCCGCGGCCTCATCGAACGGGTGGTGACCGTGGCCGGACCCGGCGTCAAAAAACCCGGCAACTATCTGGTTCCCATCGGCACCCCGCTGCGTTACCTCCTCGACTACGCCGGTTTCAGCGGCAGCGCCGGCGAGGTGATCCTCGGCGGGCCGATGATGGGCAGCGCCACCGCCTCCCTCGACGTGCCCGTGACCAAGGGCGTATCGGGCGTATTGGTGCTCTCCAACGATGCCATCGGCCAGTCGCGCACGGTGCACCCCTGCATCAAGTGCGGCCAGTGCGTCTCCGCCTGCCCCATCCATCTCAATCCGTCGCAGTTGGGACTGCTCGCCGCCAAGCGCGAATACGATGTCATGGCCGAGGATTTTCACCTGAAGGACTGCATCGAATGCGGCTGCTGCAGCTTCGTCTGCCCGTCGTCAATTCCTCTGGTGCAGTACTTCCGCATCGCCAAATCGATCCTGCGGGAGCGTGCCGCCTGATGAGCCAACCGCGCCCCACCATCGAGCTGCGCACCTCGCCGCACATCAAGGCGGCGCCGACGGTGGAGCAGATCATGCGCAACGTCGTCTTTGCGCTGCTGCCCATCGCCGCCTTCGCGGTCTACGACTTCGGCGTCAGCGCCCTGGCGCTGATCCTGACCGTCACCGCCAGCTGCCTGCTCACCGAACACCTGTTCAACCGCGCCGGCGACAGACCCAACTCCCTGCGCGACTGGAGCGCCACCATCACCGGCCTGCTGCTGGCCCTGACCCTGCCGCCGGGATTCCCGTTGTGGATGGGCGTGGTGGCCGGCTTCATCGCCATCGCCCTGGGCAAGGTGCTGTTCGGCGGCCTCGGCTTCAACGTGTTCAATCCGGCCCTGGTGGGACGCGCCTTCGTCCAGGCGGCCTTCCCGGTGGCCATCACCACCTGGACGCCGCCGCTGGCGCCGGGCCGGTTCTGGGAATTCATCCCCTCCACCTTCACCGCTCCCTTCATGACCCCGCCATCGGTGGCGGCCTGGAGCCACCACGCGGTCGACGCCTTCAGCGGCGCCACGCCGCTGGGCCTGTGGAAGTTCCAAGGCATCATCGTCAGCACCTCGAACCTGTTTACCGGCATGAGCGCCGGTTCCGCCGGCGAGACCTCGGCGCTGCTGATCCTGGTGTGCGGCGGCTACCTGGCGGTGCGGCGCATGATGGACTGGCGCATCCCGGCGGCGATGCTGGGGACCGCGGCGCTCACCGCGCTGGCGTTCCGCCTGTTCGGCGGCGCCCACTACCCGACGCCGCTGTTCGTGCTGTTCTCCGGCGGCCTGATGCTGGGCGCCGTGTTCATGGCGACCGACATGGTGGCCTCGCCGCTGACCCCGCTCGGGGTCTGGATCTACGGCGGCATCATGGGTTTCATCACCGTCATCATCCGCTACTTCGGCGGCCTGCCGGAGGGGGTGATGTACGCAATCCTGCTGGGCAACGCCCTGTCGCCGCTGATCGCCCTGATCACCCAGCCGCGCGTCTACGGCGCGCGCCGCGAACGGAGCAAGCCATGAGTGTCCCGCCCAACAGCCTGGCCCCCGCCCAGACCAGCAGCGCGGCGATGATCCGCGTGCTGGGGCTGGTGGCGATGATCTCCGGCCTGTTGATCGTCACCGCCTACGAGGCCACCAAGGGCACCATCGCCGACTACAACCGGCAGCAGTTGGAGCTGGCGGTGCGTCAGGTAATACCGGGGGCCGCCACCATCCGTACCTACGCCGTGGTCGGCGACTCGGTGCGCCTGGCCAAGGCCGGCGACAAGAACCGCTTCTACGCCGGCTACGACCACAACGGCCGCCTGCTGGGCCTGGCCGGCAAGGCGGCGGCGCCCGGCTACGCCGATCTGATCATCCTGCTCTACGGCTACAACCCCAAGTGCCAGTGCATCACCGGCCTCAGCGTGTTGCAGGACCACGACACCCCCGGCTTCGGCACCAAGGTGGCCACGGACAGCGAATTCCTCGCCAACTTCACGGCGCTGGACGCGCGCCTGAAGCCGGACGACAGCGCCGTCGCCCATCCCATCGTCACCGTTAAGCACGGGACCAAGCGCCACCCGTGGCAGATCGACGCCATCTCCGGCGCCACCATCAGCTCCACCGCCGTCGGAACCGCGCTGCGGCGCGGCACCGGCAGCCTGCTGCCGGTGCTGATGCGCCACCTGGCGCAAATCGAGGCCCAGAGGTAACGCCGCCATGAAAACCTCAGACACCAACATCGATTTCTCCACCTTCTGGGAAGGGGTGTGGAAGGAAAACCCCGTGTTCGTCATGATGCTCGGCATGTGCCCGACGCTGGCGGTCACCAGCAGCGCCACCAACGCCCTGGTGATGGGCGTCTCCACCGCCTTCGTGCTGGTCTGCTCCGGCGCACTGGTCTCCATGCTGCGCTACCTGATCCCCAAAGAGGTGCGCATCGCCACCTACATCGTGATCATCGCCACCTTCGTCACCATCGTCTCCTACGTGCTGCAGGCCTACGCGCCGGAGATCTACAAGGTGCTGGGGGTGTTCGTCGACCTGATCGTGGTCAACTGCATCATCCTCGGCCGCGCCGAGGCCTACGCCTCGAAGAACAGCGTGCTGCGCTCGGTGGTCAACGCCGCCGGCATGGGCGCCGGTTTCACCTTCGCCCTGCTGTGTCTCGGCGCGGTGCGCGAGATCCTCGGCAGCGGCACGCTGTTCGGCGTCCATCTGTTCAGCGCCCACTTCCAGCCCTGGCTGGTGATGGTGCTGCCGCCCGGCGGCTTCTTCGTGCTGGGCGGCTGGCTGCTGCTGTTCAACTGGCTGAAGCAGCGCGCCGCCAGCGTCGGCACCTTGCAGGAGGAGACGGCCCGTGCACAATGAATCGCTGACCTTCATCTTTCTGCAGTCGGCCGTCATCAACAACTTCGTGCTGGCGATGTTCCTGGGAATCTGTCCGTTCCTCGGCGTCTCCGGCCGGGTCAACACGGCGCTGTCCATGGGTCTGGCCACCTCCTTCGTGATGCTGATCAGCTCGATCTGCGCCTACGGAATCAATCTGATCCTGGTGCACTACCACATGGAGTTCCTCCAGCTCATCAGCTACATCGCCGTCATCGCCTCGGCGGTGCAGCTGGTGGAGATGACGCTGAAGAAATACAGTCCTGCCCTGTTCCGTGCCCTCGGCATCTATCTGCCGCTGATCACCACCAATTGCGCGGTGTTGGGACTGGCGCTGTTCCAGACCATGCGCAATTACAGCTTTGCCCAGTCGCTGGCCTTCGCCCTCGGCGCCGGCGTCGGCTTCACCCTGGCGCTGCTGCTGATGTCGGGACTGCGCGAACGGTTGCTGCTGGCCAACGTGCCCACGGTCGCCCAGGGGGCGGCACTGAGCCTGATGCTGGCCGGTATCCTGTCGCTCGCCTTCATGGGCTTCGGCGGCCTGGGGAGCCTGTGAGATGTTGACCGAAATCATCAGCACCATGGTGGTGATCCTGCTGCTGATGCTGGGCTGGGTCCTGGTGCAACACATGGCGCGGCTGTTCGCCCGCCGCCATCCGGAATTCGGCGCCTATCGGGAGGGCGGCAGCTGCGGCAGCGGCGAATGCAGCAGCTGCGACGCCGGCTCGTGCGAGCATGGCGAAGAGCGCTGACACCATATAACGTTTAAGATATTCAAGTCTGGGACGCCGGCAGTGCCGGCCTTAGGGGAGCGGTGATGAACTCAGTTATTCAAACGCCAACCGAGCAAAGGGGTGAAACAGTGGACGAACGCGTAATCTGGTTCGAAAATCTCGGCATGGACGACGTCGCAAGGGTGGGCGGCAAGAACGCCTCCCTGGGCGAAATGATCCGGGGGCTCTCCGCCGCCGGCGTGCGCGTCCCCGACGGCTTTGCCACCACCGCCTCCGCCTATCGCGAGTTCCTGCGCCACGGCCACCTGGCCGAACGCATCAACGCCCGCGTCGACAAGGTCGACATCGACGACATGGAGGAGCTGGCGCGCGCCGGCGCCGAGATCCGCCAGTGGATCATCGATACCCCCTTCCCCGAATCCCTCAACGCCGCCATCACCGCCGCCTACGGCAAGATGGTGGGACAGGCGGGCGGCGAGATCGCCGTGGCGGTGCGCTCCTCCGCCACCGCCGAGGACCTGCCCGACGCCTCCTTCGCCGGCCAGCAGGAGACCTATCTCAACGTGCGCGGACTGGACAACGTGCTAACCGCCATTCACCACGTGTTCGCCTCGCTCTACAACGATCGCGCCATCTCCTACCGCGTGCACAAGAACTACGCCCACCACGAGGTGGCGCTGTCCGCCGGCATCCAGCGCATGGTCCGTTCCGACCTGGCCGCCTCCGGCGTGATGTTCACCCTCGACACCGAGTCGGGCTTCCGCGACGCGGTGTTCATCACCGGCTCCTACGGCCTGGGTGAGACCGTGGTGCAGGGTGCGGTCAACCCGGACGAGTTCTACGTCTACAAGCCGGCCCTGGCCGCCGGCAAACACGCCGTGCTCAGCCGCAAGCTGGGCAGCAAGCTGATCCAGATGGTCTACAGCGACAGCACCGAACAGGGCAAGACCATCAAGACCGTTGACGTGCCGGTCGCGAAACGCAGCGAGTTCTGCCTCAACGACGCCCAACTCGAAGAGCTGGCACAGCACGCGGTGACCATCGAGAAACACTACGGGCGGCCGATGGATATCGAGTGGGCAATGGACGGCAACGACGGCAAGCTCTACGTGGTGCAGGCGCGCCCCGAGACGGTCAAGAGCCGCAGCAACGGCCAGATGATCGAGCGCTATCGCCTCAAGGAAAAGGGCGAGGTGGTCGCCACCGGCCGCGCCATCGGCCAGCGCATCGGCGCCGGACCGGCGCGGGTGATCATGGACGTCAGCGAGATCGGCGAGGTGCAGCCCGGCGACGTGCTGGTCACCGACATGACCGACCCCGACTGGGAACCGATCATGAAGCGCGCCGCTGCCATCGTCACCAACCGCGGCGGCCGCACCTGCCACGCCGCCATCATCGCCCGCGAGATGGGCATCCCCGCCGTAGTCGGCTGCGGCGACGCCACCAAGCGCATCAAGAGCGGCTCGGACGTCACCGTCTCCTGTGCCGAGGGCGACACCGGCAACATCTACGGCGGCAAGCTCGACTTCGAGATCCAGCGCGCCGACGCCGGCAAGATGCCGGATCTGCCGGTGAAGATCATGATGAACGTCGGCAACCCCAGCCACGCCTTCGAATTCTCCGGCATCCCCAACGCCGGCGTCGGTCTCGCCCGCCTGGAGTTCATCATCAACTCCACCATCGGCGTCCATCCCAAGGCGCTGCTGGAGTTCGACAGTCAGCCCGAGGAGATCAAGGCCGCGATCCGCAAACGCATGGCCGGTTACAGCGACCCGGTGGAGTTCTACGTGGAGAAGCTGGTGGAGGGCATCGCCACCCTCGCCGCCGCCTTCAATCCGAAGCCGGTGATCGTGCGCATGTCCGACTTCAAGTCCAACGAGTACGCCAACCTGCTGGCCGGCGATCGCTACGAGCCGCACGAAGAGAACCCGATGATCGGCTTCCGCGGCGCCTCGCGCTACGTCTCCGAAGACTTCCGCCCCTGCTTCGAACTGGAGTGCCGCGCCCTGCGCAAGGTGCGCGACGAAATGGGGCTGACCAACGTCGAGGTGATGATCCCCTTCTGCCGCACCCTGGAAGAGGCGGCCGAGGTGATCCGGTTGCTGGCGGCCAACGGCCTGGAACGCGGCAAGAACGGCCTGCGCGTCATCATGATGTGCGAGATCCCCTCCAACGCCATACTGGCCGACGAGTTCCTGGACTACTTCGACGGCTTCTCCATCGGCTCCAACGACCTGACCCAGCTCAGCCTCGGCCTCGACCGCGACTCGTCGCTGGTCGCCCACCTGTTCGACGAACGCAACCCGGCGGTGAAGAAGCTGCTGAGCATGGCGATCCAGGCGGCGCGCGCCAAGGGCAAATACATCGGCATCTGCGGCCAGGGTCCGTCCGACTACCCCGACCTCGCCGAATGGCTAGTGGAACAGGGGATCGGCAGCGTCTCCCTCAACCCCGACACCGTCGTCGACACCTGGCTCTACATCGCCGGCAAACAGGGGAAATAAAAGGCTATTCACCGCAGAGACGCAAAGGACGCAGAGAAATGACAATGTAGGCCGGATAGAGCGCAGCGGCATCCGGCAGCCATTTATAAGCCTCCGCGTCCTCAGCGTCTCTGCGGTGAGACTATGTAGTTAGTCCTCCATCCGGTGACCAACAGATGCAGCATCGCCCCGTATTTTTCGTTTCCGATCGTACCGGCATTACCGCCGAGACCCTGGGCCGCAGCATGATGACCCAGTTCGACGGCATCGAATTCGGCTTCACCCGTCTCCCCTTTCTCGATACGCCGGAGAAGATGAGCGAGGCGATCGAACGCATCAATGCAGTGCTGGAGGAGGAGCACGTGCGCCCCATCGTCTTCAGCACCCTGGTGAACGCGGAACTGCTGGAGCAGCTGCGGCGCGAGTGCAAAGGGCTGTTATTGGATTTCTTCGACGCCTTCAACGCCCCGCTGGAGTTGGAGCTGGGCGTCAAGGCGGCTCACGTGATGGGCCGCTCCCACGGCATCGGCAACTTCGCCAACTACATGGCGCGCATCGAGGCGCTCAACTACGCGCTCAACAACGACGACGGCGTCAGCACCAAGAACTATCCGACGGCGGATATCGTCCTGATCGGTGTATCGCGCAGCGGCAAGACGCCGACCTCCCTGTTCCTGGCCCTGCAATTCGGTATCCACGCCGCCAACTATCCGCTCACCGACGAAGACCTGCACAGTCGCCAACTGCCCAAACCGTTGCAGCCGTTCCGCGACAAACTTTTCGGTCTTACCATCGACCCCGATCGCCTGCAGCAGATCCGCAGCGAGCGGCGGCCCAACAGCCGCTACGCCACCTCAACGCAATGCCAATTGGAAGTGGATGCGGTGGAGAGTCTCTATCGCGCCGAGAACGTGCGCTACCTCAATACCACCAACATGTCGATCGAGGAGATCTCGACCACCATCCTGCAACAGGCGGGACTCAAGCGACGGCTATTTGCGTGAACCAATGTAGGATGCGGTGAGCAACGCGAACCGCATCATTCGTGCCGCGATCGATGCGGTTCGTTCCTCACCACATCCTACCGGGTCTGGTTCTGTTCCC
>CAYQWR010000031.1:0-3274 GCA_964421235.1 uncultured Thiohalomonas sp. | reverse complement strand
CCTAAAGCAAAAACGCATTAACCACGGGGATCACGGGACGAAACAATGTAGGATGTGGTGAGCATCGCGAACCGCATCATTCGTACCGCAATCGCGATCGATGCGGTTCGTGCCTCACCACATCCTACACGGTCCACAATCCCCGGTTTGATTTCTTCCGCAGAATACGCTCCATGCGGCGTTGTCGCGCCATTCCCGAAGATAAGCGCATCGCGAGCGTCAGCGCCTGATCCAATTCTCCGGTGACATGTTCGAAATATTTCGCCAACGACTCGATCGCCTCCTGGCTGCCGCGTGCCGCCAGGGGTTCCCATAGTGCACGCGCCTCGCTCCATGCGCCGTTACGGCGGTGGAGACTCGCCAGCAGCAGCCGCCCGTTGGCGGAAAGTGCTGCGCCAGCCGATTCCAGCAACGCCACCGCCCTCTCTTCCTGCGCGTTCTTGATCCAGGCACGCGCCAGCGCGACGACGTCGGCGCCGCAATCGTGCGGTTCCTCATGTGCCTTGCTTAACGCCGGCAACAGCGCCGCCAGCGACACCAGGTCCCAGACGTTGTGCTCCACCACCCGCAGCAGGTCATCGCCGTTTCCCGTATGCAGATAACGCAGCCAGGCGGCCGGCGCCTCGCTGCCCGGCAGATCGTTGCTGCGATGGAAGTTGAGCAGCCGTTGTTCGGCGGTCACCAGGCGACAGTCGTTCCAGCGCGTGGCGAAGGCGCGGCGCGTGGCGTGCAGCAGATCGAGGTGGAACAGCTTTTCGTAGGGCGTGCGCCGGCCGTGCATGCGATTGCGGGTGACCAGCAGCGGCAGGTCGAAGCTCTTGCCGTTGAAGCTGACGATCCCCTCGGCATCTTGCAGCCACGCTTCGCCCGCCTCCAGCAGCGCGGCCTCGCCGCTGAAGGCGGTCATGGTGAACTGGCGCACCACCAGTGCATCGGGTTCGAGACGCGCCAGGCCGAGCATGAAGACGGCGGTGCCGCTGCCGCCGGAAAGGCCGGTGGTTTCGGTATCGAGGAAGACCAAACGGTGAGGATCGATGTCGTTTGCCTCGGGCAGCGCCCGTGGTGTTTCGGCAATGCGCTTAAGCGCCATGTGGCCGTGATAGTCGTCGATGGGGAAACGGCGTACAACCTCGATCAGCGCCGGCGCGATGAGACGGCCGCCGGCCTGTTCGGCCAGCACTGTCGGATCGACGCCTTGATTGCGCCGACCACGGCGGGCCAGACGTTCGGCGACCGATGGCGACGGCAGTGTCGCCGCAGGAACGACGCCGGTCTGGCGTTGCAGCGATTGCAGGCGCGCCTTAAGACTCATGACCATCGATCAGCGCCAGCACCTTGAGCGCCGCCTGCTTGGGCGAATAACCGCGCACCTCGTCCGAGGCGAGGATCGGCCCGACACAGCTGGGGCAGCCGTGTTTGCAATCGCAGGCGTCGATGAGTCGCCATGTGTCGCGCACGATCTCGCCGCGGCGATCGAACAGCGGCGCCGAGAGACCGACGCCGCCGGGATAGTTGTCGTAGAGAAACACCGCCGGGCGGAACCGTGTCTCCCCATCGGGATTGAGCGCATCGCCGCGCGCATCGCGCATCTGGCCGCGGCCGTTGCTGCCGACGGTGGCGAACCACTGCGCCTCGCCGTCGCCCACGGCGCGCCCCAGGTCCTGCGGCTCGGCCATCATGCGCAGGGCGGCGACGTGATGCATGGCGTAGGCGGCGCCGAGGAAACCGTCTAGGGCCTGCTGGCGGCTGGGGAAGGCCTCTTCCAGCGCTTCCGGCTCCACCTGCCACCACGCCGCAGTAGTGTGCATCTCCTGGTCCGGCAGATTGATGTTGCCGTAGCCGATGTTCTCGTGGCTGTAGTAGCGAATCTTTTTGTAACCGGCGATACGCCGCACCAAGTGCACCTCGCCGTGAGCGCTCGCGCCCTGCCCCTGCTGCGCGCCGTCGAAGCGGTCGAGGATCTTCAGGCGCGTGTAGTCGATGGCATCGGTGTAGTAGTCGGCGCGGGTGCGGCGCACGAAGGCCTTGCGCCCTTCCCAGTCGAGCTTTTCCACCTGATAGGGCGCGGCCTGCACCATGTAGATGGCCCCTTCGTACAGGGTCATCGGCGCGCTGGAGTAATCCACCTCCGCGACGATGCTCTGGCCGCCGTCGCTGATGTCCACCACCACGAAGTTGCCCTCGGCCACCGAGCGCAACGAGACACTGTTGGCCGGATAGCTGTCGGCGCTCCAGTGCCAGCGCTCGCCCTCGCGGTGGATGATCCCCTGCTCCTCCAGGTAGGCGAGCAGCTCTTGCAGATCCTCTTTGCCGAAGCGTTCGCCCTGCTGGAACGGCAGTTCGAAGGCGGCGCAGCGCACGTGGTCGAGCAGGATCAGCAGTTGGTCCGGATCGATGCGCGCCTCCTCGGGCGAGGCGCCGAGGAAAAACTCGGGATTGCGCACGATGTATTGATCCAGCGGCTCGCTGGAGGCGACCAGCACGCCGAGGGCCGGACGCAGGCGGCGGCCGGCGCGACCGAGGCGCTGCCAGGTGGCGGCGACGGTGCCGGGATAGCCGTTGAGCACACAGACATCGAGCGCGCCGATGTCAACGCCCAGCTCCAGGGCGGAAGTTGAAATGACGCAGTCAAGACCGCCGCCGCGCAGCTTGCGTTCGGTGTCGCGCCGCTCGTTGGGCAGGTAACCGCCGCGGTAGGCGGCGATGCGCGCCGGCTTGCGCGGATCCTTGTCGAACACGTCCTTCAGGTATTTGGTCAGCACCTCCACCATCAGCCGGCTGCGGGCGAAGACGATGCTCTTCAGGCCCATGCGCAGGGCGTGGCGGGCGATGCGGGTGGTCTGCGAACGGTTGGAGGCGCGGATGCCGAGGTCGGGATTGATCACCGGCGGGTTCCACAGCAGCAGATGGCGCTCGCCCTGGGGCGCACCGCTCTCGGTGATGGCGGCGACCTCGTCGTCGATCAGCCGCTGCGCCAGCTCCTGGGGATTGGCGATGGTGGCCGAAGCGAAGACGAACACCGGGTCACTACCGTAGAAGCGGCAGATGCGGCGCAGGCGGCGGAAGACGTTGGCCACGTGGGAGCCGAACACGCCGCGGTAGGTGTGGGTCTCGTCCACCACCACGTAGCGCAGGTTCTCGAAGAACTGCGCCCACTTGGTGTGGTGCGGCAGGATCCCCTGGTGCAGCATGTCCGGATTGGAGACGACGATGTCGCCGCGGGTGCGCACCGCCTTGCGCGCATCGCCGGGGGTGTCGCCGTCGAAGGTGAAGG
>CAYQWR010000030.1:0-19258 GCA_964421235.1 uncultured Thiohalomonas sp. | reverse complement strand
ACAAGGAGCGAAGTTTAGAAGTTCATTATAAAGCAAAATATCCTTCCGATGGGGGAGAGGGGGGGGATATGACTATCCTTAATGGGATATATAAAACCACATCCTCTTATGGTTTATAAGTGCATTAACATATATTTTAATATAAATAAAACATGCAGTTACATGGCATATATAAAGTCATCTGCCAGCATTGGGTCCCGAACCCACCGCAGTGCTTGCCGTGCGCCCCATCACAGATCCGTGCTTGTCATAGACGCGATTCGTGCGATTCAATACCCGCCATCCGGTGTTATCCCGATTGCCCGAATTCCGTACCGCCGGCGAATGGGGGCTCCGACCATGGCGCTACTTGAACGGGCGCCGTATAAGCCACCATATTAGATAGCAATCGACATATTTAAGAGGCGAGCGATGCTCTATTTAAGTGAGGTGATGATCCAGAATCCGCAACTGGAATCCTTCGAACAATTGTTGGAAGTGGTACAGCAGCGGGCCAAGGGCGAGATGTTCTTTCGCATCGACATCAAACCGACCTACGATGATACCCCGGAGAACTGGGAAGATCGGCTGGAAGCCACCTTTACGTCGTGACAGTGCGCCCCACCCAATACTCTATATAGGTACGACACGTGAAATATTTGCAGATGGAACAAGAAGCCTTCCTGGGCGACGCCGACTGCGCCACCGACGCCATTCGCCCCACGCAGATGGAGGAGGAACGGCTGGAGGAGGTTCTGGCCCAGCTGTCCGCACTGCAGGAGACGGCGCCACCGGCACAACGCCTGGAGCTGACCAACGAGGCGGGTTATCTGCTGCTCGACCTGGAGCGCAAGAACGAGGCATGGGAGCGGGGCCATGAAGCCCTGCGGCAGGCGCTCGACAGCGAATCGTGGGAGCCGGCGGTGCATGCGTGCAACATCATCTATCAGGCGGAAAAGGACGATGCCCTGAAGGCGCTGGTCCACGGCGTTTGGCTTGGCGTCACGTACCCCATCGATCCGGAGGTGTCGGTCTTGATGCTGAAACATCTGGTCGACGAGACGCCGCCGAAAACCGACGCCGCCGCAATCCCGGCGGCGGCCGCCGCCTATTTGGTCGAATTACGGGCACGAGACAAGCAGCGCGAGGAGCTGCAGTTCTTTACCGCCAGCATGCTCGCCGAGGTGGCAAAAAAGCACAGCGAGGTGGTCGATAACAAGGAGATATTCGACTTCTGGGTGGAACGTCTTGAGCTGAACGACCCCGGCAAGGTGTTGCCGCGCTTGGGCAAGATCCTCGATACCCTGGTGCCGGAAGGTTGGTGGTACGATCGCGAACTGCTCCGCAGCCGGCTCCCCGCGGCATGACCATGTATTGGCAAGAGGAAAAAGAGAATCTGGAGTTTGTCGTTCCGGACAACGTTGTTGATCTGGTGTTCAGTATCGATTGCAAGAGCCTGCCGGTCGATCATGCCTACGCGTTGTTCAGTGCCGTTCAACAGGTATTGCCCTGGTTTGGCGCCGACGATGAGCAGACAGGGTTGCACGTGATTCACGTGGCCGACTCGGGCAACGGCTGGGAGCGTCCATCCGGCGCCGACGATGAGCTCTATCTATCGCGGCGAACGAAGTTGACCTTGCGTCTCCCCCTGAATCAGGTGGAAAATGCGCGAGCCCTGAGCGGTTCGCTGCTCGATGTCGCGGGCCATCCGATGCGGGTGGGTGAAGCCAAGGTGACGCTTCTCAGCACCAATCCGACGCTCTATGCCCGTTACGTGGCGGCGGCGGAGGATCAGGACGAAGAGCAGTTTATCGCTGACGTTGCGCGGCAACTGCGGGACATGGATGTGCATTTCAAGAAGATTTTGGCCGGTAAACAGAACTGTTTGCAGACGCCGGAAGGATTGCTGTTTACGCGCAGCCTGATGGTTGCCGATCTGCAACCCGAAGATGCGGTCAGACTTCAAGAACGGGGTATCGGTCCTCACCGCGGAATGGGGTGCGGCGTGTTTATCCCGCATAAGTCAATTAAGAAAGTTACTAAATAAATAGATGGTTCCCCTTAATACTTGAAACAACTTGAGGAGAGAGTAGTAATGTCCTATGAAGTGAACGGCAATACCGTTGAGGCCGACAAGAACGGCTACCTGGCCAACATCGAGGATTGGAACGAGGAGGTAGCTCAGGTTATCGCCGCCAACGAGAACGTTACCCTGACCGAGAAGTCCTGGGACTTGATCAACTATCTGCGCGACGAATACATCAATAACGGCGGCAACCAGCCAAACGATCGCAACCTCGTCAAGGCCATGTCCGACAAATGGGGCACCGCCGTGCAGTCCAAGGATCTGTATGAACTGTTCCCGATGCAACCGTCCAAGCAGGCGACGAAGATCGCCGGCCTGCCCGAGACGCGGCGCAAGGGCGGTTATTAATCGTTGCAACGACGCCCGCAAACGCGGGCGTCGTTGGTTATAGCTTTATTTCATCCAACATTCCGTCCAGCCGCTCGGCGGCGCCTTCATCCGTTCCGTCGTACTGCGCCAGCATGCGCTGCGTGACAGCCAGCCAGTGATCCCGCCCGCGTTTGACCGCCTCCGTCAGCGGCGCGACATCGCCGTCGTCATGCCATGCCCGATATGCCGCCTGTAGCATGGGAAACAAGGCCTGACGCATTCCCGTGAGATTGGCGAAATAGAAATGGAGCGACGCAATCCGTGCCTCCTGCAATAACGTCGGTAAGGTAGTGAGGCAATCGGCCAGGTGGTCGCGAACGGCGCGCGCAGCATGTTCCGCACGCGTGTGCCACAGCGCATTCAGCATCGATTCCCAAAGTGATCCCAACAGCGCTCCCGCTTCGGCTTCCCCCAACTCGTGCAGAATGAGGGTCTCAATCTCGCCGTCGGTCATCGCATCAAGCGCCTGCGCCAGGTGCTGATCGAGCGGATAGAACTTCAAGGCGCGGCCCATGGCGTTGTCTTGGGGGCGCCAGCGCCACTCTTCGATCTTTTCCCAAAGCATGCGGCGCAGCGACTCGCGCCGGACAAAAACCAGACCGTCCTGGGTCATCGCAGGCGGGGCCGTAATGTCGCGCGCATACTCCTTGCCCGTGATATAGATGCTGTGGTCGTGCCGCTGTTCGACACGGTTCAATTCCGCCAGAAAAAAATGGGGTTTTGCCAGACCGCCGTAGCCGCCGCTGTAGACGAGGCCGGTGGGAACCAGAAATTCGTTGATGGAGGAGGATTCGAACGGCGGCATGCGATGCCCACCGAACTGCAGCGGGCGATAATCGATCTCCTCGAGATCGGCCCACATCCGTTCCCGCTCCACCAGCCACTCGCCGAGTTGCTTTTCCGGCAGACGCTCGTCGTAGCCGTAGCCCATTTCCCAGCGGAAATACTCGCGCATCTTCAGCAGATAGATGCATAAGGAGTAGTTACGGGCATGGCGCGCGTCGGAGATATGGCAGTTGTATTGCACCTGGGCTGCCAGGGTGTGAAGATCGGCATTCATATCGAACCTTTACGACAAACGCCCATGGGGCTTGGTTCCGGAATAATACTTGAGTAAAATACTTAACATTACTAACCCTAGCATGACCGTGCGTCGTTGCCAATCAGTCCGGCGCGGAATACGGTGCATGCGGCAATCGAGGTGGTTTTAGTGCGCGTCAAAAGCAAGTGGCACAAAAAGGGGGCGCCGAAAACGCTGGAAGAGGCAGCGAGCGTCATGGGATTTATCGCTTGGCGTGCCGCACAGGAGCGGGCCGATAAGATGTATTCCGCCGGTTTCAATTTTGGCTCCCAGGCAAAATTACTGGCCGTGGTCGGCGAATTCGCGATCTTCCTGCTGCAACTGAGCGACCGCCTGGTCTACAGCCGGCTCGATGACGAGCAGCGGCAACGCTTCGTCGGCGCCATGGCGCAGCATCTGGTCAAGACCATGGTCGACAATCTGACGGAGGATTTCGGCCCCGGCGATTATCGCAGCGGTTTCATCGAAAAGGTCAACGGCCACTTGGACGCCTATGCGGAATTCGAATTCGTCGACGGGCAGAGCAGCTATCAGGCGCTGCGCTTCCTGGCCCAGAATATCGAGGAGATTATGGGCGGAAAAGAGAATAAGTGGGTAGTGGAGCAGGTGGTCGAGATCGAGGCGCCGGAAGCGATGAAGAATCTCAAGAAGGGGTTGGACGACCTGCTGAAACAATGGGAAGCGACACCCGCTGCGTGAGGTATTCCACGCCCGCGGCTGTGGTAGCATGAACCGTATTTCCCTATCGGACCCAGGCATGCGCGGACGTTTTATTACCTTGGAGGGCGGTGAAGGCGCCGGCAAGAGCTCCAATCTCGAACATATCCGACGTCGGTTACAGGAGGCCGGAAAGGATGTCGTCCTGACCCGGGAACCCGGCGGCACTCCGTTGGGCGAGGATATCCGCGCGTTGTTGCTCGACCACCGGCAAACGGCCATGGCGGACGACACCGAACTGCTGTTGATGTTTGCGGCGCGCGCCCAGCACCTCGCTGAATTGATCCGGCCGGCGCTGGCGCAAGGCAAATGGGTGCTGTGCGACCGCTTTACCGACGCCACCTACGCCTATCAGGGCGGCGGACGCGGCATCGATAACGCGCGGATCGCGATGCTGGAACAATGGGTGCAACGCGGTTTGGCACCCGACCTGACCATCTTGCTGGACCTGCCGGTGGAGCAAGGCCTGACGCGCGCAGGCCAGCGCAGCGCACCCGATCGCTTTGAGCGCGAGCAGCTGGCATTTTTTCAGCACGTACGCGCCGCCTATCTGGCGCGTGCCGAATGTGACACGGCCCGGTTTCGCATTGTCGACGCCGGCCGGCCGCTGGCGCAGGTTCAGACGGCACTCGATGAAGTGCTTGCCGATTATGTTGCCGCCGGGGGGCTGTGATGAAAACGGCGGCACCTTATGCGTGGCAGCAGGCCCAGTGGCAGGCATTGCAACAGCGCCGCAGCGCCGCGAGCCTGCCGCATGCGCTTCTTTTGAGCGGACCTGCCGGCGTCGGCAAACTCGATTTTGCCCGGCGCCTGGCCGAATCGCTGTTGTGCGAACATCCCGGCCGTGACGGCGAGCCCTGCGGCCAGTGTCGCAGCTGTCGATTGTTCCAGGCGGGCAACCACCCCGATTTCCATCTGACCCAGCCGCCGGACGCAGGCAAAGAGATCACGGTCGGGGCGATCCGTGAGTTGGTGGCGAACCAGACGCTGACCCCGCAATACGGCCGCGGCCGGGTGGCGATTATCGAGCCTGCCGAGCGGATGAACGCTAATGCCGCCAATGCCCTACTCAAAACGCTGGAGGAACCCAGCGCGGGGACGGTGCTGTTGCTGCTGGTATCGCGTCCCGCCATGCTGCTCCCTACCATCCGCAGTCGTTGCCAACAACTGCTATTTCCGCCGCAACACACCGGCGCCGCCTTGGATTGGCTGGCGACTCAACTTGGCGATAGCGGGCAGGCGACCCTGACGCTGGCCATCGCCGGAGGCGCACCGTTGCGTGCCCGCGCCATGGCCGAGGAGGGCGCCGTCGAGCGGCGCCGGACACTATTCGACGATTTCGTCGCCACGGCAGAGTGCCGTAAAGACCCAGTTGCCGTTGCGGCCGAATGGGGCCAATTTGTCACTACCGATATGCTGTGGACAGTGGCCGGTTGGTACGCCGATATGGTGCGATTGCGGATTGCGGGATCTTCCGCACAGTTGTCGAATCCCGATCTTCGAGAGCGTTTGCAAGCGTTGACGGAGCATGTAGACTTAGCTGACCTGTTCCAGCAATTGGAACGCCTGCATGAGACATTGCGCCTGATGCGCGGACAGCTGAATTCCCAGCTGGTATGTGAGGAGCTTCTGCTGGGATGGAGCAGCTCGCGGCGTGTCGAGCGGCAATAACGAGATAAAGAGCATATGGATAAGGCACCGATCGCCAAACAGGGCATACTGTCCCTGACCATTAAGGATAAAAGTGCGCTATATGCGGCCTATATGCCGTTCATTAAGAATGGGGGCCTGTTCATCCCGACCAACAAAGATTATCAGTTGGGGGATGAGGTGTTTATGCTGCTGACCTTGATGGAAGAGAAAGAGAAACTGCCGGTCGCCGGCAAGATCGTCTGGATTACGCCGAAGGGCGCGCAGGGTAACCGGGCAGCCGGTATCGGCGTGCAATTCAGCGAGCAGGACGGCGGCACGGTTCGCAATAAGATTGAAACCTACCTTGCCGGCGCACTCAAATCCGATCGCCCAACCCACACCATGTAAGCCGCCCGGCACGAACGCCGAGGCTCCGCCGTTTCCATCTCGCCCATCGTCATATCCCCTATGCTCGTCGATTCCCATTGCCACCTCGACCGTCTTGACCTGTCCCCCTATGACGGTCATCTCGATGCCGCTCTTTCCGCAGCAGCCGAAAATGGCGTTGGGCGCATGCTTTGCGTCTGTATCGATTGGGAACACATGCCGGATGTATTGGCACTGGCACACCGCTACCACAACGTATTTGCCACCGTTGGCGTACATCCGAATGAGCGTTCAGGACACGAGCCGTCGGTCGATGAGTTGATTGCGGCCGCACAAGACAGCAAGGTTATCGGCATCGGGGAAACCGGTCTCGATTATTTCCGCAGCGACGGCGACCTCGAGTGGCAACGCGAGCGTTTCCGACGGCACATACAGGCAGCGAGGGCTATCGAAAAACCGCTCGTTATACACAGCCGCGATGCACAGCCCGATACGATCGATATCTTGCGGGAAGAGGGCGCAGACGCCGTCGGCGGCGTTATGCATTGTTTTGTCGACGACTGGGACACGGCGAGACGGGCGCTCGATCTTGGCTTCTATATATCCTTTTCCGGCATTGTGACTTTTAATAACGCAGCCCAGGTGCGCGATGTGGCAAAACGTGTTCCCGGCGAGCGCCTGCTGGTCGAGACCGATGCGCCTTATTTGGCGCCGGTTCCTCATCGCGGCAAGCCAAACGAGCCGGCATACGTAGCGTACGTTGCGGCGCGGTTGGCGGAGTTGAGAGACGTCAGTGTGGATGAAATAACGGCCCTCACCAGCGCAAATTTTTCTCGCTTGTTCCGGCTTGAATAGCGGCGGCAACTGAAACGCGCGCATGCCGCCTGGAAGGCAATCAGGAAATAGACTCTATCCGCCTACTGTTCCGCTGAATCGCCAGTCACTACCAGCGTCTATGCCGTCTGCTTAATGGCCATCAGACCGCCGTCCAGCACGTACGCGTCAAAGCCGCGCTCCGTGAGCAGAAACACCGCCGAGGAACTGCGGCGCCCGGTGTCGCAATAGACAACATATTTTCTATTGCGATCGAGGGCGGGTGCCTTGAGTCGGAGAAGATACAGTGGAATATTGATGCTGCCAGGTAACGCCGTATTCTTATATTCGCTATCCAGCCGCACATCGAGAAGTGCCGCGCCCTGGTCTACCATCTGCTGTGCCTTGTCATATCCGACACTTTGCAGCACGGGCTCCTTGAGCAACGAAGCGAAGTCTGCTTTGGCCAGGCACATCAGGACACCGTCGCTGAGCATGGTCACATTTGCGTTACGCTTGGTATTCGAAATCAGCGCCTCCTCACCGAAGCTGCTGCCTGGTTCCAATTCGGCCAATTTGATGGTTTGACCGGTCTTGGTGACACGGGTGACCACGGCACGGCCCTGCTTCAGATAGTAATAGTAATCACCATCATCCCCTTGCCGAATCACAACATCGCCGGTCCGTACCGGCTTCGGTTCCATCTTGATGAACATCGCCTGGATATTCGATGCAGGAATGCGGTGAAAAATACTGGAGCGCAGCATGTGCGTCATCCAATCGCCTTCGTCGATTGCAGTATCGTTCTCGTCAATCTCGGAAACCATATAGCTGGCGTTCTGGTCCCAGGTCAGCAACAGATCCATATGATTGTTGTCGACATAGAAATACTGAACCGGTGTGCGTGCCTTGGCGGTAGCCTGACGCGGACGGTGATGATCGAGCGGGAAACGTGACGTTGCCGTGCCGCCGGTGATGATCTTTGTCTGGCCGTCGCCGCCATCCAGCTCGATTTCGCCCGTCAAGACATAGAAGGAACGATTGTCGTGCTCGCCCTTGTTGAAAAGGGCATGGCCAACCGCCAGTTGTTCGACGAAGGTATTCCGAGCCAATTCCTGCAGATTGTCGTGCGTCAGTTCCGATATCGGCACGAAGTTCCGGAGATACTGTGGGTCGATCTTTTGTTTTATCTCAGCCATCTCAGCGGTGCGGGATTGGTAAAGTTGGCATTATAGAGTAATTCGTCGCGAATCTAAATCATATATACGACATTAGACGCCATGTTTATTTAATAAAAACAATAGGTTGATAATGAGTCTCAGTGGAATGACTGGGGCGGCTACATCGTGCTGATATCCCTAATGATTGCAGGCTCCCGGCCCGACTCGCGGCATTCCTGACTTGCGCATAATGTATATTATGTTAAATCATAAATCTACGGCGCCGCACGGTCCCCACCCAACGGACGGATAGCGTCCACCCCCTTTGTATCAATACTCACTGGCCGATTCGAGGTTGCGCCCACTCGCCCGCTGCGATTGGACGAGCGCCCTGCGAAACAGCCTCCATCGGTTACGACTACACTAAGTACCAGCTTTGCAGGTCATGGAGAGACTTTGTGCAAACTTCCAATACTAATGGCCCCCCGACGGACGCTGCGCAGAGGGCCACTGTACTCATTGTGGATGACGACGCGGTTAACCTGGGGGCTCTCGGCAGGTTGTTACGTCCGCACTATGACGTCTTGGCGGCGCCCTCCGGTGAGCGCGCATTGCAGATCGCCACAAACACCCGGAAACTGGATCTGATCCTGCTCGATGTGATGATGCCGACGATGGACGGCTTCGAAGTGCTGTCCCGCTTGCGCGACGATCCAGCAACCCACGACATACCGGTCATATTCGTCACCGGGCTCGACTCCATCAGTGACGAAGAACGCGGTCTCGAACTCGGCGCGGCGGATTACATAGCCAAACCGTATCGCCCGCCCATCATTCTGGCGCGGATGAGCACCCAGCTCGAACTCAAGCGCGCCCGCGACTCGTTGCGCAACCAGAACATCTATCTGGAAGCCGAAGTGGAACGGCGCATGCAAGATACCCTGTTGGTTCAGAACCTCACCATCAACGCCCTCGCCGAACTCGCGGAAACGCGCAATAACGAAACCGGTAACCACATCCGCCGCACCCAGGCGTACGTGCGTCTGCTGGCGCAACGCTTGCAAACGCATCCCGGTTTCGCCGACTTCCTGACCGACAAGGTCATTGATTTACTGACCAAGTCGGCTCCGCTGCACGACATCGGCAAGGTGGGCATCCCCGATCATATTCTGCTCAAACCCGGCAAGTTGACGGCTGAGGAATGGGTCATCATGAAAACCCATAGCCAGTTGGGCGCCATGGCCATCGAACGGGCCCTGCGCAATGCCGACCGCCGCCTCGACTTTCTCGACATGGCGATGCAGATCGCCCATTACCATCACGAAAGATGGGATGGCAAAGGCTACCCCGATGGTCTGAAGGGGAATGCCATCCCCATCTCAGCCCGGCTTATGGCCTTGGCCGACGTGTTCGACGCGCTCGTTACGCGCCGCGTCTATAAGGAAGCGTTTCCGATAGAACAAGCGAAAGACCTCATCGTCGCTGATCGTGGACGCCACTTCGATCCCGATGTCGTTGATGCATTCCTCGACAGCTTCGATGAATTCGTCGCCATCTCCGAAAAATATCAGGAGAGCGGCGTTGAATAGCCGAGCGTCCATCATCAATGGCGAAACCTATTTCTTTCGCGACCACGGCCAGTTCGACCTGCTGCGCCTGCGTCTTCTGCCGGAACTGATCCAGCGGCGCCGCGATACGAAAACTCTGCGTCTGTGGAGCGCCGGCTGCTCCAGTGGCGAAGAGGTCTATTCGCTCGCCATGCTGATGGACATGCTGTTGCCGCAACGGAACGACTGGGACATCCTCATCCTCGGCAGCGACATCAACGAAGCCGCCCTGGCAAGAGCGCAGCGCGGACACTACGGGAGCTGGTCGTTCCGCATGGCGCCGCCGGCGTTGAAACAGCGCTATTTTACGCACACGGACGATGAGTGGATCCTGGATGAACGCATTCGCGGCATGGTGACGTTTCGCGTCACCAACCTGATAGATGAAGTCTTTCCCAGTGCGGAATTGCATGACATGGATCTGATCCTGTGTCGCAACGTATTCATCTATTTCACTGCCGCGGACGTGGCCGCAGTGGCCGGCAAATTGGCCGCCGCGCTGGGAGAAGGCGGCTATTTCATGACCGCCCATGCCGAACTCCTCGGTCATCGCCTGCAAAATCTGCGGAGCAGACTGTTCGCCGAAGGCGTAGTGTACCAACGGGCCACCCCTGAGCCTGCCGCCGCAATTCCCCGGCCTGCCCGCCTCCCGCCCGCTCCATCCGCCGCGACGGAACCTACTCCAGGCACGCCACACCCATCACCTCCAAGTGCACCAGATGCGCCCAACGCCGATGTTCTATTAGCGTTGGCGCGAGAATTCGCCGACCGCGGCGAATACGATCGGGCCGCACAGATCTGCCGCCGGGCACTGAGCAGCGAACCGCTCGCGCCCGAGCCGCATTTCCTGCTGGCGCAGTTGGCCCAGCTCAACGGAGATTTCGATCAGGCCGGTGAAATGCTGCGCAAAACGCTATACCTCGATCCTCAAAACGTCGCGGCCACGCTGGAACTGGCGGCGCTCTACGAACGAAGCGAAAACCTGCCGCGCGCGCAGACCCTGCGCCGTGCGGCGCTGGACATCGTCCGCACGCTGCCCGGCGATGCGGTAATCCAACCGTATGAAACGACTGCCGCCGAGATGGTGCAGTGGCTGACACTATAGAGGGATATCACGTGACTCCCCTCCCCCTGCTGATTTTCGACCACGACGGCGCGCGTTTCGGTGTGAACGCAACACAGGTGCGCGAATCCGTGTGGCTGCCCGAGCTGACACCGGTCGAAGAAGCGCCGCCCTGGATCGTCGGCCTGTTCAGCCTGCGTGGACAGATCATCCCCGTCGCCGACCTTCATCTGCGCTTCGAACATCCGGCGCGCCGCTACAACGTCAGCGACCATGTCGTGGTGCTGGAGACCGATCATCTGCCGTTGGGGCTGATCGTCAGTGAAGTGCGCGAAGTGATCGTGCTACCCGCCGACGCCAGCCAGTCGCCGCCCCAGTTCGATGCCGCAATTCCCGGCGCCTCTCATTTGGTGGCCGGCGAGGCCCGCGTGGGCGATGAACTCGTGACTCTGCTCGATGTTTCCCGTCTGACGCAGTTGCCAGAAGGGTCCCGGTTTGTGGCATCCCCAGGGCAACCCGTTCCAGCCAGCTATTTCTGCCCGGAAGCCTCACCCACAGAACGTGCGCTGTTTCGCAAGCGGGCTGTGGCGCTACGCGAAACCGCCGCCGATGCGGGAGGCGCACGCCTGGGACTGGCGGTGGTGGAACTGGGTGGCGAGTACTTCGGGGTCGAGTTGGCGTCCGTACTGGAATTCTGCGACATCGCCGAATTGAGCCCCATACCCTGTTGTCCCCCGCACATCCTGGGGGCCATGAGTCTGCGCGGCGAATTGCTGACCCTGATCGACCCGCGCTCCGCGCTCAATCTGCCGCCCGCCCCGCGAGGCGGCAAGGCCATAGTTGCCGGACTCGGGGAGCAGGCTGTGGGGGTCGCCGTGGATCAAGTGCATGACGTCGTTTATCTGCGGGAAGAGGAATTGCAGCCGGCGTCTGCGGCGCTGCGCGAACTGTGCGGGGTATCCGTCAGCGGCACTGCGCCGTATGCCGGGAAGATGATGTCCGTGCTGGATCTTCCCGTGCTGCTGGCGCGGGAAGAATGGATTATTGATGAACAGGTTTAATCGATTGCGGTGCGGAATGGCGATTGCGGATTCCGGCCACATTCCGAATTCAGAAATTGCGCATTTAGTCGGGAGAATGTCATGTTCGAAGGAATGAAACTGCGTCAACGCATCTTGCTGGGGTATCTCGCGCCGCTCGTGCTGCTGCTGTGCGCAATGAGTTTGGTGTTCTACAACCTGCAGCAGGCAACGCACGCAGCGGCAACGGCGGAAGCCTCGCATCTGACGATGGACGAGGCCGATAACCTTGCCTATAGCCTGACCAAAATGCAGTGCGCGGCGCGCGGCTATCTACTGATGAAGAATCAGACCTCACGCCAGAATTTCCTGGATGGCGAAAAGGACTTCGCGCGCCGGAGCGAAAGGCTATCCGTTCTGATCACAAACCCGCAGCAGCAGGAAACCCTGCGCGGCATGGTGAGAGAAGGACAAGACATGATCAAACTGGGCAACCGGTTTCTGGCGCTCGTGGACGCCGGCAAGCAGGCGGAAGCCCAAGCCCTCTTTCGTGGCGATGCAGTTCTGAAGAAATCGGCGGCAATGGACGCGCAATGGGAACGACTCAAGGAGCAAGAGATCGCGATCGTGAAGGAACATCAAGAAAGCTACGATGCCGCCATGCGCACAGTCGCCCATTCGATCATCTACGGCATGCTGGGTTCCATCGTGCTGGCAATCGCCATCGCCGTCTGGCTCGCCGCGGCGGTGAGCCGCAAGATCACCGCCAACGCCGCCCAGCTTTCAGCCGCGGCCAACGAAATCGCAGCCACCATTGCGCAGCATGAGCGCACCGCCAGCCAACAGGCGGCGGCGGCCAACGAGACATCCGCCACCATTGAGGAACTCTCGGCCTCCGCGCGCAATACCGCCGAGCAGGCGGCGAGCTCGGCGGCTGTGGCGGAAAAGGCCGGTGCCGCCACGTCGCAGGGCGACGAGACCACCCGTCAGGCGGTGGAAGCGATGGGCAGCCTCAAGGAAAAGATCGGTGCCATGGCCGACCATATCCTGCATCTGGGGGAACAGACCGTCCAGATCGGCAGCATCGCCACCGTGCTCAAGGATTTGGCCGGGCAGATCAACATGCTGGCGCTGAACGCCGCCGTGGAAGCCGCACGTGCCGGCGAGCATGGCAAGGGGTTTGCCGTGGTGGCAAGCGAAATACGCAAGCTCGCCGATGAAAGCAAGAAGTCGGCGGAACAGACTGCGCTGTTGGTGACCGACATCCAGAAAGCCACCAACTCTTCCATCATGATGACGGAAGAAGGCTCCCATACCGTAGGCGAGGTAACCAAGCTGGTGCAAAAGGTCGCTGAACTGTTCGGCAATCTTGCCGGTCTGGCCGGCAGCGCCAACGAAAACGCCCAGCAGGTGATGCTTAACGCCCGGCAACAATCCGCCGCCCTCAATCAGGTGGTTGAGGCGACCACCAGTATCGTCGCTGGCGCCAGAGAGACCGCCGCAGGTATCGGTCAGACCAAGATCGGCGTGCAGAACCTGAACGAGGCCGCAGAAAACCTTAAGGCGATTGCGTGATCGATGTGGCGGGAGACAGGCCATGATCGAAGACCTGGAACTGCGCAACCTATTCGAGGCGGAGAGCGCGGAGCATCTCGCCCGCCTCGACGACGGCTTGCTGCGCCTTGAGAAAACACCGACCGACCCGGCGCTGCTGGAAGAGGTATTCCGTGAGTCGCACAGCCTGAAGGGCGCGGCGCGCATGCTGGGCCTGAGCAAGATAGAAGCAGCGGCACACGGACTGGAAAGCATCTTCAACGCGGCCCGCAAGGGCGATGCACCGCTCACGCCGGAGGCGCTCGAACATATGAATGCTGCGCTGATCGTTGTGCGGCGGCATGTGCAGGAAGCGCTTATGGGCGATGCGCCGACAAATGCGAGTGGCGCAATAGCGGAACACGAACAGCAGATCGCTGACGGCGAAACGAAAGCCGCCAATCCCGTCACTGCTTCGGAGTCCGACACTCCGCAACCATCCATTGCGAAAATCGAGGACACGAAATCAAGTATTCCGCAATCCGCCACCCCCGTTACGCCATCAACGATGTCTTTTCACATCGATAGCGTACGTGTGGAAACCCGCAAACTTGATGAACTTCTTACCCAGGTAGGCGAACTCTCCGTGATTCAGGGACGAGCACAGCATTGGCTGACGCTAATGGAGGAATTAGTGGAGCAATGGACGGCACTGGAGCGCAATTGCCGCAAAGGAAGTTCGGTGCTCGGACTGAAAGCCTTTGCCAACTCCGCGTTCCACAATCTGCAATCCGCATTCGGAGAACTGCTCAAGCACGCGCGCAATGTTTTTTTTGACGACAGCACGCATCTGGAATCCACGGTCCATCTGCTGGAAGACCAGGTGCGCAGCATCCGATTGCTGCCGCTCTCCACCCTGTTCGCGCTGTTCCCGCGCATGGTTCACGACCTGGCAAAAGAACAGGGCAAGGAGACGGAACTCGTCATCGAGGGCGGCGACATCAGCGTGGACAAGCGCATCATCGAGGAGATGAAAGACCCGTTGATGCACCTGATCCGCAATGCCATCGACCACGGCGTCGAAGCGCCTGCCGAGCGCGAGCGTATGAACAAGCCGCGCAGCGCAACCGTGCTGCTGCGGGCATCGCGCGAAAATGCCAACGTGCTGCTGACGGTGCAGGACGACGGCCGCGGTCTGGACATGGCGGCGATCCGGCAGGCAGCGGAAAAGCGGGGCTTGCTCGATGCCGCATTCGGAATATCGAATGCGGACTCCGCGCCGCAGTTGGATACGACACAATTGCAGCAACTGATCTTCATGTCGGGTTTCACCACCAGCACCTTTGTCACCGAGCTATCCGGACGCGGCGTAGGAATGGATGTGGTGCGCGTCAATGTCGAGCGCATGAAGGGCAGCATCCATCTGAAATCCGCCATCGGTCAGGGACTGACAGTGACGTTGCGGCTGCCGTCGAGCATTGCCGCCACTCAGATCCTGCTGGCGAGCGCGGGTGCAGGACTTTATGGACTGCCGATCGAGTCGATCCATACCTCGCGGCGCGTGCGCGCAGCGGAGATCTTCACCCTCGAAGGCCGCCCGACCTTCCTGCTGGACGGTCAGCCGGTGATGGTGGCCCGCCTCGCCGAACTGTTGGAACTGCCGATCGGTGAAGATGCCACAGCGCCTGACATTCTGGCCTGCATCGTGGTTCAGGTGGGCGAGGAACGGCTGGGGTTGCTGGCGGACGATTTGCTGGCCGCAGAGGAGGTGGTGCCCAAACCGCTGGGCCCGCCGTTGCGGCGTGTGCGCAACGTATCCGCGCTGGCCACGCTGGGCAGCGGCAAGATCTGTGTGGTGCTGAATCCTGCCGACCTGCTGCGCTCATGCCGACGACGGAGCGCTGAATTGGGATTACGGAATGAAACCGACGCGCCCTACTCCGCACATCGTGCTCCGCGTTCGATATTGCTGGTGGAGGATTCGGCACTTATCCGCGCGATGGAAAAGCGCATTCTCGAAGACGGCGGCTATGAAGTGGTGGCGACGGTCGACGGCGTGGAAGCGCTCAACGCGCTCGGCAGTCGCCCCTTCGTCGCCGTGGTGTCTGACATCATGATGCCCAATATGGACGGACTCACCCTCACCGCGCGCATTCGAGCCGAACCGCGCCACAAGGAGCTGCCGGTAATCCTGGTGACATCCCTCGCCTCCGACGAAGACAAACGTCGCGGTCTCGATGCCGGCGCCAATGCCTACATTCCAAAACCGACGTTCGATCAGAGCGTGCTGCTGGATACGTTGCAAAGGCTCATTTGAATGCGGAACGAATTGAAACAGCGTCCCAAGTGTTACGCGCCGCCAATGGCCGGCGTGGCCGATGGCCTGCCTATGGGCAGGAGCATACAGGTCGACGTACGCATCTACCGGGTGGAGCCGTTGAAGGAGAAAAGCATTTTCCCGTCCGCCCGCTTACAACCGCTCAAGACGGAAGGCGGAAAACTCCAAGCCGTCGCGGTTGCGTCCACAAAGACGGCCCGGGCAGGCAGAAAATGAACACCGCCGATTCCGCATCCCGCGCGCCGAATTCCGCAATCAAGGTGCTCCTCGTCGACGATTCGCCCATCGCGCTGCACGTCCTGCAACGTCTGCTGTCCGGCTTGCCCGACATTCAGGTGACGGGCACCGCCGCCAACGGCAAGGAGGCGCTCGAACTGCTGCCCGAGCTGAATCCCGACGTGATCTGCACCGATCTGCACATGCCGGTGATGGACGGGTTGGAACTTACCCGCGCCGTGATGAACAAGTTTCCGCGCCCAATTTTGGTGGTGAGCGTATCGGTGGAGCCGGGCTCGCCCAATATTTTCCGCTTGCTGGAAGCGGGGGCATTGGATATTTACGCCAAGCCGCGCGCCATTATTGAAGCGGATCAGTCCAAGTTGGCCAGGGATCTCGCCAGCAAGATTCGCATCCTCGCCGGGGTGCACGTTTTCCGCCGTATCGCAACGGCGAGCCCCCCTCCTCCGCCCCTGCCGCCGCTTGTGCTGCTGTCCCACGCCCCCGTGCGCATCGTGGTCATTGGTGCTTCCACCGGCGGCCCGCAGGCGTTGCGCGAAATTCTCTCTCATCTGCCGCGCAACTTTTCGGTGCCGGTGGTGTGCGTGCAGCATATCGGCGGCGACTTTCTGACCGGAATGGTGGCATGGCTGGCCGAAGCCAGCTCGTTGCCCATGCGCAAAGCCGAGCAAGGGGAATTGCCTCTACCCGGGATCGTCTATTTCGCACGCGAGGACGCTCATCTCGAATTCGACGACAAAGGACGGTTCGCTCTGACTCAAGCCATGCGCTACGACGGCCACCGTCCCTCGGTGACCATCGCCATGCGCGCGGCGGCGCGCCGCTTCGGTGCCGGAACCGTGGGCGTTCTGCTTACCGGCATGGGACGCGACGGCGCAGAGGGCATGGCAGACATCGCCGCCGCCGACGGCGTCACCATCGCTCAGGACGATGCCAGCAGCGTGGTTTACGGCATGCCCAAGGCGGCGGTGGAACTGGGGGCGGCGCAGCATGTGCTGCCGCTCGATCAAATTGCCGCGGCGCTGGTGGCGTTGGCGAAGATGAGCGCCGGATGATGGAAGCACGGAGTGCTGAATGATGAATGAAAGCGAATCGAATAGCGAACCCGGAGTTGATCTGCAAGGAGCGACCGCAGCGCTCCAGAGCGTCGACACCGACCCGCAATCCGCCGTGCGCCATCCAGAAACGAACATTCTGATCGTCGAAGACAGTCCCGTCGAGGCGGAAATGCTGCGGCGCACGCTCACCACGGCCGGCTATGCAGTGAGCGTTGCGCATAACGGCGCGGAAGGGCTGCAAGCGGCGCGAGCGCACCGCCCCGCCTTGGTGTTGAGCGACATCAACATGCCGGTGATGAACGGCTTTCAATTATGCCGCCAACTCAAATATGACCATGATCTCTGGAGCGTTCCGCTGATGCTGCTCACGGTGCTGTCGGAGCCGAAAGACATCATCGAGGCGATTAACTCCGGCGCCGATGCCTACATCGTCAAGCCGTTCGTCGAGGCAACTTTGCTGGATCGTATTCATTTCCTGCTCAATACCCCGATCGAAAGGCCGCGGACCGAGGAGCGGCGCGAAGAAGTGATGGACTATGATGGCGAACGCCATGCCATTTCCGGCGGCGGCCGGCAGATACTCAATTTGCTGCTTTCCATATACGAGAACACGCTCAACCAGAACCGGGAGCTGGAGAGCACCCAGACCCAGCTCAGTCAGCTCAACGAAAGCCTTGACCGGCAGGTGCTTGAGCGCACCGCGGCCTTGCGCGAGAGTGAAGCATTCAAGTCGGCCATCATCGACAGCTCCAACGATTGTATAAAAATCATAAGCACGGATGGTCTGTTGAAATACATGAATGACGGCGGGCAGCGGCTGCTGGAAATCGATGACATCAACAAATATCTTGGAAAATCATGGGTCGATTTCTGGAGCGTCGAAGACCGTCAGGCTGTACACGAAGCCATATCGAGTGCGACACGGGGAGCGATAGGACATTTTCAGGCGTATGCCTCATCGAAAAAGGGCACGCCGAAATGGTGGGACGTCCTCATTACGCCCATCACGGAAACCGATGGCACGATCGAAAAATTACTGGTCGTATCCAGAGACATCACAAGACATCGGCAGGCGCAAGCCGAACTGCTGGTATCGGAGACACGCTACCGCCGCCTCTTTGAAGCGGCCAGGGACGGCATTCTGATACTGGATGCCGAGACCGGCACGGTCGTGGATGTCAATCCTTCATTGATCGAGATGTTGGGCCTGCCGCGTGAACGGTTTCTCCGGAAACACTTATGGGAGCTTGGGTTTTTCTCAAATGTCGAGGAGAACAAGGAGAACTTCCGGATGCTGCAGCAGAACAACTATGTCCGCTACGATGACCTGCCGCTGAAAACATCGCAGGGAAAGGAACTCCATGTCGAATTCGTCAGCAATATCTATATGGTGGAAAATACACGGGTCGCCCAATGCAATATTCGTGACATCACCGAGCGCCGTCAAGCCGAGGTGGCTATGCGCGAAAGCGCTACGGGTTACCGTACCCTGCTGGACAACCTGCCGCAGCTCATCTGGCAGAAGGACCGCGATTCGATCTATCTCACGTGTAACAGAGCCTACGCCCAGAGCCTGGGGATCGGGACGGCGGATATGCCGGGCAAGTCGGACTACGATTTCTATCCCGTTGACCTGGCGGAGAAATACCGCGCCGACGACCGGCGCATTATCGAAGGCGGCAAGATCGAATCGATGAACGAGCAGTGGTTGGCCGGGGGCGAGAAACGTTTCGTCCACACCACGAAAGTACCCATGCGCGACGCGCAGGGCGTGATTTACGGCACCCTGGGTATTTCCGAGGACATTGCCGAACAGATGCGGAACGCCGAGGAACTGGATCAACACCGCCACCATCTGGAGGAACTGGTCAAGACCCGGACACACGAACTGGCACAGGCCAAGGCCGCAGCCGAGGCAGCGAACGTGGCCAAGAGCGCCTTTATCGCCAACATGAGCCACGAGATACGCACGCCACTGAATGCCATCGTCGGACTCACGCACCTGCTGCGGCGCGGCAATCCGGAATACGCGCAAATAGAGAAACTGGACAAGATTGTCGATGCCTCCAGCCATCTGCTCTCGGTCATCAGCGACATACTCGACTTTTCCAAGATCGAGGCGGGCAAGCTGAGCCTTAGCGTTGCCGATTTTTCCTTCGACCGCATGCTGGACAACGTC
>CAYQWR010000029.1:18144-19371 GCA_964421235.1 uncultured Thiohalomonas sp. | reverse complement strand
CCGGTATCGAACTGGACCACTGCGCGGCTCATGTAGTTCTGGGTGTATTTGACGTAGCGCTTGTTGCCGGGTGTCAGCACATCGCGGCGGCCCCACTGGGCGCTGACTTTGCCCGACAGGATATCCTCCAGTTTGCGGTAGTTGCGCCGCGCCTGCTGCAGGTCATGCACCAGGATCATGGGGTTCTCTTCGTAGCTGCGCGCCTTGTAGCTGGCGAAGTGGGCCAGGGCCGCCGACGGGTCGCGGCTGACCGCCACGTGCAGCAGGTCGGAGGTGGAACAGGCGGTCAAGCCGATCAGCGGCGCCGCCAGCGCCATGAAGAGAAGAGGTTTCCGCAGCCGTTGCATGCGACTAGCATACGCATATGACCGCGCCAGGCAACCCCCGGAACGCTGACGCGGCGAGACTCATCCCGCAACCCATTGGGGCTATGCCATGGAATATCTGCCGTTCGTTCTCATCGCCGTGCTGCTGCTGTTCATGGCGTTTCCGCTCTACATCTGGTTCAGCTCGAAGCGCATGCAGGGCGGCAGCGCGCCGCCCTATGACGATCTGCTGACGCCGGAGCAGCGCGGCAAGGCCAAGATGCTGTTCTATTTCTACAGCCAGCACTGCGGGCCGTGCCGTACCCTGACGCCGCTGGTGGAGCAGATGGCCGAGCGCTACGGCAATGTGGTGAAGGTGGACGTGATGCGGCAAGGGGCTGTCGCCCAGCGTTTTGCCGTCCGCGCCACGCCGACCCTGGTGCTGGTGGAGGGGAACACCGTGGTGAAGGTGATCCTGGGACCGGTAGGCGAGAAGCCGTTGGACCTGCTGTTGCGCTAGTCGGCCGTTGTGCGCCGGCCGGCCAAAGACCACGGTTGCCGAATGGTTGAAATTGCAGACTAAAATACTATGTTATTCGCATGAGCCGCCCGGCGGGCGGCAACAGCGATTAATGTCACAACACCTAAGGTATTTCAGGAGGCACCATGGACATCACTTACTACAACATGCTGGACACGATGGAAAAGGCGGGGGTGGATAAGCAATATCTCGACGGTTGGGCATGCGGCTACCTGCACAATCCGCGGCGCGGCCAGCAGTATGTGACCGAAGGCTACGAGGCCGGTTATACCGATGGCTTCAACGTGGTCAAGGACGGCTACAAGGCATGGACGGGCAAGAAAGCCGCCTGAGTTTTGCGTCTCCCTCCGAAAAAGCCCCGCTCTCGCGGGGCTTTTTTTT
>CAYQWR010000029.1:0-18044 GCA_964421235.1 uncultured Thiohalomonas sp. | reverse complement strand
CATGGATGTACTTATGCCACGGAGGCTTTATGCCCTGTGGGTGCATGGATGGCCGGGAGCGGCGTTTGCATGGATGCAACCCTGCCTCGATATCGGCTAGTGGCGCAGGAACAGCTCGTACAGGCTGAGCAGGATCTCCACCACGATGAGGATGGTGATGTACCACTCGACGCGCAGGCTGCGGCGGTTGTGCAGCAGGTCGAGCAGCGTTTCCGCGGTGCCGGCGATCAGGGTGAGTTTGCTGTCCAACGCCCGCTGCCGTTCATTGAGTTCGTATTCGTCGCTGAGGCGGTGAAAGAAGCGTTCCAGCTCCGGGTGTTCCCACAGCAGTTCCGGTTTGTCGACGATCTCGGCGCGGCCGATGGTGCGGTACTGGATGCGCAGCGAGTCGCCGATATATTGCAGCAGCTCGCGGCTGCGCTGGCTGCTGCGTCCGCGGGTCTGCAGCTCGATGGCGAGGGGTTCGACACGGTCGAACACCGAGCTGACGTGGCTTTCGTAATAGGCCAGCGCCACGCTCTTGGCGAGGATCTCCGCCACCAGCTGCACCCGCTCCATGCTGAGTTGCGGCAGCACCACCGCGCCGGCTGCCAGCCCTTCCAGACTGTCTTCGACGACCTGTATCCGGGTCTGTTCGGTCTCCACCTTGGTGAACGGCGCGGCGATCAGCGGTTCCAGCTGCTTCAGGAACGAGACCTCTTCCATCGGTTCCATGCCGAACAGCACCACGGCGCCGTAGCGGAACAGGACTGCGCAGCCGCGGTGGCCGGCGCGGATGGTGAGCGGCGACGGGACTGCGCGGTCGGCGTGTTCCAGTGCGCGCAGGTCGATGCGCTCGCCCACGAACAGGGCGCGCACGGCGACCTCCTGCTGGCCGCCGCATAGGGGTTCGTTGTCGTTCATTCCGGTGTCCGCATCCTTTCTGCGCGTGTCGCTCTAATCTTGGGCCGTAGCCGGGACGGCGTCCAGTACGGTTACTCGGTGCGCAACGCCTCCACCGGGTCGAGGCGGGCGGCATGGCGCGCCGGCCATACGCCGGCGGCCATGCCGACCGCCGCCGCCAGCAGTTCCGCGGCCACGACGTAGGACCAGTAGATGTGGACCGGCAGCGCCGGGACCGTGAGCTGGAGCAGCCAGGCGGTGCCGACGCCCAGGGCGAGCCCGGCACCGCCGCCGAGGGCGGCCAGTACCGTTGCCTCGCCGAGGAACAGCAGCAGTACCTGGCGCCGTTCCGCGCCCAGGGCGCGCAGCAGTCCGATCTCCGGCGTCCGCTCGCGCACCGCGATGGTCATGATGGTGAAGATGCCGACGCCGCCCACCAGCAGCGAGATGCCGCCGAGGGCGCCGACGGCGAAGGTCAGCACGTCCAGCACCGAGCCGAGCACGTCGAGCATCTGCTGCTGGGTGGTGATGGTGTAGTCTTCGCGGCCGTGGCGCGCGGTGAGGGTGCGCTTGATGCCGGCGACGATCTCGTCCACCTTGGCGTCCGCCTGGTAGAGGATATCCACCTCGAACAGGCTGTCACGGTTGAACAGCTCCAGCGCCTTGCCGGTGGGGATGTAGACGGTGTCGTCGATGTCGAAGCCGAGCACCCGGCCCTTCTCCTCCATCACGCCGATGATGCGGTACTGGTCGCCGCCGACGCGGATGCGCTGGCCCAGCGGATTGCGGTCGCCGAACAACTCGTGGCGCAGCTTGCTGCCCAGCACCGCGAAGGCGCGCGGCGAGCGCGGGTTGTCGGCCGGCAGGAAGCGGCCGATGCCCACCTTGAAGCTGAACACCTCGGGGAACGCGGGGCCGACGCCGTAGACGTTGGTGCGGCGCTGGTGGGCGTTGGCTTCGACCCGCGCGTTGCCGGCGACGATCGGTTCGACCCCGCGCACATGGGGCAGCCGCTTCAGGGCCTCGGCGTCCTCGATGGTGAGCGGGCGGGTGCTGCCGTACACGCCGACGGCCGCGCCGTAGGTGGTGGTGCGCCCCGGATTGACGGCGATGAGGTTGGTGCCGAACTGGGTGAACTCGGTGAGCACGAACTTGTGGATGCCCGCGCCGATGGCGGTGAGCAGCACCACCGCAGCGATGCCGATGCCGATGCCGAGGGCGGTGAGAAACGAGCGCAGGCGCTGGTCCACCACCGACCCCACCGCCAAACGCAGGAAGTCACGCGTTGTCACGGCACTTCCCGCCAATGAAAGGGGTATTCACCGCAAAGGCGCAAGGAACGCAAAGTCAAGGATGGCTGTCGGCGAGCCGGCGCTGTCGAACCGTTGCCGCAGTGTCGATAGGGCGCTGCATGGTGAGTCGGGTTTAGGCTCTCCTGTGCGAACCCAACGTTCTTTGCGCCTTTGCGGGGAGTGTTTGTATTCATTCCAACTCACCGCCGGGCCAGTGCCTGTACCGGATTGAGGCGCGCGGCGCGACGCGCCGGCAGTACCCCGAACAGCAGGCCGGTGCCGAGGGCCACCAGGACCGCCGCCGCAATCGCCCAGTCGGGGGCGTGGAACGGCAGGCTGGGGTAGAGGCTGCGCAATACCCAGTTACTTGCCGCACCGACCCCCAGGCCGATGGCGGCGCCGAGCAGCGACAGCAGCGCCGCCTCGGTGAGGAACAGCCGCAAAATGGTAGCGGCCGGTGCGCCCAGGGCCTTGAGCAGGCCGATCTCGGCGGTGCGTTGCGACACCGCCACCAGCATCACGTTCATGATCAGCACGCCGGCGACTACCAGGCTGATGGCGGCAACGCCGGTAACGGTGAGGGTGAGGGCGCCGAGGATGCGGTCGAAGGTGGCGAGCATGGATTCCTGGGTGACGACGGTGACGTCCTCCTCGCCTTCGTGGCGCGCCTTGAGGATGGCGACGATGGCTTTTTGTGCGGGGGCGATGGCGGCGCGCGATTTGGCCTCCACCAGGATGCGGAACAGCGAATAGGAGTTGAACAGCGCCTGGGCCGAGGTGACCGGGACGATGGCCAGGTCGTCGGTGTTCATCCCCAGCGACTGCCCCTGTTCGCGCAGCACGCCGACGACGCGAAAGCGGCGGTCGCCGATGCGCACGTAGGCGCCGAGGACCGGTCCGTTGCCGAACAGTTCGCGCCGCAGTTTGGCGCCGAGCACGCACACCGGCTGGGGGTGGAAGATGTCGCCCGGCGGCAGGAAACTGCCCTGGCCCATGTCGAAGTGGCGCACCTGGTACATGGCGTGGGTGGTGCCCATGATCGCCACCTCCCGCTGCAATCCCTGGTGTGATACCACCGCCGAGCCGATGCTGACCGGCGCCACCCGGCGGATGTAGCGGTTGCGCGTGAGCGCTTCGGCGTCGTCCACGGTGAGGTCGCGCGGCGTCTCGCTCACCATGGGCGGGGCGCCGCCGGTGGTCTCGTTGCGGCCGGGCAGGACGATCAGCAGGTGGGTGCCGAGGGAGGCGAATTGACCCACCACGTAGCGGCGCGCCCCTTCACCCAGACCGGACAGCACCACGACGGCAGCGACGCCGATGGCCATCGCCAGCAGCATCAGGCCGCTGCGCAGCCGCGCCCCGCGCAGCGAGGTAAAGGCGTAGCGCAGACTGTCTTCCCCAGTCACGGGACGTCGTTCCGGTCGTCGGTGATGGCGCCGTCGACCATATGCAGCTGGCGCCGTGCCCGTTGTCCCAGCTCCGGGTCGTGGGTGACGACCACCAGGGTGATGCCGCGCGCGTTGAGTTGCTCCAGCAGATCCACCACCTCGTGACCGGAGGCGCGATCGAGATTGCCGGTGGGTTCGTCGGCCAGCAGCAGGCCCGGTTCCATGATGGTGGCGCGACCGATGGCGACGCGCTGTCGCTGGCCGCCGGAGAGCTGGTCGGGGCGATGGTGGGCGCGCTGCGCCAGACCGTAGGCTTCGAGGGTCGCCTCGACCTTGGGCCGGCGCTGCTCCGGCGGTATGCCGGCCAGCACCAGCGGCAGTTCGACGTTCTCCGCTGCCGTCAGGCGCGGCACCAGATGAAAAAATTGAAAGACGAAGCCGATGCGTTCGCGCCGCACCTGCGCCTGCTGGTCGTCGGTGAGGGCGGTGACGTCGCGCCCCTCGAACAGGTAACGGCCCTGGTTGGGGCGATCGAGCAGTCCGATGATGTTGAGCAGGGTCGATTTGCCGGAACCGGACGGCCCCATGATCGAAACATAGTCGCCGCGCTCAACGACGAGATCGAGCTGGCGCAAGGCATGTACCTGCTGCCCGCCGACGTCAAACACGCGCTCGATTCCTTCGAGCCGGATCATGGTTTGGCCTTGGTGTTCTCGATGAGGGCGGGGACACCCGCCTTGACCCCTTCGCGATCGACCGAGGTGACCACTTGCGCACCTGCGTGTAGTCCGCCGGTGATCTCGGTGTATTGCCAGTTGGACAATCCGGTTTCGACGCGGCGCGACTGTAGCTCGTGGGTGGCGGGATCGAACACCAGTACATGATTGTTTTCGATGAGCGCCTCGGTCGGTATCCGCAATACATGATCGCGACTGGAGAGGATCACCTCGGCGTCGGCGCTGTAGCCGGCCATCAGGTTCTCGGCCTCCTTCGGGTTGTCGAACTGCACCTCGATCTCCACCGTGCGTGCCTGCTTCTCCACATCCTGCACGTAGGGGGCGATGCTGCGCACGTGGCCGGCGAATGCGTGGTTGCCGAAGGCGTCGAGCAGGATGCGCGCCGGCATGCCCTTGCGAATGCGCGGCGCGTCCACCTCATCGATCGGCGCGCTGACGTAGAGGCAGCTGTTGTCCACCAGATCGACGGCGGGCGGCGTAGGGATGCCGGGCGGCGACGGCGTGACGTATTCGCCTACTTCGCCGGTGGTTTCGGCCACGATGCCGGCGAACGGCGCGCGCAAGATGGTGCGTGCCAGTTGCGCCTGATCGAGTCGCACGCGATCACGGCTGGCTTCGGTGTTGGCGCGGGCCGCGGTGCAGGCTGCGGCGTTGGCCTGGGCGGCGGAGGTGGCGGTATCCGCCTGATCTTCGGAGGCGAGTCCCTGATGGTGCAGTTTCTCAATACGTCGTGCCTCGCGCATGCTTGAGGCTGCGGTGGTGCAACTCTGAACGGCCTGGGCGGCGGCGACCTTTGCCTGGCTTTGCGCCAAGGCGACGGCCGCCTTCAGGTCGTCGTTCCACAGCTCCAGCAAGATCTCGCCGGCCTTGACATGATCACCCTTGTGCACCCGCAACTCCGCCACCTGACCTCCCTGAGAGGGTGCCATGCGCGCGCGTCGGCACGCTTTCACGGTCCCGGCGCGGGTGTTGGAGACGGTCGCTTCCACCAGCCCCGGTTGCACCTCGGCGACGGTGACCACGACGGGCTTCGGTCGCGTCGCATGCCATACGGCGAATGCTGCGGCAACGATGATAACGGCGGCGATAACGATACGGCGCAGGCGACGAGTCATGGTCGTTGATAGTCCGATTGCTTGGAACAATTATAGGGAAAAGCGCGCGACTGCCCACACTATCGTCGTGTCGGCCGTCAAAATCATGGATATCCCAGGAAACAGGTGTAATGACGCCAATTTCCCGTTACTATTGGCAGCGAACAGCGGCGCCGCGTGCGCGAATGGGTAATCAACGAATAATACGGAGAGTCTGCACTATGATTTGGCGTTTGTGTGGTGTATTGCTCGGTTTATCGCTGGCGGCGCAGGCCATGGCCGACTCGCTCGATATGAACATTCACGACAACGCTTTGCGCGTGACCTATGCGACCGCGCTGGGTGCACCGGAACGCGGTCTGCAACTGGACGGCGGTTACCTCTACGTCAAGAACCCCGGCGAATCCGATCATCTGCTGCACGTCGGCCTGCAGGTGGCCGGCCAGAACTGGAGCAACGCGGGCACCTTCGATATCGGCGTGGGCGGACGCATGATTTACGCTGACACCAAGCCCGGCAAGGCACTTGACCTGGCCTTTGGCGGCCACGTCCGTTTCTCGCCCATCAACCGTATCGGCATCGGCGGCCAGATTTTCTATGCGCCGAAAATTACCAGCACTCTCGATAGCGAGGAGTACACCGAATGGCGTGTCACCGCGGATTATCAGTTGCTGACGCAGGCCTTCGTTTATGTCGGCTATCGCCACGTTGAGACGAAGTTCAAAAACAAAGGTACTTATGTCCTCGATGATAATCTGAATGTGGGCATGAAACTGTTGTTCTGAGGATGAATGACAGGGTACCGTTCGGGACGATAACTTGGAACTAGGGGAGCGATCATGAAATTTCGCAATATTCTGCTGTTGTTGCTGGCCTTGGGCAGTACCTCGGTCGCGTATGCTGCCGAAGGCGGGCGTCCGGCTTGGTATGTCGGTCTGACGGCCAGCAGCTTCAATTTCGAGCGCACGGGTACGCTAAGCCACAGCTACAACACCCACGGCTACACGGGCGTGCTGGGCGTCGACCTGGGGCCGTACTTTGCGCTCGAGGCGCGCGGCGGCCAGGGTGACTCCGATAAGGATTCCAATGGCCTTAGCTTCCAGGCGCGCGAGCTTTCCGCCGCCTATGTGCGCGTGAATCTGCCGTTGGACGGGGGCAAGGTTCTGGTGTACGCACTTGGCGGTTTCGCTTCGATTAACGTCAAAGCGGAGCTTGGGGCTCTCAGCCACACCAAATCGATCACCGACAACAGCTACGGGGTTGGTCTCGAAGTGTACGGCAACCGGAGCACGGCGCTGCGGGTCGAATATACGCGTTACCTGTTCAACAAGAATTACACCGATGCAGCGTTGGGATTGGCCAATGACAATTTCGACGTCAACGCGTTGAGCTTCGGTATCGTGCACCATTTCTGACGGGGCGCGGTCACCGGATAAAAAAAGGGGTTGCATGCGCAACCCCTTTTTCTTTGGGCGTGTGAGTATTACGCCGCATTCAAGGCGGCTTCCAGTTCGGCGAAGGTCTTGGCGACTTCGGTGGTGTGGATGGTGATCCCCAACTGCTTGCTGATCTGTTTGGTGGAGAACAGACCGCGCACGATCTGCTTGCCGTCGGCGGTCTGTTCCACCACCAGGGCGTGCTGACGTCCCACGCGTTTCATCGTCTCGACGATATCGCCGACGGTGGCGCGGTTCACATCCTGCATCGACAGGACGTCCAGTTTCTCCTGCACGGTCATGATGTCGCGCACGAAAATATCCTCGCGTTTACCGCCCACCTGTTGCAGGTATTTCATCGGCCGCTCACCCATGATATCGGTGGCGGTGATAATGCCGACGATTTCGTTGTCGCGTCCGGTGACGAACAGCAGACGCACGGCGGACGCGATCATGCGCTGGTTGGCGTCGTCGAGACTGGCGCAGGGACCGATGGTCATGGCGGCGACCTTGGTGAAGTCGGTCATGACATCGACAGCGTGGCTCTCGGCCGTTACCCGCTCCGGCAGGCGCTGCGGCGGGCGATGGTAGGTGATGCCGCCATCCAGGCGGCCATGGGACAGTGGATTGTAGTTATGGTGCATGAGACTCCTCCAGTGCGGTGGTGTTGTACCCTGGTATAGATACGAATAAGGCAAATCACGCGGTTTTTCAATTTGTTGGGAACTAAATAAATTGCGGAAGCCATTAGCATTTTCAATGCCCAATAAATTCCCCTTTCGGGCCATCTGCTTCGATCTGTTTCACACCCTGCTCGATGTGGCTTCGGGTCGGGTCGCTACACCGCGGATATCCTCGGTGTAGGGCGCGAGGCATGGAATAGGGTGTGTTTCAGCGATTTGCACGATATTACGCGGCCTACGGCCCATATCGACGTGGTTCGCACCTTGGCCCACGCGGTGGACCCGGCGATAGCGGAGAGGGTGATTGCCGAGGCGGCTGCCGAGCGGCAGCGTCGTTTCGGGCACGCGCTGCTCAGTGTCGAACCGGAGGTAACGGATACGCTGGCGCAACTGCGCCAACGCGACGTGCGCCTGGCGCTGGTGTCCAACGCCTCCAGTGGCGAGGTCGCGGCGTGGCCGGGATCGCCGTTGGCGCCGCTATTTGATGCGACGCTATTCAGTTGCGAGTGTAGTTGGCGCAAACCGCAGCCGGAAATCTACCGGGAGGCGTTGCGGCGGCTTGGCGTATCGGCGACCGAGACCCTGTTCGTGGGTGACGGCGGCAGCGAAGAGTTGCTCGGCGCAAACGATGCCGGGATGGTGCCGGTGTGGATTTCGCGCTATTTGGGCGGGATGGCGCCGGAGCGGTTGGCGCAACGTCGGCACGCCGCTCAACGCTGCATCGGTCGGTTGTCGGAGTTGTTGGATTGGTCGTTGCGTTGATGAAAAAAAGGGCCGGTTCTGCCGGCCCTTTTCGGTATGGCGGGAAAAACGTCGCTTAGGCGACGACTTCCTTCAGACCTTTCAGCGCCGTCAGCTTGACGGTGTTGCGCGCCGGCTTGGCCTTTACCGTGATCTGCTCGCCCGTGAACGGGGAGATCATCTTGCGCGCCTTGGTGGCGGGCTTTTTGTGGCGACGAATCTTCACTCCGACTTCCGGGATGGTGAATTCGCCGGAGCCGTTTCTCTTCATGTGGCCTTCGACCATCCCTGCCATGGTGGTGAATACCGCACCGACGTCCTTCTTGGACAGGCCGGTCGCGTCAGCTATGGCAGCCACGATCTGGGTTTTGGTCTGTTTGGTGGTGATCGCCTTCACCGGCGCGGCGGCCTTGGGGGCGGCCTTTTTCGGGGCGGCCTTCACAGTTTTTTTCGCAGCGGTCTTCTTCTTAACAGCCATCTGTTGTCTCCCTTGATCCATGTTGGAACAACTCGCCGAAGAGTTGTCGTCGGCGAGAGATTTTGAAGCGGTCCTATAAAAAAAACAAGCGAAAAAAACGGTCAAAACCCCCTTTTTTTCCAGTCCGAACCTCTGATCACAAAAAATATTTGGGAACATGGGCATGTCGCATTTGTCGTTACGTCGTCGATGACGTAACGGTCGACTGCCGAGCGCTCGCCGTGAGTCCGATGACGACCGCCATAAATGGTAGGATGTGCACCGTACCATACAACCTATCCGAGGTGCGGTGTGATTACCGAGATCAGTGTCGAAATCCCGGCGCAGGGGCTGCATGAGATCACCGGGGAGGTGGCGGCGGCGGTGC
This sequence comes from uncultured Thiohalomonas sp., assembly GCA_964421235.1. Taxonomy (GTDB): domain Bacteria; phylum Pseudomonadota; class Gammaproteobacteria; order Thiohalomonadales; family Thiohalomonadaceae; genus Sulfurivermis. Next base: position 8,946 of record CAYQWR010000029.1, on the reverse strand, counting down.
GTCAATCCCAGCTGCGCGAGGGATTGTGTACCCTGTTTTTGCAGCATACTTCTGCCAGTCTGGTGATTCAGGAGAACGCCGATCCCAGTGCGCGACGGGATCTGGAGCGCTGGATGAACCGTCTGGTGCCCGAGAACGATGGCCTCTATACACATACCATGGAGGGTGCGGACGACATGCCGTCCCACATCAAGACGGCACTGACCGCGGTGAACCTCTCCGTTCCCATCGTCGACGGTCGCCTGGCGCTTGGCACCTGGCAGGGCATCTACCTGTGGGAGCATCGCCGGCAGCGGGGACGGCGGCGGTGCGTGGTGCATATCGGTGCATAGTTGGGGCGCAACCCCGCTCGACGAGCGGATTGTCGGAGAATTTGCATGTTCGACGTAATACTACAGGCTGGAGCGCTTATCGCCTGCGGCGTGATTTGGCGTGTCACCTCGCCGTTGGGGCTGGAGGCGGAGACAGTCAGACGTAGCCTGACCGGCGTGGTCTATGTGCTGCTGCTGCCGGCGCTGGTGCTGTTGGTGTTGTGGCGTGCACCGATGGGGCTGGATTCCGTGCGTATTGCCGCTGCCGCTGCAGTCGGCGTCGGCGTCGGGATGTTGGCGGCCTGGTTGCTGTTCCGCCGCAGCAAACAGCCCAATATGGTGGTCGGAGCGCTGTTGCTGGCCGCGGCTTTTCCCAATGCCACCTACCTGGGATTGCCGGTACTGGAGTCGGCGCTGGGGCCGTGGGCGCGGAGTGTCGCCATCCAGTACGATCTGTTTGCCTGTACTCCGCTCCTGCTTTCATTTGGTATCGCATTGGCCGCCCACTATGGCGGGATCGAGCAGAAGGGGCACCCGGTTCTGGCGCTGCTGCGGGTACCGCCGCTGTGGGCCGCCGCCGCCGGTATCACGCTCAATCTCCTGCACTGGCGGCAGCCGCACATCGTCAGCTCACTATTGCAGATGCTGGGGGGCGGCGTGGTGCCGCTGATGCTGTTCTCGCTCGGTCTCGGGTTGCGCTGGGCGGGGAGCTGGCGCCGTCAGATCCCGCTGCTGATCCCGATTGTGATCATTCAGCTGCTGTTGACGCCCTTGGTGATTTGGGGGGTGGCCGGGATGGTCGGCCTGCATGGCCCGGTGCTGGTCGCGGTGGTGCTGGAGGCGGCGATGCCGAGCATGGTGCTGGGCATCGTCCTCTGCGACCGCTACAACCTCGACACCAGTCTCTACGCCATGGCGGTAACCGTGTCGACGGTTGGCAGCATGGTGACTCTGCCGCTCTGGTTCCGGATACTGCATGCCGCATGAACCCGGTGTCTTTACCTTTGGCGGAAGGTGAGTGCCGCGAATTTGAACGGGTGGTGGAAGGCAATGCCGTCGCCTGCTTCGTGGTGCGTCACGGCGGTCGTTACTACGGCTACCGCAACCGCTGTCCCCATCGCGGGGTACCGCTCAACTGGCAACCTGACCAGTTTCTAACAGTGGAGCAGGACTTGATTCAGTGTTCTCTCCACGGCGCCTTGTTTCGCATCCACGACGGGTACTGCGTCCACGGCCCCTGCGTCGGAAGCATATTGGAGGCGGTTTCATGGCCGCCGAAAGCGGGGGACGGGTGACAGGAGGCATAGGTAACACGTATGATGAAACGATTGAGTCGTATTGCATGGTGAGGCTGACGACAACGATAAGGGAAGATGAAGATGCGAATGGCCCTGCTTCTGTTATTGGTGTTTACTTGCGGTACCGCGATGGCGGCAGACACGGTATACATCAACGACATCCTGCGCGTCGGAGTGCGCGCGGAACCGAATTCCACCGAGGCACCGCTGGCGGTGATCACCTCCGGTACGCTGGTGACGGTGCTGGCGCGCCAGGACGGCTATATGCAGATACGCACTCCCGACGGTGTCGTGGGCTGGATTAACGATACCTATACCACCACCGAGCTGCCGCCGCGCCAACAACTGGCCGCCATGACACAGCAGCGCGATCAACTGCAGGCGGAGATGGCGAAGCTGAAGGCCTCCGGCGCCGATACGGCGCAGCTCTCTGCACAGATCACCGACCTGCAGCAGCAGAACGCCAAATTGCAGCAGGCCAACAGTGCGTTGACGACGCGCCTGAAGACGAGGCAGGGCGGATTCGGATTCGGTTGGCTCTATTACGCGCTGGGCCTGATAGTGCTGTTCGCCCTCGGCGTCTACCTGGGGGTGCGCTGGGACAAGGATCGGGTCGCCCAGCGCTTCGGCGGTCTCGAGCTGTAGTCGGGGCGGCAGGAAAGACCTGAGGCGGCCCTATTTGCGCCAGTTAGGGCTCGCATGGCCCCGCTGGAGCGTGCGTTTTATCTCTTCCGCGTCACATCTACCGCTCGCAGGAACCCGCGCTCTATTGCCGGTTAGCCTGCGCCAAATACGGTCGATCCATAACAGCCGGCGCCGCTGATGTGGCTGCGGTACAGATCGGCAAATTCCGGCACCACGGAGCCCAGTACCGCCGGTCGTGACAGCAGCGCTTCGGCCCACGCCTTCACCTTCGGCAGGCCGTCGTAAAGTCCGATGGCGTGCCATCCCTCCAGCAGGCTGAGGCGCATGAACAGCGGCGCAAACGCCGCATCCGCCAGGGAAAATTCGGGACCGTTGAAATAGGGGCCGACCAACTGCGGTTCCACCTGGGCCAGCTTGCTGCGCATCTCATCGCATTGACGGTTGAATTCCGCCGCGTCCTTGGCGGTCATGGTGAGGTTGTACTGGCAGAAAAACAGCGTCGAGGAGAATTCGATCCAGGCGCGGTTTTGCGCTTTGCGCAGCGGATTCTGTGGATGCAGGGTCGGCGGATTCACCTCATCGAGATATTCCATGATGACGGCCGACTCGAATAGCACGGTGTCATCCACCTTGAGTACCGGTACCTTTCCCATCGGTGAAATCGCCTTGAACCAGTCGGGCGGATTGCTCAGATCGATATAGGTGATGTCGAACGGCACCTTTTTCTCCAGCATGACAATGACCGAGCGTTGCACGAAGGGGCAGAGTTTGAAGCTGATCAGTTCGGGTTTCATGGTGTCACCTTTGGTTCCGAGTTTAGCCGTACCGTTTCGAGTGCGTGTCCCGTGGTTCGAAACGGAGTTTATCCCGGCGGCCAGTGGCAATGGCGGCCGGCGAGCAGATGCAGGTGGATATGGAAGACCGTCTGGCCTCCGTCGCGATTGGTATTCATTACCAGGCGGTAGCCGTTCTCGGCGAAGCCCAGATCCGCAGCGATGCGTTTGGCGGTAAGGATCAACCGGCCGGCGAGCTGCGTATCGGCGGCATCCAGCTCGTTTACGGTGGCGATGTGGCGGCGTGGAATCACCAGTATATGCGTCGGCGCCTGCGGATGGATGTCGCGAAACGCCACCACTTCGTCGTCCTGATAAACGATGTCGGCCGGCGTGTTGCCGGCGGCGACGTTGCAGAAGATGCAGTTCATGTGGATTTCATCGCCGTTGTGTCCCCTGGCGCCGATCAATGGGCAAAGGGCGAGCGGAACTGCGCCGCAGTCCCCAGTTCACGCTCGATCTCCAGCAGCCGATTGTATTTGGCGATGCGCTCCGAACGGCAAACTGAGCCGGTCTTGATCTGGCCGCCGCCCATGGCCACGGCAAAGTCGGCCATGAAGGTGTCCTCGGTCTCGCCGGAACGGTGCGAAATGACAAAGCTCCATCCGGCCTGACGGCACAGTTTTATCGCTTCGATGGTTTCGGTCACGGTGCCGATCTGGTTGAGTTTGATCAGTACGGAGTTGCTGCTGCGTTCCTGGATGCCGCGGGCGATAAAGCGGGTGTTGGTGACGTAGATATCGTCGCCGACGATTTGAATGCGCTCGCCCAACGCGGCCGTATGCTCGCGGAAACCCTCCCAATCGTTTTCCGCCAGGCCGTCTTCGATGGAGACGATGGGGAACTTGTCCAGCCACTGGCGATAGAGTTCGGTCATTTCGGCGGCGCTTTTGTCACCCTGGCCGCTGCGGCTGAGGCGGTAGCGGCCGTTGTCGTAGAACGAGCTGGCCGCCGGGTCGAGGGCGATGGCGATATCCTTGCCGGGCGTATAGCCGGCGGCGGAGATCGCCTCCACGATCAGCTCGCACGCCTCTTCGTTGCCCTTGGTGAGTTGCGGCGCAAAGCCGCCTTCGTCGCCGACCGACGTGGCGTAGCCCTTCTTGCCCAGCAGCCGTTTCAGCGCGTGGAAGGTTTCGGCACCGTAGCGCAGCGCCTCGGAGAAGGTGGGCGCGCCGATGGGGAAGATCATGAACTCCTGAAAGTCGAGGCTGGAATCCGCGTGCTTGCCGCCGTTGAGGACGTTCATCATCGGTACCGGCAGGCGCGTGGCGCCGACGCCGCCGAGATAGGCGTAGAGCGGCACGCCGCAGCTCTGTGCCGCGGCCCGTGCCACCGCCTGCGATACGCCGAGCAGTGCGTTCGCTCCCAGCCGTCCCTTGTTCTCGGTACCGTCCAGTTCGATCATCAGGCGGTCCACTTCGGCCTGGGCCAGGGCATTGCGCCCCACCAGTTCGGGGGCGATGATGTTGCGCACGTGGGAGACCGCGCGCAGTACCCCCTTGCCGCCATAGCGGCCTTTGTCGTCGTCGCGCAGCTCCACCGCCTCGTTTTCGCCGGTGGACGCACCGGACGGGATCGAGGCGGTGCCGCAGCTGCCGTCCGCCAGGCGAACGGTCGCACGCACCGTGGGATTGCCGCGCGAGTCGAGGATCTCGAAGGCGTCGATGGACTGAATCTGCCGTGACATGGGGCCTATCTCCTTTTCAATCCGCTATGGTTGGGCGCGGGTCAGGCGCCGTTGATGATGCCGAATTCCACCGCGTGGCGGGTGTAAAACAACGCCAGCCCGCTGTTCTGTACCAGCGCCATCAGCTTGTCCGCCTCTTCGGCGCTGACCACGAATTTCACGATCACCGTCAGGTCGCCGGCCAGCTCGAAGAAGTGGTCCTCGTGCAGCACGCCATGACGGCCGAAACCGGCGATGGCACGTAGCGCCGACCCACCGTGGATGCCCAGGCTTTCGGCCTGTTCCAACAGCCATTCGTAGACCAGGCGGTGCTGGTGGCGGCGGTTTTCGTGGACGTAGAAGCTGAGGCAGAAGCCTTCTTGTGATTGCATTGTGCTATTCCCCTATTACATTTTCGCCAACAGTCGCACCGACTGCATCCCGAGGAAGGTGCAGCTCAGAGAACCGAGCAGATGAATCATGGCCTCGCCGACGCCCCAGGCGTACTGGCCGCGGGCCAGCAGGGTCACCACCTCGCCGGAGAAGGTGGAGAAGGTGGTCAGTCCGCCGAGCATGCCGGTCACCAGCAGCAGCCGCAGCTCCGGCGGCGTCGCGGTGTTGAACGAGAACCAGGTGATCGCGACACCGATAAGATAGCCGCCGAGCAGGTTGGCGGCCAGCGTGCCGGGGGGCAGCGTGGGGAACAGGTGGTTGAGGCCGATGCTCAACCACCAGCGGATCGAGGCGCCCATGCCGGCGCCGACAAACACCGAAAGCCAAGACAGAAATCCCATACCGTGCCTCATCTTCATTTGGGCGGCGGGAGAACGCAGGCGGGGAAACCAGGGACGGGCCGACAGCCTGCGCCACCCGTCGCCGGGATAGCGGTTACACAGGCATCATCAGCCCCGAGGGCGGTTACAAGGAGGAATGCCATCTCCTGTGGTCCGAGTGTATATGCTAACCGGAACCGCGGTAAAGCCGCTTTAGGGGCTCGGATTCGGCTGCGCCGCGTGGATCGCGTCGACCTGCGCCAGCAGCTCGTCCGATAGCTTCACCCTGGCGCTGTCGATATTGCTCTTGAGCTGCTCCAGCGTGGTGGCGCCGATGAGGGTGCTGGTGACGAAGGGGCGGCCGGTGACGAAGGCCAGGGCCATCTGCGCCGGGTCGAGGCCATGGTCACGCGCCAGTTGTACATAGCGTTTGGTCGCCGCTTTCGACGGGCCGTTGGTGTAACGGTCGTAATGGGGGAACAACGTGATGCGTGCGCCCTTGGGTTTTTTGCCGCCGAGGTACTTGCCGCTCAACACGCCGAAACCGAGCGGCGAGTAGGCCAGCAGGCCGGCCTGCTCGCGGTGGCTGATCTCGGCCATGCCGATCTCGTAGCTGCGGTTGAGCAGGCTGTAGGGGTTCTGGATGGTGACCACGCGCGGCAGGCCGTAGCGGTCGGCCAGTTCGAGGAATTTCATGGTGCCCCACGGGGTTTCGTTGGAGAGGCCGATGTGGCGGATCTTGCCGGCCTGCGCCTGCTCGGCCAGCGCCTCCAGGGTCTCCAGGATCGGGGTCAGGTTGCGTTCGTTGGTGTGGACGTAGCCGAGCTGGCCGAAGCGGTTGTTGCTGCGCTCGGGCCAGTGCAGCTGGTAGAGGTCGACATAATCGGTCTGCAGCCGTTTGAGGCTGCCGTCGAGCGCCTTTTCGATATGCTTGCGGTTGAAGCGGGTCTTGCCGCCGCGGATGTGCGGGATCCAGTCCGGGCCGGGGCCGGCCATCTTGGTGGCGAGCACGATGCGGTCGCGTTTGCACGTCTTGCGCAGCCAGTTGCCGATGACGGTCTCGGTGGAGCCGTAGGTCTCGGCGCGGGGCGGGATGGAGTAGAACTCGGCGGTGTCGATGAAGTTGACGCCGTGGGCGAGGGCGTAATCGAGCTGCCGGTGGCCGTCGGCCTCGCTGTTCTGTTCGCCGATGGTCATGGTGCCGAGACCGATGACGCTGACCTTGATCTCGGTTTGGCCCAGTTTGCGTTGCTGCATCTCTTCCTCCTGACGACGGCGCGGATGTGCTCCTGCTAAGATAGGACTTCCATTGAAGCCAATCATTCCCCCATGAGCAAGCCCATCCCCAAAGTCGGTTTCATCTCCCTCGGCTGTCCCAAGGCGACGGTCGACTCGGAACGCATCCTCACCCATCTGCGGGCCGAGGGCTACCGCATCGTGCCGACCTACGACGATGCGGACCTGGTGGTGGTCAATACCTGCGGTTTCATCGATGCCGCGGTGGAGGAGTCGCTCGATACCATCGGCGAGGCGCTGGCGGAGAACGGACGGGTCATCGTCACCGGTTGTCTCGGCGCCAAGGAACAGGTGATCCGCTCCGCCCATCCGCAGGTGCTGGCGGTGACCGGTCCCGACTCGCTGCAACAGGTGATGGAGGCGGTGCACAGCCACCTGCCGCCGCACCACGACCCCTACAGCGATCTGGTGCCGCCCGGCGGGATCAAGCTGACGCCGCGCCACTATGCCTATATCAAGATCGCCGAGGGCTGCAACCAGCGCTGCACCTTCTGCATCATTCCGTCGATGCGCGGCGACCTGGTGAGCCGCCCGGCGGGCGAGGTGTTGGAGGAGGCGGAGAAGCTGGTGGGGGCCGGGGTGAAGGAGCTGCTGATCGTGGCGCAGGACACCGCCGCCTACGGTGTGGACCTGAAATACCGCACCGGCTTCTGGCAGGGGCGGCCGGTGAAGACGCGCATCACCGAACTGGCGCGCAATCTAGGTTCGCTCGGCGCGTGGGTGCGCCTGCACTATGTCTACCCCTACCCCCACGTGGACGAACTGGTGGCGCTGATGGCCGAGGGGGTGATATTGCCGTATCTCGACGTGCCGTTGCAGCACGCGAGTCCGCGCATCCTCAAGGCGATGCGTCGGCCCGGCAATATCGAGAACACCTTGCAGCGCATCGCGCAGTGGCGCGCCACCTGTCCCGATCTCACGCTGCGCTCCACCTTCATCGTCGGTTTTCCCGGCGAGACCGACGAAGACTTCGAGCAGCTGCTGTCCTTCATCGAACAGGCTCGGCTCGATCGCGTCGGCGCCTTCGCCTATTCGCCGGTGGCAGGCGCCGCCGCCAATGCGCTGGCGAACCCGGTGCCGGAAGATCTGAAGGAGGAGCGGCTGGAACGCTTCATGGAGCTGCAGGCGGCGATCAGCGCCGACAAGCTGCAGGACCAGGTGGGGAGGACGCTTACGGTGCTGGTGGACGAGGTCAACGACGACGAGGCCTACGGCCGCAGCAGTGCCGATGCGCCGGAGATCGACGGCACGGTGATCATCGAGAACGGCGCGGGCTTGGCGGCCGGACAGTTCGTTCAGGTCGCGATCACGGCGGCGGGCGAGCACGACCTGTTCGGTGAATTGACCAACGCTTGAGTCGTGCGCTACCGCGTCGGGCCATGCGCAAGCCGGCGACCGCCGGTGACACGATTACACCGAAAACATCGCTTCGAGGTCGTGACGGGAATAGGCCTTGAAGGCGAGCATGGTATCGGTCTTCTCGATGCCGTCGAGCTGCACCAGGCGGCCGGTGACCAGTGCCGCCAGGTCGTCGTTGCCGTCCACCCGCACGATGGCGACCAGGTCGTAATTGCCGCTGACCGAATAGACCTCCGATATCTCTTCCATGCTTGCCAGCTGCTCGGCAATGTCGTTGATCCTGCGGCGGTCGACGTTGAACAGGATGATCGCTGTGACCATGGTTGGGATACCTGTGTTGAGGTGGGCGAGTGGCGGCGTAACCGCCGGCTGTCACGTGTCGTGACATCATAGCCAACTATGCCGCGGGCGGCACGTCGGATGTCGCTGCGGACGGTGCGCAGCGCCGGACGCATCGCGCAAAAGAAAAAGGCCCGCCGAGGCGGGCCTTCATTCATGGTGCAGGGGATGACGCCTATTTCGCGCCCTTGCCCTTTGCCGTTCTGCTCTTCTGCATCATATCGTGGATGATCGGGGCGAGGATGACTTCCATGGCGAAGCCCATCTTGCCGCCGGGGACGACGATGACGTTGCGGCGCGACATGAAGGAGTCGTGGATCATCGACAGCAGGTAGGGGAAGTCGACGTTGAACTTCTTCGGGTCGTGGAAGCGGATCACCACGAAGCTCTCGTCCGGCGTCGGGATGTCGCGGGCGATGAACGGGT
>CAYQWR010000028.1:5349-19545 GCA_964421235.1 uncultured Thiohalomonas sp. | reverse complement strand
CACTAATGGCCTTGAGCAAAATGGGAATTGTTGCCTAGCGACATGTTCATATAGCGATGAAACATAACCACCCCAAGCTTTACCCATCGCCGAACCGAAAGGTTTAATAACGGACAGAATCCGGCACGGACGCTTTTAGACAGGGAGGTTTCGTGAATAATTTCCGCGCGCTATCCGCTGCATCGATCATTCACGCACTCATAGTACTCGTGCTATGGCTTGGAATGTTCCATGCCCGATTGGAGATACTCTCCGGACCTGGCTGGCTGCTACTGGCGTGGCTGTGGTTGGTATGGCCGCTGGTACTGGCACGCCATCCCGCTCGAAGTTTGAAGCGCGTTGCAGTACCACTTGCGGTAAGCATTGCCCTTCTGGCACCTTGCATGCCAACCGCGTTTGCCTTCACTGTTTGGACCATCGGTGGCTTCGCGCCGTGACGCCTACCAACAGCGCATTCAATTGATATTAGAAAATAGATTGCTCGGTCGTTTGCATGGACGCCCACTCCAACTTCTCGGATTCACCATGCCGCCCGTGGAGAGATATTGTCTCCGATCTCGGCCGACCAGCCATTCCCTTTCTGTGCTCTCGGTGACTTCAGTGGCGACAGCATTTCCCGCCTCCAGTGCATCCGACAGGCGAAAAAAAAGGGTTACGCTTTCACGTAACCCTTTGATTATTGGTGGGTCGTGAGAGACTCGAACTCTCGACCAACGGATTAAAAGTCCGCTGCTCTACCGACTGAGCTAACGACCCGGTGCTGCGAAAGGCGCCTATCCTACCGCACTTGCCGAAAATGGCAAGTACGGAGCGGCTCAGATCGCTTCCAGCTTGCGCAGCCCCGACGGCAGCAGCTTCATGTCGACCAGCGCGGTGAGCAGCACCTTGCCCAGACTGGCGTCCTCGTAGACCATCTTGTAGTACTGCACCTTCATGGTCAGGGCCGCGCCGAAGACGATGGCGATGAAGGTCATGATCGAGCCGCTGGCCAGGGTGGAGACACCGGTGATGCCCTGGCCGATGGTGCAGCCCATGCCGAGCACGCCGCCCAGGCCCATCAGCGCGCCACCGATGACGTGACGGACAAAGTCACCGACGCTGGCGAACCACTCGAAGCGGAAGCGGCCGCGGATCACCGACCACAGGAACGAACCGAGGATCACGCCGAACACCGACATCACGCCGAAGGTGAGATAGGCGCTGGAGAAGCGCTCGGTCACGTAGCCCAGGGTCTGGCCCATGGGATTGACGAAGGTGAAGGACTGGGCCGCCAGCGGGGCGACGTCGGCCGGCTTGCCGGCGGGGGAATCGGCCAGGAAGTCCCACTGCTGGGCGAAGCTCTGCAACGAGTAGTGGTCGCCGCCGGAGTTGATCACGAGGTTGCTGGTGAGATACCACGCCGCCAGCACGCACAGGCCGATCACCAGGCCGCCGAGGATGTTGTCAAAGCTGTTGCGGAAGTCCTCGGACTTGAACACGAAATAGAGCAGCCCCAGGGCGAGGATACCGCCGATCCAGATGCGCGCGGTGACCGGGTTGGAGGCGTGCAGGATGGAGCCCAGATCCTGGTTGCCGGAGAGGCTGACCGCCATCGGGTGCATCCAGTGGTAGAACAGCACGCTGTAGAGGGTCTTGTCGGAACCGGGGAAGGGATTGACCATGAAATAGGCGACCACCGCCAGAACCACCAGCACCACCAACGACTTGAGGTTGCCGGCGCCGATCCGGATCAGGGTCTTGTTGGCGCAGCCGCTGCCCAGGGTCATGCCGATTCCGAACAGGAAACCGCCCAGCAGGTTTTCCGACCACACCAGCTGGCTGGAACGGTACGGCGGGTAGGAGCCGTTGGCGTTGAGCATGCCGAAGTGTTCCAGCGTCACCACGCCGATCAGCGCCACCGCAATGGCGAACAGCCAGGCGCGCATGCGGCCCCAGTCGCCCATATTCACCCCATCGGAGACCGCGCCCATGGTACAGAAGTTGGTCTTGTTGGCGACGGCACCCATCACCAGCGCGATACCGAAGGTGGACCACAGCATTACCGAATGGGCCTTGGCAAAACTCTCAAACATCATGGTGTTACTCTCCTCACGCCTCTACAGCGAACGGTTTTGTTATATGAGGTAGATGAAGCGGGAGCGCCGCTTATTCCATGGACGGCTACGGGCGGGTTGTGCTCTCGCCAAGACGCCAGGCGCGCCAAGAAAGCACCTGAGCTTCCGCGAATGATGCCCCGAATCCACTGCCTCCGGCCGTTATTGGGTCACAGTATTTCTTGCTCCCGCAGCGAACGACAAATGTCCAGGATTCCGTTTCGATCGCAGGGATTCTTTACCTTGGCGATCTTGGCGTCTTGGCGAGAGCCCCCCGCCCCGCTTTTCATGGCAGCAGAGGCAGACGATGGACGCCTAGGGTGCCGCCTGGTAGCGGGTGGGGTCGGAAACGCCGGCGTCGAGGAAGCCGGCCCGGCGCAGGCGGCATGAGTCGCACACGCCGCAGGCACGGCCCTCGTCGTCGGGGTTGTAGCAGGAGAGCGTCAGGCCGTAATCGACGCCGAGTTCGACGCCGCTACGGATGATCTCGGCCTTGCTCATCGCGATCAGCGGCGCATGGATGGACATACGGTGCCCTTCCACGCCGGCGCGGGTTGCAAGATTGGCGAGCTGCTCGAAGGCGGCGATGAATTCCGGACGGCAATCGGGATAACCGGAATAGTCGACGGCGTTGACGCCGATGAAGATATCGTACGACTCCAGCACCTCGGCCCACGCCAGGGCCAGGGAGAGGAAAACGGTATTGCGTGCAGGGACGTAGGTGACAGGAATACCTTCGCTTGGCGCGTCGGGAACGGCGATGGCATCGTCGGTCAGCGCGGAGCCGCCGAACTGGCGCAAATCGAGCGTGACCACACGATGCTGGGCGGCGCCGGAATGACCCGCCACGGCGGCGGCGGCCGCCAGTTCGCTGCGATGGCGTTGGCCGTAGTCGAAGCTGAGTGCGTAGCAGGAATAACCCTGGTCGCGTGCAATAGCCAGCACCGTGGCGGAGTCCAGTCCGCCGGAAACCAATACCACCGCCCGCTTCTGCGCCTGATCCGCCATTATCTGCCTCGCTGATCGCCCCATAGGATTTTGTGCAGCTGCAACTGAAAACGCACCGGCAGCCGATCCTGCAGAATCCACTCCGCCAGCTGTCGCGGTTCGAGCGCGCCGAAGCAGGGCGAAAACAGTACCTCGCAACGTTGCGACAAATCAAAACGCTGCATCACTTCCCTGGCCCAGTCGTAATCGTCGCGACCGCAGATCACGATCTTCACCTGGTCCTGAGCGGACAGGGAGTCGATATTTTCGTAGCGGTTTTTGGCGGCTTCGCCCGAACCGGGCGTCTTCAAATCCATTACCTTGATAATCCTGGGATCGACCGCCGAAACGTCCAGCGCACCGCAGGTCTCCAACGACACCTCGTAACCGGCATCGGCCAGCCGCCGCAACAGTTCCGGACATTGCCGCTGCGCCAACGGTTCGCCGCCGGTGACGCAGACGTGGTGCGCGCCGTAGCGCTCCACCTCCGCAACGACCGCGTCCAGCGACATCCACTCGCCGCCGCTGAAGGCGTACTCGGTATCGCAGTAACTGCAACGCAGCGGGCAACCGGTGAGGCGCACGAACACCGTGGGAAAACCGGCGCTGCGCGACTCCCCCTGGAGCGAAAAAAATATCTCGCTGACGCGCAGCCGCGCCGCCTCTTCAACATTCAACGACATCGCGCACCGGTAACCGAACTAATTGCCTTCCTGGCGCATCTTCTGCAGGAAATTGCTCGCCTGACCGGCCTCCGTAGAATTCGGATAGCGTTGCAGCAACTGGTTCAGATCCTTCTTCGCCGCATCCTTCTGGCCCGATTCGTAGTAGCAATAACCGATCTTCAGCATCGCCTCCGCCACCTTCGGATTCTTCGGGTAGTGCTGAATCAGATCGCCGTAATCAACGATGGCCTGCTTGAAGTCGCGCTGCGCATAATCCGCCTCGGCAATCCAATACTGGGCGATATAACTGTAGCGGCCGTTCGGATATTGCTTGAGGAAGGCGCGAAACGCCGTAACCGCCTGGCCATAGTGTAAATCGCGCAACTGATCGAACGCCTTTTGATAGGCTTGCCGTTCCTTGTCCGTCACGGCAGTCGCGGCCGCTGGGGGCGCGGCAACGGCCGCCGCCGCTGTTGCGCCGGCAGTACTGGCGGTAGCTGCGGTAGCAGGAGCCGTGGCAGTAGAAGTCGTGACGGCAGAAGCGGTTGGCGCCGTGCCGGCGGCCCCCGCGGTCGGCGCAGTCACGCCGCTCTGCCGCTCCAACTGCGACAGGCGTCGATCGATATCGACATAGAGATCACGCTGACGCTGTTTCAGCTGGTCGATAAGGTGTCCGTTCATCTGGACCTGGCCGCGCAGCTGTTCGACGTCCTGTTGCAACTGATTAAGACGCGTTGCCATGTCCACCAGCGCGGGGTTATTCATCGGCTGTTCCGACTGCGTCGCGCTCGCTGCCGGCGAGGCATCTGCCAGCGCCGCGCATGGCGCGACCAACACCGACAACACTGCCGCGGCGCCTATGAATCTGCCAACATAGTTCATGTTCTAGTTCCCCGAATAAAGCATTTCGACGCGGCGGTTGAGACTCCATGCCGCTTCATTGTGGCCCAACGCCACCGGTTGTTCTGCACCAAAACTGATTACCTGCAGTTGCTTCGCCGACACGCCTTGCAACTCCAGCAGCTGCTCAACCGCCTTGGCGCGGCGCTCCCCCAGCGCGAGATTATATTCGCGCGAACCCCGCTCGTCGGTATTGCCTTCCAACACCACGGAGATCTCGGGATGCTGCGACAGATATTTGGCATGCGCCGCTATCAACTGTCGCCCATCGTCGGATATGTTGCTGCTGTCGAAGGCGAAATAGATTACCCGCTTCGACAACAGGCTGTTGGGATTGTCGAGCTCGGAACCGGTGAAAGCACCTCCGACATTCGCGCCACTGGACTGTGCTCCCTGCTGCGTAGCGCTGGTACTGTGATCCTCCACCGGCACCTGTCCCGGCGGCTGTTGCGGCACGGTACCGCACGCCGCCAACAGCAGACCGCTCAAACCGATAATCCATGAAGTTCTGCGTCGTATGTTCATGCTCTCTCCCTCATTGGCCGAAGAAAGGTGACCAGGCTGGTTCCCTCACGTCCCCGTTTTTCAAAGCCAGGCGCTGGTGGACCCGTCCGTCCACCGACACCGCCGCCAGCACACCGCGATTGTTGATGTCCGTTGCGTAGAGCAACATGCTGCCGTTGGGTGCGAAACTCGGCGACTCGTCCAGCTGGGTGTTGGTCAACACCCGCAGTTCGCCGCTCGCCAGGTCGAGCACCGCGATACGGTAGGCGCTGCTGCCGCTGTCGCTGTGCACCATGGCCAGCAGTTTGCCGTCCGGCGAGAAGCGCGGCCGGGCATTATAGTTGCCGTCGAAGGTCAGGCGCTGCGGCGCGCCGACGGGATGGCCGGTGTCGTCCAGCTGCACCTCGTAGATCTGCGGACTGCCGCCGCGGTCGGAGGTGAACGCCAGGGCGTGATCGTCGGGCGACCAGGTGGGCTCGGTGTCGATGGCATAGCTGTGGGTGATGCGGTAGACCTTCCCGGTGGCGAGCACCATCACATAGATCTCCGAGTTGCCGTCCTTCGACGAGGTGAACGCCAGCAGTTTCCCGTCGTGGGAAAACGCCGGTGCGCCGTTGATGCCATGAAAATCCGCCACCTTCTTGCGCTTGCCGCTGGCGATATCCTGAATATAGATGGCCGAATGTCCTTCCTCGAACGATACGTAGGCCAGCTGTTTGCCATCGGGCGACCACGCCGGCGACATCAACGGTTTCGACGAGGTCAGGATCACCTGTTCGTTGTAGCCGTCAGAGTCCGCTACGTTCAGACGGTAGGTCCGTTTTCCGGGCGCCACATCCTGCACCGTGACATAGGCGATATGGGTGTCGAATGCCCCGCGCTGGCCGGTGAGACGCTGGTAGATGATGTCGGCGATTTGATGCGCGACGCGCCGCAGCTGCGGCGCCGTCGCCGTCATGCTGTAACCGGCCAGCTGCACGCCGCGCACGGTGTCGAACAGCTGAAACTGCACTTGGTAATTGCCGCCTTTCGCCGCGACGCGGCCAATCACCAGATTATCGCTGGCGGCCTTCCGCCATGCGGCGAAATCGATGTCCTGCGCCTGCGTCGGCCGCTGCGGCAACTTATCCAGCGGTAGCGGCGCAAACTGGCCGCTGCGGGCCAAATCGGCACTGACGATGGACGACACATCTTCGGGCGGCGTGCCGCTGCCGCTCCAGCCGAACGGCACCACGGCGATCGGCAAGGCGCCCTCTTCACCCTGAGTGATCTCGATGTTGAGGCGGGCGTAGGCGGTCGAGGTCAACAACACCCCGAGCAGCAACCACAGCCGCATCTTCACGACGTTACTGAGAACTAGAGCTAAAGGTGAACTCGATTTCACGATCAAAGACCTCCGGCACCGGCGGCGGTGGCAATGGCGAAGATTTACGGACGGCGTTCTCTACGGAACGGTCCAGGACGGGACTACCGCAACTCTTGGTGATCCGTACGGCGATCACATCGCCCGTCGGCATCTGTTGCACCAGCACCGAACAGGTAAAATCCTGATTGGCATCCGGCGGACGCAGCCAGTTATGCCGCACGCGATAGGCGATATCGGCAGCGTACTGCGCGCGGTAACGGGTGTCCGCCGCTGCTTGTGCCGTCTGCTGCTCCTGCTGCAACCGTTTCTCCTCAGCCGCCATTTGCCGCTTCAGGTCCTGCACCGCTTGCTGTTTGATGCGCGCCTGTTCGGCCTTGCGCGCCTGTTCCTGCGCCATCTTACGCTGGGCGGCCAGCTGCTCCAAACGCTTTTGCTCGGCGGCACGCTTCTGCGCCACCGCAGCTTGTTCCTTCTTCAATTGCGTAAGCTGCTGCCGCGCCTTCGCCTCGTCGGCTTTGCGCTTGCGGTTCAGCGCCGCCAGACGCAAGGATTCATCTTTAATCTTCCGCCGCCGCGCCGTCTCCTGTGCCCGCTGCTGCCGCTGCTGCGCGCGCAAGCGCTGCACTTCCGCCTCCACCTTGGCCGAATCGATCGCCACCGCGCGAATCGGCTGCACCTGCTGCGGAGCCGCGGAGCGTTGCGCAATGACCGGGTTACGGATGCTGACCGCAAGCAGCGCCAGCAGCAGGCCGTGGAATACTACTGAGACCGCATAAGGACCGAATCGTGCCGCCATCACCGCTTCTCGGTTGGCTCCGTCAGCAGGCCGACACCCGACACGCCGGCCTTTTGCAGCATGGCCATCACCGCCACCACCTTGCCGTAGGCCGCGTTGCGGTCGCCGCGCACATACACCGGTGTTTTGGGATTGAGTTGCAGCGTCGCAGCAACCCGTACCGTCAGGCTCTCGGCGTCGAGGGGCACCGACGGTTCCGCACCGCTGGCAAGGTGCAGGCCGCCGTCGGCGTCCACCGTCACCACCAACGGCGGCGTTGCGTCCGGCGTAATGGTCCTGGCGTCCGCCTGCGGCAGCTTCACCTTGACGCCTTCGGTCAACAGCGGTGCCGTAATCATGAAGATCACCAACAGCACCAGCATCACGTCGATATACGGAACGACGTTAATCTGACCGATGGGTTTTTTGCGGATGCGGCGCGACGCCATGGCACTCATTACTTCGCGTGGGCCTGCCGCTGCAACAGCGTGGAGAACTCTTCGAGAAAGGTCTCATAGCGGTTGATCAGGCGTTCGACGTCGTTGGCGTAGCGGTTGTAGGCAACCACCGCCGGGATGGCAGCGAACAGTCCCATCGCCGTGGCGATCAACGCCTCGGCGATGCCGGGCGCCACCATCGCCATGGTCGCCTGCTGCACGGCACCGAGGGCGGTAAAGGCGTTCATGATGCCCCACACCGTGCCGAACAGGCCGATATAGGGGCTGGTGGAACCGACCGTCGCCAGGAACGACAGATTCGCCTCCAGCCGGTCGATTTCGCGGTTGAGGGAGACGCGCATGGCGCGCTGCGCGCCCTCCAGCACCGCCATCGGTTCGACGCCGCCCTGTTTGCGCAGACGCGCGAACTCGCCGAAGCCCGCCTCGAACAGCGACGACATGCCGCTGGCCGTCGCGCGCCGCTTGGCGATCTGTTTGTAGAGTTCGACCAGATCGATGCCGGACCAGAAGCGCTTCTCGAACCCCTCCGCGTCGCGGCCGGCCGCTCTCAACAGCTGCCACTTGCTGATGATCTGGCCCCAGGAGACCACCGATATCCCCAGCAACAGCAGCAACACGGCCTTCACCAGCAGGCTGGAGTGCCAGAACAGGTGCAGCAGAGAAAGATCGGAGCTCATGTGCCTTCCATCATGTTTTGCAACAACGTCATCACCGCCTCCGGCGCCGGACGCGGGCGAAAACTCGCAGCGTCCAGGCTGACGATCCGAACCTTGCCGCGACACAGTATCTCCGCGTCGCGGTGCACTTCCTGCGCAAAGGTGATGCTGGCACCGCCGTAATCGACGACCTCTGCGCTCACCGCCAAACGGTCGTTGAAGCGTGCCGGCCGTAGATACTCCAGCTGCACCGAACGCACCGCATAGATGATGCCATGGTCACGCAACATCGCATCCTGCTCAAAGCCCAGGTCGCGCAACCATTCGGTCCGCGCCCGCTCCATGAACTTGAGATAGTTGGCGTAATAGACCACGCCGCCGCTATCGGTATCCTCGTAGTAGACCCTGACCGGCCACAAGAATACCGCCACGTTAGTCACCTTTCCGTGTGTTAAGTTCCAACTCCTGCTGCGGCGTGCGCGACGCCCCGGCCGGCGGCACAAAACCGAAGTGGAGATAGGCCGAGCTGGTCGCGGTGCGCCCGCGCGGCGTGCGCATCAAAAACCCCTGCTGGATCAGGTAGGGCTCCAGCACGTCTTCGATGGTGCCGCGTTCCTCGCCGATGGCCGCCGCCAGGCTGTCGACGCCGACCGGCCCGCCATCGAACTTTTCGATCACCGCCAGCAGCAGCTTGCGGTCCATCACGTCGAAGCCGTTGGCGTCCACGTCGAGCATGTCCAGCGCACGATCGGCCACTTCGTCGGTGATGCGTCCGTCGGATTTCACCTCGGCGTAGTCGCGCACCCGGCGCAGCAGGCGGTTGGTGATACGCGGCGTGCCGCGCGAGCGGCGCGCGATCTCCACCGCGCCCTGCGGCTCCAGCGCCACGCCGAGGATACGCGCCGAACGTTGCACTATTGTGGTCAGGTCGTCGACGCTGTAGAACTCCAGCCGCTGCACGATGCCGAAGCGATCGCGCAGCGGCGAGGTGAGCAGGCCGGCGCGGGTGGTGGCGCCGACCAGGGTAAACGGCGGCAGGTCCAGCTTGATCGAGCGGGCGGCCGGCCCCTCGCCGATCATGATGTCGAGCTGGTAGTCCTCCATGGCCGGATAGAGCACCTCCTCCACCACCGGCGACAGGCGGTGGATCTCATCCACGAACAGGACGTCGTGCGGTTCCAGATTGGTCAGCAGCGCGGCCAGGTCGCCCGCCCGCTCCAATACCGGCCCGGAGGTATGGCGCAGGTTGACGCCCATCTCCTGGGCGATGATGTGAGCGAGCGTGGTCTTGCCCAGACCGGGCGGACCGAACAGCAGCACATGATCGAGCGCCTCGCCGCGACCCTTGGCAGCGTGGATGAAGATCTCCATCTGCTCGCGCACCGCCTTCTGTCCGACGTAGTCGGCCAGCAGGCGCGGACGAATCGCGCGATCGACCACGTCGTCTTCGCCCTTCACGGCGGGGGAAATCAGTCGGTCGGTCTCGATCATGGTTCTATTCAGTTCCGAGTTACCAGAGCCTATCTCAAAAATGCAAAAGCAATTATTAATCAACCACGGGGAACACAGGGAACTTAATGCCATAACCACTGGCAATACAGGCCGAATCTATCTATTCCCTGTGCACCCCGTGTTCCCCGTGGTTAAGTTTTCCGGTTTTGAATCTTGAGGTAGCTTGTAGCGCATGGCTCCGAATTGTAAGGTTGCAACACCGGAATTTCCGGGCATCAGCCCGAAACTCGCAACTATTTTTTTACCGCCTGCTGCAACGCGGCGCGGATGATCTGTTCCGAATTCTTTCCTTCGGCATCGATCGCGCTCACCATGCGGCTCGCCTCGGGCGGTTTGTAGCCCAGCGCCATCAGGGCGCTGACTGCATCGGATACCTCGTCGCGGCCCTGCTGCTGCGGTGTCGACAGCACCGTCGGCAGCACGCCGTCGGACTGCCACGCCTGCAAGCGGTCGCGCATCTCCACGATCAGCCGTTCGGCGGTCTTCTTGCCGATCCCCGGCAGCCGCGTCAGCGCGGCGGCGTCGCCCTCCTGCACGCAGCGGGCGAAGCTGTCGGCGTTCATGCCGGAGAGGATCGCCAGCGCCATCTTGGTACCGACGCCGTTGACCTTGATCAGGTTGCGGAACAGCGCACGTTCCCGTTCGCTGGCGAAACCGAACAACAGATGGGCGTCGTCGCGCACCACCAGATGGGTATGCAGCGTCACCTCGGTGCCGGTGGCCGGTAGTTGGTAGAAGGTGCTCATCGGCGCCTCCACCTCGTAGCCCACGCCGTTCACGTCGAGCAACAGTTGCGGCGGGCGCTTCTCGGCCAGGATGCCGCGCAGACGTCCGATCATCGTCTCCTCCCCGACCCTCCCCGGGCGGCAGGGATCTGCACCAGGGTCTGGGATGTATGGATATGGCACAGCGCCACCGCCAGGGCGTCGGCCGCGTCGGCCTGGGGTGTCCCCGGCAACTGCAACAGCGCCTGCACCATGTGCTGGATCTGCGCCTTGGCGGCGTTGCCCTTGCCGACGGTGGCCTGTTTGATCTCCGCCGGCGTGTATTCGCTGATCGGCAGACCGGCCTGCAACACGGCGCAGATGGCGGCGCCGCGCGCCTGGCCCAGCTTCAGGGCCGAATCCGGGTTGCGGTGCATGAACACCCGTTCGATGGCCACCTCGGCGGGACCGTAGGTCGCCACGATCTCGCTGATGCCGTCGAAGATCGTCTTCAGCCGCGGCATGAAATCGCCGTCGCCGGCACGCACGCAGCCGCTCTCCACGTAATGGGTACGATTGCCGTCCCGCTCGATGATGCCGAAACCGGTGATGCGCGAACCCGGGTCGATGCCTAGGATGCGGGTCATCAGTTGCAAGTTCCAAGTGACAAGTGACAAGAAAACGGCCGCGAAAGGTACTCTCTCGCGCTCACCCGACTTGCTACTTGCAACTTGTATCTTGTCACTGTAATTGCGCCATCACCTCGTCGCTGAAGTCGGCGTTGCTGTAGACGCTCTGCACGTCGTCCAGGTCTTCCAGCATATCGACCATTCGCATCACCTTCTCGGCGTCGTCCAATCCAAGTTCGATGGTGGTGGCGGGGCGCTCGGTCACTTCGGCCACCTCCGGCGTCAAGCCGGCCGCCACCATCGTCTCCTTCACCGTGATGAAGCTGTCGCTGGCGGTGAGCACGTCGATGCTGCCGTCGTCGTTGCCGACCACGTCGTCGGCGCCGGCCTCCAACGCCACCTCCATCAGCTTGTCCTCGTCGCTGCCGGCGGGATAGGTGAGCATGCCGATACGGCTGAACAGGTAGGCGACGGAACCGTCGGTGCCGAGATTGCCGCCGCATTTGGAGAAGGCATGACGCACTTCCGAAACGGTGCGGTTGCGGTTGTCGGTGAGGCAGTCGACCATCACCGCGACGCCGCCGGGGCCGTAGCCCTCGTAGCGGATCTGCTCGTAGTTTTCACCTTCGCCCGCGCCGCTGCCGCGCTTGATGGCGCGTTCAATGGTGTCCTTGGGCATATTGGCGTCGAGCGCCTTGTCGATGGCCGTGCGCAGCCGCGGGTTGCCGTCGGGGTCGCCGCCGCCCATGCGGGCCGAAACCGTGATTTCGCGAATCAATTTGGTGAAAAGCTTGCCGCGCTTGGCGTCCTGGCGCCCTTTACGGTGCTGAATGTTGGCCCATTTGCTGTGTCCGGCCATAATCGTCCTCGTCGCTGGATAAAATCGCCAAATCGCGGCATTTTACCATTACGACGACACGGTTAGACACCCCGTAACCCGTGCCCCGCCGGTTAGGCGTGGATTAGCGCGGTTCGTCGGGGAGATAGATGGCGGTGCGATCCAGGCTGCCGCCGTTGTCCGCTTCGTAGCTGAATTCCTGGCGACCGATACGGATACGGTCGCCCTGCTGCAACATATGGCGCCGTACGGTACGCCCGTTCACCTGCGTGCCGTTGGTGCTGTCCAGGTCCTCCAGCAGCGCCACCTGATGACCCTCCAGGTAGTGATCGGCCTTCACGCGCACGATCGCGTGGTTGCCGCTAACTACCGGATCATCCAAAGAAATATCGTTATCGGCGGCGCGTCCGATGGTCATGCCCGGTTCATGCAGTTCGAAGGCACGCACAGGCAAACCATCGAGCAACAACAACAATCTGGCCATATGCGACAGGATACTCAGGATTTTTGTATAAATTCGAGGCGCACCCCGGCGACCTCGAGGATATCGCCGTTCTTCAGCACCACACTGCTGGCGCCGACCGCCGGGTCATTCAGCTTGGGCGCACCCTGTCCGCTGCCCATCGCCACCGGCACCAGAAAGAATCCCTGCACCCGTTTTGCCACCACCGCCACCTGGATGCCGGGCTTGCCGACCGTATTGTACGGCTTGCTCAGTTCGATCAGTTCGCCGCTCTTGGGACCGTTCAATATCTTGAGCGAACCGGCCTGATTCTTCGCCGCGTGCAGCGCCTCGCGCTGACTGGAGGAGATGATGACCGTCGCCTGCATGTCCTGCTCGGCTTCATCGACAAATTTCACATCGTGCTGGCCGACCCGCAGGACATCGCCGTGGTGAAGGCGGTGACGCTGCACCTTTTGGCCGCTGAGCACCGTACCGTTGGTGCTCCCCAGGTCTTCCACAAACACCGCGTCGCCGACCACCTGAAATACCGCGTGCTTGCTGCTGACGGTCGCATCGTCGAGCCGGATGTCGTTACCGGCTGCGCGCCCCAGCGTGACCTTTGGCTGGTCCAGCGGGATTTCATGAACGGCAACACCGTTGAGATTGATGATCAGCTTCGCCATAGTCGAGTTCCCTTGTCCTAGGTGGCCGGGGAGGTCAGCGCCCGCACGCGCACCAAGATTACGGAAATATTGTCGTTGCCGCCGTTGCGGTTGGCTTCGGCCACCAACGCCTCGGCAAGCGCGTCTATATTATCCACATTATCCGTGAGCATTTTTGCGATCGCGTTATCACTCACCATATCGGTGAGGCCATCCGAACAGAGCAGAAACAGATCGCCCTGCCGCACCGTGCGGCACTGGCTGTCGACGGTGACGGTCGGCTCGATTCCCAAGGCGCGGGTGATGATATTCTTGCTCACCGCCTCCTCCGCCTCCTCGGCGCTCATGAAGCCGCCGTCCACCAGCTCCTGCAACAGCGAATGGTCCGAAGTCAGGCGCTGCATTTCGCCGTCGCGCAGCAAATAGACACGCGAATCGCCCACATGAGAGATGGTCACGGTGTCGCCGCGAAACAGCGCCAGCGCCAGTGTCGTTCCCATCCCCTGATAGGCGGGTTGGGAACCGGCCTTGTCGAGAATGGCACTGTTGGCCTCGGCCACCGCATGTCCGACCGCCTGCTCCCGTGACTGTAGATCAGCCGCCGTCTGTTGCAACAGGCGGTCGAGAATGTCGATGGCAATCGCGCTGGCGACTTCGCCGGCGTTGTGTCCGCCCATGCCGTCCGCCAGCAACGCCAGACCGGCAGCAGCATTCCATGCGATGCTGTCCTCGTTGCTGCTGCGTGCGCAGCCGACGTCGGTACGGCCGCTCATTTCCAATGTCGGAACCGGTTCGCCCATCAGTTATCCTTCGTCAGCTGTTGTCTGCAACGACGCAGTGCGTTCGCCAAATGGTGGCCGCTCTGCACACGCTTCTCCACCTCCTTGTACAGCGCCCGGTTGATGATGGTGCTGACACAGGCGGGAAGATCAGGTCGCAGCACGCGCACATCGACGTGCTTTTCATTGGCGATTTTGTACATCAGACTGGCCAGGGAATCGG
>CAYQWR010000028.1:0-5339 GCA_964421235.1 uncultured Thiohalomonas sp. | reverse complement strand
CAATTCGCCGGACAGTAACTGGAACAGCGTCACTCCGAGGGAAAACAGATCGGAACGACCGTCCACCTTCTTGCCGGCCAGCTGCTCGGGCGACATGTAGGAAGGACTGCCGAGCACCGTGCCGGTCTTGGTCTTGCTGGAATCGATCAGACAGGCGACGCCGAAATCGGTCACTTTCACCACGCCGCTCTTTTCGTCGTAGATGATGTTCGCCGGCTTGATGTCGCGATGCACCACCTGCTGTTGGTGGGCATAGTCGAGCGCTTCGGCCACCTTGATCATGATGTCGAACACCTTGGTCGCCGGCAGCAGGCTCTCGAACTTGCAGTAGGCGGAGAGCGGCTTGCCCGGCGCATAGTCCATGGCGATATAGGCCAGCTCCTGCTCCTCGCCCACGTCGTAGACGGTGACGATGTTCGGATGGTTGAGCCGCCCCGCGGTTTCGGCCTCGCGGAAAAAGCGCGCGCGCACGTCGGCGATCTGCTCTTCGTCGAACTCCTGCGACAACGCCATGGTCTTGATGGCGACGGTGCGCGCGATGCGCGGGTCGCGCCCGAGATAAACCATGCCCATGGCGCCGCGCCCCAGCTCACTGTCGATCTGGTAACGACCGAGCATCGGCTTCTGCAGCTTGTCGTAGCTCATCACCATGGTGCCGCCGGCGGTGTTGCCGCCGATGCCCTTGCCCAGGACGTACATCTTTTCCATCTCCTGGTTGAGGCGGATGCGCTCGCGCGCATCGCGGAACGACTCGACGTTCTCCAGAATATAGTTGAACACGCCGACCGCCTTGTTGAACTGCCGCTTGCGTTCGTAATCGAGACCCAGGTTGTACAACTGTTCCAGCAGCGGGTCGTTCACCACGCACTGACGGTATTTCTCGAACGCCGCGTCGAGTTGGCCCTGGCCCTGCTGCATCTGCCCCAGTGCCTGGTTGGCGCCGCTCAGTTCATTGCGAATCAGCCCGGCGCGATCGTCGAACATGCGGCGCACGCTCAACACCGCCAACCCGGCCAGCAATGCCGCCGCCGGCAACATCAACGGCACCCACAGCGACTGTGACGACATCAATACGAAATGGACATTCACCAGAACGATCAACAACAGCACGCTCAGGATCAATCCGGTAGTGAGCCGGAAGCGGGGCAGCACGAACATCAGGTAGAGGCCGATGCCGACCAACACCGCCAGCTGAACCCATAACGCCCACCACGGCACGGCGAACAGATCGTTGTTGATCAGGCTACTCACCACATGGGCGGTCGCCACCACCGGTGCCATCGATTGGCCAATCGGCGTATCGACCATATCGACCACCGACGGTAGGGTGATGCCGATCAATACGATCTTGTTGCGAAACTGGTCGGCGCCGACGCGCTTGGCGTAGACATCGGAGAACGAAAACATCCTGAACGGCGACTTGCCGTCGCGACCGCGGTAAAAACGCGGATAGGCCTGCATCGCAGGGTCGGTGGCGTAGGTGGTTCCGTCCAGCACCACGCCGCGTCCCGGCAGGACGCTGATGTTGCTGCCGTTGAGCTTGAGGCTCTGCGCCGCCACCAGCAGCGAGAAGGAGGGAAAATAGTGGTCGCCGTACTGTAGCACCAGCGGCACCGCGCGCAGGCTGTGGCCACCCAACGGATAACCGTTGAGTATGCCGATACCGGCGGCCCCCTGGGCCACTGCAGGCACCGGCGCATACAGCCGATCGGCGTCAGGCAGACGCGACGTCAACACGCTCGGGATATAGTCGAACCAGTCGGGACGGTTGGACGCCACGCCTTTGAGGGCAAACGAGCTGACGCTGGCATCCAACGGCGGCAGCTTGCCGGCTCCCGGCCGCAGCATGAACCGGTACGGCATTCCCAACAGGACATTGCCGGCCTCTTTTATCGTAGAACCGAATGCATCGTCGGTATTCAGCGCCTTGCCCACCCGCTGTAACACCGCCTGCACCCGCGGGTCTTTGCCATAGGGGTCCTCCTGCAGATGCTCCACATACTGCAGGCCGTATTCGTTTTGCGCCGTATCGAACGGCATGGCAAAACCGATGACCGCCGCCTTGTCCGCGACCAGTTGGCGTACCAGATGGGCGTAGCGGTCACGCGACCAGGGCAACGCCCCCAATTCCTGCACTGATTTGTCGTCGATGGACACGACGACCACATTGTCGTCGGCGCTGCGCGCGCTGGAGAGGCGGACGGCGGCGTCGTAGGCGAACCAATCGAGGCTCGCCATCAAGCGGGTTCCGGCCATCGCCAGGAAAAACAGCGTGACCAGCAAACCCGGCAACCATTTCGCCTTCCACAGAGGTTTTTTCACTCGCTCCACCGCCACGACCCGATTTTCTTGTTGTACGGCAACCAGTTAAGCCAACGCCATGTTATTGGGAGGGTCATCGTCTTCCATGACAACCGCTTCGTCCCGTTGGCCGGCACTCGCGCCTGCGGCCAGTTCCATTAAACCGCATCGGTCGGTATACCAGCAAGCCGTCAGTCGGCGGAAGTTGTGACCGCGTGCTCGAAACGGCCGGTACGTAAAAACCGGCAGGTCTGGCGGGCGCTTGCGGCGGAAACCACCAGGGCCATATGGGACAAGGGCAGGACCATGTGATCGTCCATCCCGTCGAGCTGCGTCTCGGCCACCGCGACGGTGCCGTCGTTCGGCCGCGGCAGGCCGTGCATGAACACGCCGACGCCGAGGGGCAGCCGGCCGGCGATGCTGCCCAGTGGCCGCGCCCCGCGCCAGGGCGGCACCGCCCCGGCCAAGGTCGCCGCGCTGCCGCCGATCAGCCGTCTGCCCCAGCGCCGACGCCACAACCGCCGCGCCACCACGCTGCCGTTGTGGGGCGTGCCCAGGGTCACCACCCGGCCCGGCGGCAATTCAGGGTGGCGTTCGAGCAGCAGACGGATCAGCAGACCGCCCAGGCTGTGACCGACCAGGTGGAGGGTCCGCGGGCGCTGCGCGGTGATGAAACGGTAGAGCCGCTCGACGCTGTCGTCGATGTCGCCGCGCACGCTGGCGTAGCTGAAGATGCGGGTGGCGAAACCGCAGCGGCGCAGGCGGCGGGCCAGTAGCGTGAGGTCCAGGCCGCTCATCAGCAGGCCGTGAACCAGCACCACCAGCGGCCGCTCCGGGCCGGGGTGTGCCGAACGAAGTTCCAGGGGCGACGACGCTTCCATTCGTTCCCGCGCCGCCGGCTGCGCCTAGGGCGAGACCTCCAGCATCCGCTCCAGCGCCAGCCGCGCCTGCTGCGCCTCCTGCGGCGCCACGCTGATGCGGTTCACCACCTGGCCCGCGACCAGGTTTTCCAGGATCCAGGCCAGGTGCTGCGGGTCGATGCGGAACATGGTGGAGCACATGCAGACGGTGGGCGACATGAACTGGACGCTCTTGCCCTCCCCCTTGAACTGCTCGTGCAGGCGGTTGACCAGGTTGAGCTCGGTGGCCACCAGCCAGCGGCTGCCGGGCTCGGCGTCGCGGATGGTCTTGATGATGTACTCGGTGGAGCCGACGTAGTCGGACTTTTGGCACACCTCGAACGGCGACTCCGGGTGGGCGATGATCTTCGCCTCCGGGTACTTCTCCTTGAAGCGGTCGATGTGCTCGGGGCGGAACATCTGGTGCACCGAGCAGAACCCCTTCCACAGGATGATCTTCGCGTCGCGGATCTGCTCGGGGGTGAGACCGCCCATGGGCTGGTCGAAGTCCCACACCACCATCTCCTCCAGCGGGATGCCCATGGTGTAGCCGGTGTTGCGGCCCAGGTGCTGGTCGGGGAAGAACAGGACCTTGTCGCGTTGGGCGAAGGACCACTCCAGCACCTTGCGGGCGTTGGAGGAGGTGCAGACGATGCCGCCGTGGCGGCCGCAGAAGGCCTTCAGGTCGGCGGCGGAGTTGATGTAGGTGACCGGCGTGACCCGCTCGTCCGGGTCCAGCACCGAGGCCAGCTCGCGCCAGGCGCGCTCGACCGCGGCCAGGTTGGCCATGTCGGCCATGGAACAGCCGGCGCCCAGGTCGGGCAGGATCGAGATCTGATCGGGACGCGACAGGATGTCGGCCACCTCGGCCATGAAGTGGACGCCGCAGAAGACGATGTACTCCGCCTTGGACTGCGCCGCCTGGCGCGAGAGCTTGAGCGAGTCGCCGGAAAAGTCGGCGTGGCGGAACACCTCCTCGCGCTGGTAGTGATGCCCCAGGATCACCAGCCGCTCGCCCAGCGCCTCCTTGGCCGCAACGACGCGCGCCTCGGCCTCCTCGTCGCTCAGCCCGGCATACTTCTCAATGGGCAGCAATTCCGCCATACCATCACTCCCGAAAAAACTATCACCGCAGAGACGCAGAGAACGCCGAGTGAATAAAAGTAAAAACGCTTCCTCTGCGCCCTCTGCGTCTCTGCGGTGAGAATCACTCAGCCTCGGCCTTGGCCGGTTTGGAGACGCGCACGCCCAGCTCCATCAGCTGCTTGAAGTCCACCGTGGACGGCGCGCCGGTGAGCAGACACGCGGCGGACTGGGTCTTGGGGAAGGCCATCACGTCGCGGATCGACTTGGCGCCGGTCATCAGCATCACCAGACGGTCGAGGCCGAAGGCCAGGCCGCCGTGGGGCGGACATCCATATTTGAGGGCGTCGAGCAGAAAACCAAACTTCTCCTCGGCCTCCACCTGATCGATGCCGAGCTGGTGGAACACGTCCTGCTGCACCTCCTTGCGGAAGATACGCATGGAGCCGCCGCCCAGTTCGGTGCCGTTGAGCACCATGTCGTAGGCGCGGGAGAGACAGGCGCCCGGGTCGTGGGCGAGCTTGTCCAGATGATCTTCCTTGGGGGCGGTGAACGGGTGGTGCAGGGAGACCCAGCGCTTGGCGCCGTCGTCGTACTCGAACATGGGGAAGTCCACCACCCACAGCGGGCACCACTGGCCTTGCGCCAGGCCGAGGTCGTGGCCCACCTTGAGGCGCAGGGCGCCGAGCGCCTCGGTGACGATCTTGGCCTTGTCGGCGCCGAAGAAGACCAGGTCGCCGTTGTCGGCCCCGGTGCGCTCCAGCAGCGCGGCGATCACCTCGTCGGGCAGGAATTTGAGGATCGGCGACTGCAGGCCCTCGCGGCCCTGGGCCTTGTCGTTGACCTTGATGTAGGCCAGACCCTTGGCGCCGTAGATGCCGACGTACTTGGTGTAGTCGTCGATGTCCTTGCGCGAGAGTTTCTCGCCGCCCTGGGGCACGCGCAGCGCGGTGACGCGGCACTTGGGATCGTTGGCCGGGCCGGAGAAGACCTTGAAGTCCACGCCGGTCATCAGGTCTGCCACCTCCACCAGCTCCAGCGGGATGCGCAGGTCCG
>CAYQWR010000027.1:8504-19715 GCA_964421235.1 uncultured Thiohalomonas sp. | reverse complement strand
TTGAACTAATTGAGGGTGTGATCGAAGCGCTTAAGGATGAGGTGGAGTGGGTTTTCTTCGGTATGTGTCCCGAGCGGCTGCGTCCGTACATACATGAGTTTCATGCTCCGGTACCGCTTGGGCAATACGCACAGCGCTTGGCTGCACTTAATCTGGATTTGGCTATCGCTCCACTAGAAGATAACCCATTTAACCATGCCAAAAGCTCATTACGCCTACTGGAATACGGAGTTCTCGGCTATCCCGTCGTCTGTTCGGATCTGACGCCTTACCGCGGCGATTTCCCGGTTACCCGGGTGCGCAACCGGTTTAGGGACTGGATCGAGGCTATCCGCGGGCATTTGGCCGACCTGGATGCCACTGCCGCCCAGGGAGACGCGCTGCGGGACCATGTGCGGAGGCATTGGTTGTTGGAAAACAACCTTGATGCATGGCTGCAGGGTTGGTTGCCGGACCGGCAAAAATAGGGCTAAAGTTTTGCTTCCGAAGGCCGATACCTCGAACATAGGCAGCTCACCCGCTGCACTATAAAGGTACTCAGACGCCGCCCTGCGGGTGGCAACGAATCAATGTTCAGGGTAATTAAGTAACGGAGGTTACGTCATGGCCCTCACTATCAATACCAATATTGCGTCTTTGAATGCGCAAAACAATCTCAGCAAGTCGCAGGGTGCGTTGAATCAGGCGTTGGGCCGTCTCTCTTCCGGCTTGCGTATCAATAGCCCCGCTGATGATCCGGCAGGTTACTCCATCGCACAGCGTATGACCGCCCAGGTCAACGGGTTTAACCAGGCGGTGCGTAATGCCAACGACGGCATTTCCTTCGCTCAGGTGGCCAACGGTGCGCTAACCACCGTTACCGACGCACTGCAGAGCATCCGTACCTTGGCAGTACAGGCGGCTAACTCCACCAACTCGGCGCAGGACCGCCAGGCACTGAATTCTGAGCTTCAGCAAAACATTGCGCAGGTGAACAGTACTGCTCAGGACACCCAGTTCAACGGTCAGTCCATTCTCAACGGCAGTCTGGGTAGCCTCGTTTTCCAGGTTGGTGCCAACGCCGGTCAAACGATTTCTGTGAGCGGGTTTGACGTTCGCGGGCAGAATTTGGGTGCACAGTATGGTGATGGAACGAGTATCAATACGTCAAACCTGACCAGTGCCTCTGGCACAATCGAAATCAATAACGTTGCCGTCGATCTGAGTAGCAGCCATGGTTCGGTGAGCGATGTGGTGGCGGCGATTAACAATGTCAGTAGCCAGAGTAAGGTTTATGCACAGCGTGCTGATACAACGACTGGTACCATTGGCTACACTAATACCGGCTCCGGTACTGTTACGATCGATGGCGTATCGGTAAACATTGCCAGTGGCGCTACAGTTACCGATGTGGCTGCGGCAATTAACGCCTATACCACGCAGACCGGCGTTACCGCTACCACCGGTAGCGGTACCCTTACGCTGACTGACTCTACCGGGTCCGACATCACGGTTGCCGGTACCGGTGGCTCGGCTGTTACCAGCGGTGGCACGATTCAGGCCGGTGTTGAGCTCTACACGGGCCTCGGTTCCAGTAATACGATCACGGTAAGCGGCGACTCGACTACGCTTACCGATATCGGATTGAGCGGAACAGGGGTTAACTTTGGCTCTTTGACCTCACTGAGTCTGAATAACACCAACGTTCTGACCTACAGTGGCGCCAAGGATGCGATAAAGGCAATGGACTTCTCATTGAGCCAGCTCAGTAATTTGGGTGGCCAATTGGGCGCCTTGCAATCGCGCTTCCAGTCGACGATCTCCAACCTGCAGTCGGCAGCACAAAATACGGAAGCAGCTCGATCCCGTATTCAGGACGCCAACTTTGCCTCGGAAACGGCGAATCTAAGCAGGGCACAGATTCTGCAGCAGGCGGGTGTGGCCATGGTTGCCCAGGCCAATGCTCAGCCGCAGCTGGCACTGTCGCTGCTCAAATAGGGAAAACCCGAGACGGCGCCGGGGATATCCCCGGCGCCCGCTCTTAAGGTCAAAGTGGGCATCGTATGATGGCCGTTTTGCGTGAGTGGGGAGAGTTCGCGATGAGTCAGATATCCAACAACATTCAAGTCGTGCCGCAGTTGGGTAATGCCCCTGCGGGGCAGACAAGTACTACGGGTTCTTCCGGCACAACCACCAGTGCGGCGCAGAACGTTGCTACGGGTACAGCTGCTCCGGCAACGGCGGCTGTACAAGGCGCATCGCACTCGGCGCCGGGGGCGGTGGACAAAGCGGTCGTGCAGATTAACGATTATATGCAGCATGCGAATCGCAGCCTTGAATTTAGTATTGACAAGTCGACCGGGCAGACCATCATCAAGGTGGTTGATCAGGCGACGGGCAAGACGCTGCAACAGATTCCTCCTGAATATGCGATAAGACTGGCACAAACATTGCTTGATAATAAGCAGGTGTCAAGTATCGGTATTCAGTTTACGACGTGAGTTCGCAGCTACCGCGAAGCCATTAGCTTGACTGCGTTCTATTCAGGCACACTAGTGACATGAGTTAATGGCTCCCCATAGGGGGACAACGTGGAAGGGTTCGCATCATGACCGCTATCAATTCATCGGGATCCGGTTCAGGGCTTATCAGCTCCCCAGGGATTGGTTCTGGGATTAATGTCAGCTCCATCGTCAGCCAGCTAGTGCAGGCCGATTTCGGTCCCCAGCAGACACAAATTCAGAATCAGCAGTCGACCTTAAACTCCCAGCTTTCGGTCTTCGGTACGATCAATAGCGATGTATCGTCGATAGGTACTTCGCTGACCGCTCTCACCAACCTGCAGCAGGGCTATTCCGCATCGTCGTCGAATACTGGTGTCGTGAGCGTCTCTGCGCAGAGCGGCGCCCAACCTGGTTCCTTTAATGTCAATGTCAGTACGCTGGCGAGCGCGCAAAGCGTGGCCAGTACAACCTTCAGTTCAGCGACGACATCGATCGGTACCGGTACGCTGACATTCGATCTCGGCAGTTACTCGGGAAGTACCTTCACTTCCAACGGTGGCAGCAGTGTGCAGGTCACGCTTAATAGCACTAACGATACCCTGCAGGGATTGGCGAGCGCTATTAATCAGGCGGACTTCGGTGTGTCGGCTACTGTCGTTAACGTCGGTAACGGCTATCAGCTTGCGTTGAGTTCCGCTACTGGAACCAATAATGAGCTTTCGATTACCTCGCCGGACAGTAACCTGTCTGCCTTTACCTATAATGGCGGCAGTACCGGGATGACACAAACGGTAGCGGCGGCCGACGCACAGTACTCGATTAATGGGATTAATGCCACCTCCCAGAGCAACAGCATCTCGGATGCAGTGCAAGGCGTTAGTTTTACCTTGGGATCAGTCGGGTCCGCTCCGATACGCGGGGCCCCGGATTCAGGTGCCGTTACCAGTGCGGTCCAGTCCTTTGTGAATTCTTACAATAGTTATGCAAAAGATGTAACCAAGTACGCCAGCTATGATGCGAAAACTCAAACGGCGGGTATCCTGCTGGGAGACTCTACGCTAAGAACACTGACTCGCCAATTGCAGGACGGAATCGTACAAACCATTCCTGGCACGTCCCCCAATTACTCTACGCTGATGGATCTTGGCGTTACCGCAAATGCCGACGGAACATTAAGCCTCGATACGAGCAAGCTTACCAGCGCTGTCAACAGCAACTATTCCGCAGTAATTTCTGCGCTTCAAGGTGCAGGCCAGCAGCTGGGTACGGTTGTAAGCGGTATGACCGGCACTAATGGCGTCATTACAGCGCGCACCGATTCGATTAATTCACAGCTTACCAGCCTGCAGAATCAGCTAAGTTCATTGAATGTGCGAATGTCGCAGGAACAGCAGTCGCTGCTTCAGGAATATACTGCGATGGATACGTTGGTGTCCAATCTACAGAGCACCAGTAATTATCTCACGCAGTCGTTGTCTAGCCTGTCTTTATCATCAAGCAGCACGAAAATAGGCTAGTTGCGTGGCATCAGAAAATGTTTGCGGGGTTTGTACAGCACGGACCGATATAGAGATACATCATGACCTATATGAATGAACGGGCTTTGAGCCAATATGAAAAAGTCGGTGTGCGCGGCGCTATTACCGATGCCGATCCTCACGCTATTATCCAAGTGCTTATGCAGGCAGTCCTTGAGCGGATCGGGCGTGCGAAGATTGCCCTCAATCGTGGAAATGTCGCTGCGAAGGCAAATCTACTGCCTGAGACGATTCGTATTATTGATGCTCTGCGTGCCCATCTCGATTTGGAGAAAGGGGGAGAGATTGCCGCCAATTTAGACGCCCTTTACGATTACATGTCGCGTCGTTTGATCGATGCAAACTCACTTAACGACGTGTCCGCGCTAGACGAGGTAAGCCATCTGCTTGCCGAGATCAAATCTGCTTGGGATGCCATCGCTCCCACGCGGTAGGAAATGTGGGTGATGCAACAGGAAATGCAAACGAATAGGGTTAACTCGATCGCGGCACTGATCGCTGAGAGTCGGGAATTATTGGAAAGAACTCGCGGTACGGTGAGTTGGGTTGAACTTGTGAAAAGCGAATCCACCTTACGCGAAAGGCTCAGTCAACTATTGCAGCAGCCGGTCGCGGCGGAAGAGGCGGCGGCGATACAGGCTCAATTGGAAGAATTGCTCGACATCAACCGGGAGACTATCGCCCGCGTTGAGGGACGCAAGGCTGAAGCCTTTTCAACACTGAAGCACATGGTGTTGGTGCGACGCGCAGCCCAGGCATATGGTAACGCCGCTGGTGTGTGAGTTTCTTTGAGTTCAGATGGCTGCCAAATCTTATCCTTGCGACGATTGCTGCGGTCGTATTGCAAGAAAGAGACGGTAACCGTGTGGCGTGTCCTCATTCCGGGCTGAACTGCGCAGCCCAATAGCGTATTGCCCTTCACTTACTTGTCATGTCATGAATTCGTTGTTCTTCTGGCGCCATACATCCAGTTCGGTGCTCGAGTACACTTTAGGGCATGGCATTTTCCTTGTTGCTCCGCTGTTATCTTGAGCCGAATTTTTGGCTATACACAGACCCCGTGCGGTACTTGTCTGCCGAAGCACTGCGGTATCTCCGGCGATATCGTTTCCCATTGTTCGATGTAGACGGCATAATTTGCCATTCATGTTCTGCCATGGCGATCGATGGTTCGCCAAAAAATTGACACGAAAGGAATGGAGGATTATCGTGTCGAAACAACGTGTTCCATCAGCAAGGGGATTGAATGACTACCGATATCATGCTTGTGGTGGATTCCGATGCAAGGCGCCGGGCGGAATTGAGACTGCTGCTGGATTTCTTGAACTATGGCGATGTTCGGACGGCGGACTATGGGCGATGGCAAGAGTTTGACGTTGCCGATCCGCGGGTAGCGTTTCTGGGGTGGAGCGCGGATAGCCGATGGGCGGAAGAGGTGGCAGAACTCCGCCGGTCGAAGCCGGCGACCCCTATCATTCTGATCGGCGCCCAAACTGACGACCTGCCGGCAGACGTTGAGGTGCAGGGGCAGCTGCCGTTCCCCCCCCCGTATGAGCATTTCTGTATTGAAATGTACCGGGCCGATGCCTGGCGCCGGGCGCTGGCGAGCGGTGCGGGCGTCAAGGTGCCGGAACTGGCGCGGGCACTGGTGGGGAATACCCAGGCCATCCATCAGGTGCGGCGCCTGATCGAACAGGTGGCGGAAACGGACGCCAACGTATTGATCCTGGGCGAGTCGGGTACCGGCAAAGAGGTGGTTGCGCGTAGCCTCCACAGGTTGTCCCTTCGGCACGAAAGCGGTTTCGTTCCCGTCAATTGCGGCGCGATCCCCGGAGAACTGCTGGAAAGCGAGTTGTTTGGCCATGAGAAAGGGGCCTTCACCGGTGCCATCACCACGCGCCAAGGCCGATTTGAACTGGCCAAAGAGGGCACACTGTTTCTGGATGAGATCGGCGATATGCCGTTGCCGATGCAGGTCAAGCTGCTGCGCGTGATTCAGGAGCGTTCCTTCGAACGTGTCGGTAGCAACAGAAGCATCGCGGCGGACGTACGCCTGATTGCGGCAACCCATCGCAACCTCGAAGAAAACATCAAGGACGGCAGTTTTCGTGAGGATCTCTACTACCGCTTGAACGTATTCCCCATCGAATTGCCGTCGCTGCGAGAGCGGCGCGACGACATACCGCTGCTCATCAACGAGTTTATCGTGCGCCTGGAAAAGTCGGGCAGGGGCACGGTGCGCCTGACGCCGGGGGCGCTGGGCTCGTTGAGCGAATATCCCTGGCCCGGCAACGTCCGCGAGCTGGCCAATCTCATGGAGCGGCTGGTCATCATGTTCCCCAACGGCTTGGTCGATGTGCGTGATTTGCCGCCCAAGTTTCAAGTCGACGGCGCGATACCCATCGAGGTGTCGCTGCCGCCCGTGGCGCCGACGGCGCCAGCGGCAGGGGTGTCGCAGGAGGCGCCCGCCGCCCATGCTGCGCAGCTGCCGGCAAACGGCGTCAACTTGAAGGATTATCTGGCTGAGCTTGAGCTGTCGTTTATCAATCAGGCCCTGGACGGCGCGGACGGGGTTGTGGCGCATGCCGCCGAACGGCTTGGGATGCGCCGGACGACTTTGGTGGAAAAAATGAAAAAATATGGCCTGCAGCGCGGCGAGTAAGGTGTCCAGTATTTGGCGCCCGCGAAATAGTTCTATTTAACGTATTGTTTTGTATGCATAAAATATAGGGGCATGGTTTTTGCTACGGTACCGAAAAGTGTTCGGTAGCGGAGCGGCACATGGCCACTATTTCTGGAGAACTGTACGCAATGCCGAGCCCGGTCGGGCGCGCGGCCGGCGGGCAGGATAGCACCCTTCTGTTGGAACAACGGGTCATCGCCCTGACCGAGGAGTTGGCGCGCCTGCGCAACGAGCGTGCCGTGCAATTGGCTGAGAAGCAGGCGCTTGCGTCGCGCCTGAGAAATGTCTTGGACGGTTTGCCTGCCGCAGTCGTTGTGCTTGACGGCAGCGGAGTGATCACCGAATACAACCGGGCCGCCACGGCTCTGTTTTCCGGCGCGTTGCTTGGCATCGCCTGGCGCGACGTCATCGTGCGGGATTTCCAGCCACTGTCGCAACACAATCATGACCTGATCCTCAAGACCGGGCGCATCGTGGCGCTCTCCACCTGTCCGCTGGGCGCTGCGCCTGGACAAATTCTGCTGTTTGAGGACGTGACGGATATGCGCCGCGCGCAAGACGCGCTTGCTCGGCAACAGCGTATCTTGGATCTAGGCCAAATGGCGGCAAATATCGCGCATCAGATACGGACGCCATTGGCGTCGGCGCTGCTCTATGTCTCCCATTTGGACCGTTCGGATTTAGCCGTCGACGTACAACAGCGGTTCGCGGAAAAAGCAGTCCGCAGTTTGCGGCAATTGGAAAATCTGGTCGCCAATATGCTGTTGTTTGCTCGCGGTGAAATTGGCAATGAACAGGTGATGAAGGCGGATGACCTGCTACGAGAACTGCATGCCAGCACAGCAGCGCTGTTTTCAGGAACTGCCGTCCAATATACCGTGGAGAGTGTGTGCGCAACGGCGGCAATACGCGTGAACCGTACCATGATGTTGAGTGCATTGCAGAACTTGGTAAGCAATGCGGCCCAATCGGTGGGGGCGACGGGACAGGTGACCCTCTATTGTCAGTGCACTGCCGCCAATAGTGTCGACCTGGGGATTCGAGATGACGGACCCGGTGTTGCGCCGGATATCCAAGAGCATTTGTTCACTCCTTTCAGCACGACGCGCGATGCCGGCACGGGGCTCGGGCTCGCCATTGTGCGCGCCATCGCGCGAGCCCATCACGGTGAAGTGTGGTTTGAATCGAATCCCGGCAATACGACTTTCGCCGTGCGCTTGCCTGCCGTCGCCGCGCAGGGCGATAGCGGCGACGTCGCGGAACACGAGCGAGACGAGGTGGCATGATGCAGCATACGATTCTGGTGGTTGAAGACGATCGAGTGCTTGCCGAAGCACTTATCGATACGCTGGAACTGGAAGGATTTTCAGTGCTACATGCGGAAAACGGTGCGCGCGCTCTCGATGTGATGGCGCAACGGACGGTGTCGCTGGTGCTCACCGATGTGCAGATGGATGAGATGGATGGCTTCGCACTGTTGCAGCGCGTAAAAAGCAGCCATCCTGAACTTCCCATAGTGCTAATGACAGCCTATGCGACAGTCGCTAAGGCGGTGGCGGCCATGCAGGGCGGGGCGGCGGATTATCTGGTGAAACCCTTTGAGGCAGCGTTGTTAACCGAGACGATTGGCCGTTACCTGAGTGGTGCGGTGCGGGGTGTCGAAAACGCCCCTGTGGCAGAGGATGCCGCCAGTAGGGAATTGCTGCAATTGGCGCAGCGTGTGGCCGCCAGCAACGCGACGGTCATGATTACCGGTGAAAGCGGCACAGGCAAAGAGGTGTTGGCGCGCTTTATTCATGACCACTCGGCACGTGCACACGGGCCGTTCGTGGCGATTAATTGCGCTGCGATCCCTGAAAATATGCTTGAGGCGACGCTGTTTGGTCATGAAAAAGGGGCATTTACCGGTGCCCATCGTGCGGTGCCGGGCAAGTTTGAGTTGGCGCAGGGCGGAACCCTGCTGTTGGACGAGATATCTGAAATGCCCCTGGCGTTGCAGGCGAAAATTCTGCGGGTATTGCAGGAACGCGAGGTTGAACGGCTTGGCGGTGGTCAGCCGCTGCAACTGGATGTGCGCGTGTTGGCAACCTCGAATCGCGACATGCGTGCCGAAGTGCAGGCCGGACGTTTCCGTGAGGATCTGTTTTATCGGCTGAATGTCTTTCCATTGCGGATCAGTCCACTGCGAGATCGTCCTGCCGACATTCTGCCGTTGGCGCTCTCTTTGCTGGCGCAAGCCACACGCAAGATGGGGCGCGTGACCCCACGGCTGTCGGCGGAGGCCGAGCGCACATTATGCAACCACGATTGGCCGGGCAATGTTCGCGAATTGGATAACGTGATACAGCGTGCATTGATATTGCAGAACGCCGAACGTATTGAGGCGGAAGACCTGTTGTTCGAGTCGGTTCCCGGCGCTGAGAGCGGCGACGGGGCAACGGCTGAGGAGGAGCCGGGGGCATCGCTGAATGACGGGCTGAAGGGGCAGGAATACAGCCTGATAATGGACGCCCTGCGCCAGGGTAGTCGCCAGGTGGCCGCCGCCCGGTTGGGGATCAGTCAGCGCACATTGCGTTACAAGCTTGCCCGTTTGCGGGAACAGGGTTACGCCGTCCCGAACTAACCTGGCCCACAATATGCTTATGTACCTGCGAAGGTGATATCGAACTGATCACCCGAAGGGGAACGGAAAATGAACAATATAGATACGACTCAACTACTTACGCAGCTCAGGGCCGCCGCAGCAGCGGCCGGTTCGGCACCCTTGGAGCGAACTGAAGGGGCCGGCAACGTCAATTTTTCGTCTCTATTGGCGGAGTCCATTAATAAAGTGAACGGACTGCAACAGAGCTCCGAACAGACGCAAAATGCCTTTATTATGGGCAACCCAAGAGTTTCTCTGGCCGATACTATGATTGCAGAGAATAAGGCGGGCCTGGCGTTTGACGCGATGGTGCAGACCCGTAATAAGTTGGTAGACGCCTACCAGCAAATCATGCAGATGCAGGTCTAGAGGGTTAGGCCATGGCGGAGTCGATGAGTCTCATGAAAGCCGATTCGATGGGTCCCTCCTGGTGGGAGGGACTGCAAAACCTGCCCGCGTTCCGCCAAATCGGCGTGATGATCGGACTGGCCGCAGGGATCGCCCTGGTTACTGCGGTTGCCTTGTGGTCGATGCAACCCAGTTATGGGGTGTTATACGGCAATCTCAGCAACAAGGATGTCTCGCAAGCGATGGATTTCCTGCAACAGCAGGGAATCAAGTATAGGCTGGATAACAGTACCGGAGCGTTGCTCGTTCCTGCCGATAAGGTACGCGCGGTTCGGCTGAAACTCGCCGCTGCCGGTTTGCCGCACAGCGGTGCCATTGGCTTAGACATGCTTCAGCAAAAGCAGGAGTTCGGAACCAGTCAATTTATTGAAGTGGCCCGCTACCAGCGCGCGTTGGAAGTGGAACTGGCGCGTTCGGTTGCCACCATCAACAATGTACAGAGTGCCCAGGTTCATCTGGCCCTGCCTAAACAATCAGCCTTTATTCGCGATCAGCAACAACCGAGCGCATCGGTGTTGGTGAGCCTGTACCCGGGACGGACCATTGATGACGGTCAGGTGGCCGCAATTACCCATTTGATTGCGGCGAGCATCCCAAATCTCGACCCCAGCCGAGTCACGGTAGTCGACCAGTCGGGGAATCTCTTGAGTGGCAAGAATCAATCACCGTCCGCTGCCGCTAACCAAGAACAATTTGATTACGCGCGTAAATTGGAGAATGCGTACATCGCTCGGATCGAAAATCTGTTGTCGCCCATTGTCGGCGATAACGGTGTACGTGCGCAGGTGAACGCTAATTTGGATTTTACATCGACAGAGCAGACACAGGAGATATACAACCCGGATTTGCCGGCGTTACGCAGCGAGCAGATTTATGACGAGAAATCTTCGGGACAAGGGGCGCAAGGCGTGCCTGGCGCGTTGTCAAATACGCCGCCCACACAGGCGACTGTGCCGGAGAAAGTCAATTCCGCCCAGACGAATGCAGCAAACGCTGGAAATATCGCGCCTACGGCAGCAGCCGCGCATACTAACGATACGACATCGGCACAGAATGGTCGTAGCGTGACCCGTGAGACCAAGAATTATGAGTTGGACCGCACGATCAGTCACAGCAAGTTGGCGACAGGTCGGATTAAGCGATTGTCGATAGCTGTGGTCGTCGACGATAAGCAGGTAGAACAGAGCGATGGAAAACTAACCAGTCAGCCACGTACCCCTGCCGAGATAGCCCGCATTACCGCGTTGGTGAAAGACGCCGTAGGTTTTGACGCTCAACGAG
The DNA here is from genome assembly GCA_964421235.1 of uncultured Thiohalomonas sp. GTDB lineage: Bacteria > Pseudomonadota > Gammaproteobacteria > Thiohalomonadales > Thiohalomonadaceae > Sulfurivermis. Next base: position 8,678 of record CAYQWR010000027.1, on the reverse strand, counting down.
GTGATACCTTGAATGTTATTAGTGAACCGTTTGCTCAACCGCAAGCGATTCCGCCGTTGCCACCGGTGCCGCTTTGGCAGCAATCTTGGGCATTGAGTGCAGGTAAGATCGCCGTCGGCGTGCTGGCAATAATGCTGCTGCTGTTGGGGGTGCTGCGTCCGTTGCTGCGTTACT
>CAYQWR010000027.1:0-8494 GCA_964421235.1 uncultured Thiohalomonas sp. | reverse complement strand
GAATGGATATGCCGACGAAGTAGTCGGGAGAATCGTCGGTCAGCCCAGCTCCGGTAGCCGCGGGAGCAGATTCGATGGCGGAAGATCGTATTACTCTGGGCGGCGCACAACAGGCCGGTATTATGTTGCCGCAACATAATGCCTATGAAAATAATCTCGGCATGATTCGAGATATGGCGCGCCAGGATCCTAAACATGTTGCCCAGGTGATTAAAACTTGGGTGACGACGGATGAAAAGTGAGCTCTGAACTATGGCCGAAAGAAAAGGGAAATTGGGGGGGTCTGAACGCGCTGCCATTTTGATGATGGCGTTGGGGGAGGATGTCGCCACGGCCATCATGAAACACATGGGGCCGAAAGAGGTACAGAGAATAGGTGAGGCCATGGCGACGACCACCAATGTCTCTCGTGATCAGGTGGAAGACGTTGTTTCGAATTTTGCCGATACGTTTGGTAGCCAGACGGCTATTGGTGTAGGCGCAGAGGATTATCTGCGCAAGATACTAGTTAATTCGCTTGGCGAAGACAAAGCCGCGGGTCTTATTGATAGAATTCTATTGGGGCGGTCATCCAAAGGACTTGAGGCGCTGAAATGGATGGAGCCGCGCTCCATCGCCGAGGTTGTCCGGTTGGAGCATCCGCAGATTATCGCCATCGTTTTGTCTTATCTGGATGCCGACCAGGCGGCCGAAGTGTTGTCACTTCTGCCCGATGGGATGCGCCCTGATATTTTGATGCGTATTGCGAGTCTTGATGGTATTCAACCCAGCGCGCTGCAAGAGCTCGATGATATCTTGGAAAAGCAGTTCTCGGGTTCGTCCGGTAACTTGAAGTCATCGAGCGTAGGCGGAACAAAAACTGCTGCCAATATACTTAACTTTGTCGAGTCGTCGCTTGAGGGCGCAATTATCGATAAGATTAAGGAAGCCGATACTGAGCTTGGCCAGAAGATCGAAGATCTGATGTTTGTGTTCGACAACCTTTCCGATGTGGACGACCGCAGTATTCAGGCTTTGTTGCGCGAGGTATCGTCCGATACGCTCATCATTGCACTAAAAGGTTCGGATGACGCCGTTAAAGAGAAAGTCCTCAGGAATATGTCCAAGCGCGCGGCCGAAATGTTACGTGACGATCTAGAGGCGCGCGGTCCGGTTCGTCTCAGTGAAGTTGAATCTGCCCAGAAGGAAATTTTGTCCATAGCGCGTCGCATGGCCGAAAGCGGTGATATCTCTTTGGGAGGCGGCGGTGATGAGTTCGTCTAAGCTCCTCAGCGGGGAGGAATTGTCAGCATATCAGCGTTGGGAACTTCCAAATGTGCAGTCCGGGTCAGGTAATGGTCCGCGCGTCGAAGAGATGAGTGACAACGCGACGTTAAAGCTGCCGACGGCCGAAGAACTGGAACGGATGCAGCAGGACGCACATCGCGAAGGTTTCGAACAGGGCCGTAAAGAAGGCTTGGCGTCGGGGGCGAAAGAGGTCAAGGAAGCGGTCGGTCGCCTGCAACAGATCATGGATTCATTGGCGCAGCCGTTGGACGATGTCGACGAGATGGTTGCCAATGAGCTTGTTTCGTTGGCGATGGCTGTCGCACAGCAAATCGTGCGCCGGGAAATCAAAGTGGATCCCGGTGAGGTCGTCGCTGTAGTGCGTGAGGCGCTGGCCATACTTCCCTCTGCGGCGCGTCGCGTTCAAATCTCGGTCAATCCGGACGATGCTGAGTTGGTGCGTGATTCCTTGGCGGCACAGGCAGGCGAGGACAGGCACTGGCGCATGGTCGACGATCCGGTTATGAGCCGTGGTGGCTGTCGCGTGACCTCAGAGCACTCCGAGATTGATGCGACGGTAGAAAAGCGAATAGCGGCGATCGCTGCCAAGCTTTTGGGTGGCGAGCGCTATGGAGACGCCGATGCCGATTAGTACAGCGCGTTCACGGCGATGGCAACAGGTATTGCACCGATCCGTTCAGCGTGTCGCCGAAGTGCCGACGATTGTCGTGGAGGGGAGACTCACGCGGATGATCGGTCTGACGCTGGAGGCGATCGGTTTTCGTGCCAACATCGGTGCGCGTTGTTTAGTCAAGAATTCTGACGTTGATGCCATTGAAGCAGAAGTGGTCGGTTTCGCCGGTGACAAAATTTATCTCATGCCGACAGGGCCGATCCGCGGTATTGGTCCCAATGCGCGCGTTATTCCTCTCGGAAACGCATACGAAGCTGCGGTAAGTGACGAGCTTCTTGGCCGAGTTATCGATGGCGCAGGTAATCCATTGGACGGCAAAGGCGCGATCAATACGACTGTGCGCTTGCCGTTGGCGGGGCGACAGATCAACCCGATGAGTCGACGTCCTATCCGCGAACCGCTTGATGTGGGAGTCCGCGCGATTAATAGTATCCTCACCGTCGGCAGGGGACAACGCATGGGCCTGTTTGCGGGCAGCGGCGTGGGCAAAAGCGTACTGTTGGGCATGATGACACGCTTTACCACCGCCGATGTTATTGTGGTGGGATTGATCGGCGAGCGCGGGCGGGAGGTCAAGGAATTTATCGAAAATATCCTTGGCGCGGCCGGTATGGAACGCGCCGTGGTGGTGGCGGCGCCGGCGGACACGACGCCGGTTATGCGATTGCACGGAGCTGCATTGGCAACTAGTATTGCGGAGTATTTCCGTGACAAAGGACAAGACGTCCTGTTGCTGATGGATTCGCTCACGCGTTATGCGCAAGCACAACGTGAATTGGCGCTGGCGATTGGCGAGCCACCGGCAACCAAAGGCTATCCGGCATCGGTTTTTGCGAAGTTGCCGCAACTGGTGGAGCGTGCGGGTAACGGCGATGTGGGTGGTGGATCAATTACTGCGTTCTATACTGTGTTAACGGAGGGCGACGATCAGCAGGATCCCATTGCTGATTCGGCTCGCGCGATCCTGGACGGACATGTGGTATTGACGCGGCAATTGGCGGAGGCGGGGCATTATCCTGCCATCGATATCGAGGCGTCGATTAGCCGGGCCATGAATGAAATTACCGACGAGTCACATCAGTTGACGGCGCGGATATTCAAGCGAGTCTATTCGACCTACCAGCAGAACCGCGATTTAATCAGCGTCGGTGCCTATGTTGGTGGATCAAACCCGCAAATCGATGAAGCCATTCGACTTTATCCGCGGCTGACTGAGTTCTTGCAACAGGGCATTAATGAACCCGTCAACCTGGAACAGAGTTTGACCGACCTGACCGAAGTGACAAAGGGCGCGGGACAGACAAACGCGGTCGTACTGCGGTAGATTCACCTATATGGGGATAACTTGTGACCAAGTCGCAGCGCATGAAGCCCGTACTACAAGTCGCATCGGCGCGCGAACAAGCTGCGGCCCGTGATCTTGGCGTGGCGCAGCGTCATTTGGGTGAGCAACATGCCCGGCTGAATGAATTGTGTACCTATCGCAATGAATACTTGCAGCAGACGGCGGATTTGGGAAGTGTTGGCATTAATGTCACACGCTACATCGAGATGCAACGGTTCCTGAATAATCTCAATACGGCTATCGAACAGCAACAGCAGATGGTGGCACAGGCTACCCGGCTTTGCGAGGAAAGGACACGAAGCTGGCAGGAGGCGCACACCAAGAACAAGAGTCTGGATCGTGTTGTGCAGCACTATGTTCGCCGGGAGTTGCACGAGGAATCACGACGAGAACAAAAGATGACCGACGAGATCGCGCAACATAAGAGGCGCAAAGATCTGGACTCGGAAGAGCGGTGACAGATTGGTTGGCTCAATTTGGCACGCCACTTGCATTTTACTTGCTGCAAATAGGCCTTGCGGAGATGCTCCATGGTAACCAGTAATAGCAATATTGCAGATGTGTGTGGGCCGAGCAGTGGTGCCGTCAACGCATCACGGCGTGACGCACAGTCACAATCCTCGCAGGATAGCTTTGGTGATGCGTTGAAGGGCCAAATGAATAGCACCAGCGACACCCGGCAGTCAGCGCCGAAGACGACGTCGGGAGGGAATGGAACCAATGCCACGAATGGTTCGCAACCCACTGATAATTCAGCTAAATCAGATGGAAGTTCGCAGCAGGTGGTGGCTAAGGATGATAACAAAGCAGGCCAGAGCAGCGGTAAAGGGAGCGCGTCCCGTGATAAGAAGAACGATAAAAAAGGCTCGGTAGCCAGTACCCAGGCGAACGTGCCGCCGTCAGCGGCGCCGGCCGATGTCGCCGCAGCCACGCCCGCGGATGCGGGCACTGCACCGGGCCAGGTTGGCGGCACGAATATGGCGGACAGCGGCAAAAGCTTGCCATCCAATATCGAACTTGCGGGCGGAGGCCCGCAGGCAAGCGGTACCGTGTCGTCTGCGGCACAGTTGCCGGATTGGTTGCAGTCGATGGGCATGCTATCGATGGAGAGCGGGGGGGCCTCGTCGAATGGCGTCAATGCTGACGGGCAAGGAGGGGACTCCGGCACCACTACCGCGCTCCAGGGAACCACGCCCGACGGTAACGGCCTGTTGAAGGAGCTGCAAGCTATGGCTGGCGGAAGCGCCGACAAGGGCGGCAAAAACAGTGATGCGTCTGCCGACCAGAATACGAATTCCGATGTGTTGTTGAAGTTGATAGGTGACACCGGGTCGAAAAATGTATCGGCACTATCGCAACCGCAAGCAACGGGTGCTGCTGCTACCGGCGCGCCGAACACGTTGTTGTCGACTCCGCCTTCAGGCCCGGCAGCGCCCGCCACTCCGCCGCAGTTGGCCGTTGGGGTTCCGGTCAATCAGCCGGGGTGGGATCAAGCCGTTTCGGAGCGTGTCGTATGGCTGGCGACACAAGGTATGCAACAGGCATCGATCCAGCTCCACCCGAAGAATATGGGGCCTATCGAGGTTCACATAGCGCTTCATAAGGATGATGCCAGTATTGCCTTTGTTGCTCATCACCCTGCAACGCGGGAGGCGATCCAGGCGGCGATGCCGAAACTCCGTGACATGATGCAACAAAGTGGCCTCAATCTAGCTCAGTCCGACGTGTCGCATCAATCCTTCAGTCAGCAGCATCAGGGACGGTCGGCCAGTCACAATATCCGCGGTGGATTGGATTCGCCGCTCGACGGGATTGGAGCAACGGGGTTGTCGGGAGAGATATCGCTGCACAGTGGCGTATTGCTGGGCGCCGTCGACTATTACGCGTAAGCAGGCCGCTTATATGCCTACCGGGCCCGGTTCGCCAACACGGCGGCCGGGCCTTTTTTGCATCTAATGGCTGTCTTATGGGCTATTTCGTAATATGCCATAATCACTCCAAATATTCTCGAGCCTATTTTGAACCGCTATGTACACGGCCAAAGGTGAATTGATAACTGACGATTTGGTGACACGACATGCGCCGCTTGTCAAGCGCATTGCCTATCACCTTTTAGGTAGATTGCCGGCAAGTGTCATGGTGGATGACCTCATCCAGGCGGGCATGATTGGTTTGTTGGACGCGGCGCGCCAATATGATGAAACACAAGGCGCAAGTTTCGAAACGTATGCGTCTATCCGTATTCGCGGCGCGATGCTCGATGAGTTAAGACGCAACGATTGGGTGCCAAAGTCGGTACATCGTCGAGCGCGCGATGTAGCTGACGCCATTCATCAGATTGAGATGCGCACGGGGCGCGATGCGGCTGATCAGGATGTGGCCCGCGAGATGGGGATTTCACTGAAGGAGTATCACCAGATATTGCAGGATTCGATCAACGGCAAGGTCTTGAGTCTGGAGGATCTCGGTATTGAAGACGGGCGGGGCGCAGATGCGTTTTCGGGAGAAGGTGCCGGACCGCTTGGCGATGTTCAAAATGAGAAATTTGTATCAAGCTTGGTAGCGGCAATCGACAATCTACCAGAACGAGAACGTTTGATTCTTGGATTGTATTACGATGAGGAACTGAATCTGAAGGAAATCGGGGAAATTCTGGGCGTGAGTGAATCGCGAGTCAGCCAATTGATGAGTCAAGCGCATATGCGTTTGCGTGCGCGTCTTGGTGATTGGCTTGGATAAGAGATGAGTGGCCCTTGTTAACGGGAAACGATGCCATATGAGACTTTGTGCAGGGAAACAGTAATGCAACGTAATGCACGAGATATGCAGGCGCATCCGATGTGGCTGTTTGAAGAAAATTACATGATGTTGCGGAAATTGTTCCCCGAATTTACGCCGGGCGCATGGCTCTTGTCGGCTGTTGACGAGTGCAGCGCAATCACGGTGAGCATCACGCGTTGCGGCCCCTATACGTCGTCAGTCTTGCTGTACGTGCCTATCGGAGAGGACGAGCAGTTGCTCCGGCCATTGACGTTCGAAGTGCGCGTCTATAACGATGCCCGCGTTGCCGAGGCGCACGCGTACCAGAATTGCCGAAATATCCCCCCTACCTACGCGGCGTCGGCGATGAAAGGTTTTGTCCGTGATGAGCGCCGCCAGACCAATAGATTTTTACATGAGGTGTTGCGTTTCTTTCTGGATCAGCGATACGCCATCTCGTATCTGGCGGACGCCGTTTGAATTCAGTGCGACCGAATCGCAAGGCAGGGGGGCGTTGCTTGCAATTTTGATACGGCTTCTCTCTTTTCTGTACGGTCCCTAAGCGAGCATCGTGGCCCTGGCGGGCAGGTTCGTCGAGAGGAATTGGATGCGCGGGCCGGTGTGGCACCCGGTGCCGTGGTGACCGGTTCGTAGATACGCCCGTACGCCTGCGGTGAGCTCTCGCTATTACTTCATTGTCCGTCGAGGACGCCTCGGAGTAACCCTTCTGAAGGAAGGGTATTGCGCGCCAAACCGTCGGGTTGCCTTGACTCGGTCCTGGTGAGCGGACTATTCTTGACTAAAATGCTAATATAATTCCCAGGCACGCAGTCAAGTGCGGAACGCTACAAGTGAGGCGACTATTATGGCGTATAGTGACAAGGTAATTGAGCATTATGAACACCCCCGCAACGTCGGGACATTCGACAATAGTGACCCCATGATTGGTACAGGTATGGTCGGTGCTCCCGCCTGCGGCGACGTGATGCGGCTGCAGATCAAGGTCAATGCGCAAGGGGTGATCGAGGATGCCCGCTTCAAGACCTACGGCTGTGGTTCGGCTATCGCGTCAAGTTCGCTGGTAACCGAGTGGGTTAAGGGCAAAACGCTTGATGAAGCCGCGCAAATCAAGAACAGCCAAATCGCTGAAGAGTTGGCTCTGCCGCCCGTCAAGATCCACTGTTCGGTGCTGGCGGAGGATGCGATCAAGGCGGCCATCGACGATTATCGGCACAAACGACCGAACTAGTAGGATATTTGCGTCACCCGCTGCCTATCGTGGCGATGCTGCGGTAGGGCGGGTGTTTTTGTGTCGATGGGTCGGATAAATCTATGCTAATGTTGTGGTAATTCGGCATAGCCAATATGAAACCCGAATATGAATCTTCCATCGAATCTATTTCCCCATCTGCTGCTCTGGTTGGCTGACGCGTTCTATGTCGCCAGTTTGGGCGTGGCGATCTATTTGGCTCCTTGGAAACGATTGCGCGAACGGGGGCTGTTGAATGTCTTTCTCGGCAGCTGCGTCATGTTATTGCTGATTTGGACGATGAATGCGGGGATACGTCCTGGACTTAGCTTTCATCTCCTTGGTAGCACGCTGTTTGTTCTGATGTATGGTTGGGAACTCGCCTATGTGGGGCTTAGCGTCGTCGTCTTTGGGTCCATCCTTGATGGCGCCACGGATTGGAGCAGCTATGGGTTGAATGCCCTGGTGATGGGGGCCTTTCCTGTTTTCGTCTCATATATGGTTTACCGGTGGTCCATCCGGCGCCTTCCGCACCATTTCTTTGTGTACGTGTTGGTTAACGGTTATTTTTGCGCAGGACTGGCCATGGGTTTGACGATATTGGTCTCGTCATCGTTGATGGCGGTTTCCGGCGCGTATCCGATATATCGGATCGTGCACGACTATCTACCCTTCACGCCGTTTATCGCTTTTGCTGAAGCCTTTATGACAGGTATGCTGGCTACAGGAATGGCGTTAACGAAACCTCACTGGTTGTCGACATTTGACGATCGCCGATACCTTGTCGGCAAATAACCTATGAAGCCCAGCCAGGGCAAAGCCTGATACTGTGGCGTAACAGGAACTCGCGGCCATGGATGTATTCGTTGCCCGACAGCCGATATTTAACCGCACTCAGCAGGTGATCGCCTATGAGTTGCTTTACCGCAGCGGAGATATGCCGCACGCGGAAATTCGCGATCCCGATCAGGCCACGACTGAGGTATTCATCAACACGTTTATGGATATAGGTCTGGAGCGTGTGACAGGCCGGCACCGCGCCTATGTAAATCTCACGCGTCCATATCTGTTGGGGCAATACCCGCTGCCGTTCCATCACGACGCTGTTACCCTGGAAGTCTTCGAGAACAGCACCGCAGAAGACGAAATGGTGGATGCGGTATCGCTGTTAGGAAAGCAG
>CAYQWR010000026.1:0-20380 GCA_964421235.1 uncultured Thiohalomonas sp. | reverse complement strand
CGTGACTATGTATTCAACACCACCAGTGCGGATACCGCGAAGGGAAGGTATTTGGTCGGTGTCGGCACCGATATCACCGAACGCAAGCTGATGGAGATCGAGTTGCGCGAAAGCGAACTTGCCTATCGTACCTTGTCGCATAACCTGCCTGGCATGGTCTACCGGGTGTTTGTTCGCCAAGGTGGACGGATGCAGTTTTATAACGATATGCCCATCCAAATAACAGGCTACGCAACAGATGAACTGACAACCGGAAAGGTGTGTTCGATCGAGCCGCTGATCCTGGACGCGGATCGCCCCGGCGTGGAGACTGAGGTCATGCGTGCGATGACGGAAAAAAGCGCCTTCGCGGTGGAGTACCGGCTGAAGCACAAGGATGGGCGTGTGCGCTGGCTGAATGAACACGGCATGCCCGTCTACGGAACGGACGGCGCGCCGCTCTATATTGATGGCGTGATCTTTGATATCACGGAGCAAAAAGAGGATGAAATAGAACTCCAGTTGTTTCGGACCCTTCTCGACAGCTCCAGCGATGCCATTGAAGTGATCGATCCTGTCACTATGCGTTTACTGGATGTAAACGAAACAGAATGCCGCGAACTGGGTTACAGCCGGGAGGAACTGCTTACCATGAGCGTTACAGACATCGATACGGGATTTGATGCAAATCAAATAAATGAGATCAAAACTCAGATCCTGAAAAGCGGAGAGGGGCGATTCGAAAGTATACATCGACGCAAGGACGATACTACCTACCCGGTAGAAGTCAAAGCAAAGATTATCAATATCGAAAAGCCCTATTTGCTGAGCATCGTGAGCGACATTACCGAGCGCAAGCGTGCCGAGGAGAAAGTGCAAAAGTTACAGGAACAACTGCGCGAACAGGCCCTGCGCGATCCGCTGACCGGCCTCTATAATCGCCGCTATCTCGACGAAACGATGAAGCGCGAACTGACTCGCGCGGAGCGCAACAACCTGCCGGCAGGGATCGTGATGTGCGATCTCGACCATTTCAAGATCATCAACGATACGCACGGACACTTGGCAGGTGACGAGGTGTTGCGGGTGTTTGCCGAGCTGTTGAAGGAACATGCGCGGGGCAGCGATGTCGTTTGTCGCTTCGGCGGCGAGGAGTTTGTGATGTTTTTCCCGGACATGCCTCCGGCTGTTGTGTACCAACGCGCCGAACAATTGCGTGTGGAACTTGCGGCGAAACAGATGACGTTTGAAACATCCGTTATCCAGGTGACCGCCTCCTTCGGTGTAGCGAGCTTCCCGGAGAATGGCAAGACAATGGACGGCTTGATCAGTGCGGTGGATGCAGCGATGTACCTAGCCAAGGAGGCGGGACGCGATCGCGTCGTGGTTTCATCGGTGCGCGCCACAGAGGGTTCTAAGTCCACATGAGGAGCAGTCCGAGAGATATATGGTCGTTCGATTGGTTGCTTCAGGAGTGTCAGCATCAACATGGCGACCTGTACTCAGCAGGTGGATTCTCTCATGACGTTCGGCAAAACCGTGACGTCGCGCTCGATACCGTCAAACAGGTCGGGCGCAACCTGGCGTGTCGCTACGAGACCGAGATGACCGCGGCGGACGCCTGGCAATAAAAACAGGCGGTGAGCGTGTCTGATTTTCATCGGCACGTCGCCGCGCTATTACCCCGCCCACCGGCATGTCGCTAGATTTTCCCTATGGCATTAAGGAACCAGCCTTGATTGCGATACGACAGGTCGGTCAGATTGTCACTGAAATTGGCGAAGTTGTACCCTACCCCGAGCTTGAAGTGCTCGCCAATGTCCCGATACAAGCCCAGCAAGGCGCCGATTCGGGAGTCCTGCGCCGCAAATTCGTCGCGCCTCCGCGTTTCGACCAGCATGTCCCACTTGCGCACGACATGCCAGTCTGCGCGCAGCACGAACAATTGGCCGGTGCTGGAAAACCACGGCGCCGATGCGTCACGGCTCAGCCGCAACTCGCCGACGCGAATGGCGTACTTACCCCCGACGCTCCAACGCGCTGTGAGGTCGTACATGATGTCCACGGCAGCAACATGGCTGCGTTGCGCGTAGTCAACCATGGTGCCCGTCGCCGTGGATGCCTGACCGGGCGGAGGCAGGTCGGCGAGATACGTGTATTTCACAAGTGCGTTGAGGCGGTCATTGGCGATTGGCCGATAGGCATAGCCCAGCGATGCTTCCACATAATCCCCGTTGTAAACATCGCCAAGGCTGGAGTCGCCCACCGCAAAGTCAAGACGAGCAATCGCCCGCCAATCAGGAACCACCTGCCTGGTGTAGTTGTTACGCACCAGCCAGACGGTGAGATTTTGACCGCTGCTATTGTCTTTGCGGTACTCAAGCGCTCCACCGTAGCGTACGCCATTGGCGCTGTAGCCAACCTTACTGCTGACGGCGCCCCGGCTGATCACGCCGCTCGCATCGGTCAGTTTGCCGCTTTCCAATCCCAGGCCGTAGCTCCAGCGGTCGTTGGGCGCGTAGTCGACACCGTATGACTGCATCAAGCCGTCAGGCTGATTGCCGTTCTGATAACGCTCTTCGGCGTAAACGCTGGTGGTATCGCTCCAGCGCGATTTTGCACCGGTGACCACCTCTCCGCGTCGGCTGCCAATGGCGCTGTCGCCGTTGTCGGGGTCGAGCAGATAATTGAGATAGAGATTGGTGCGATCACTGGCCGCGTAATTCACGCCCGCCTTCGCCGCCGGCCCCAAATCTCCGCCGGACACCTCACCCGTCAGCTGAGTTCGCTCATTCGCACGATAGCGTCCGCCGATACCTGCGCGCCCGTTGTTAGAACGGTCGCCATCTTTGGCAACGGTATTCTGGACAAACCCGTACGTTGCCCAGTCGTTCGTTGAGGCATATTCCGCCTGCAATGCGAGATCGTCGCGATGACCATTATTGAAGGTCGGATCGCGCTCGCGTTCGTCTGCGCGTAATCCGGCCGACACGGTCCAGTGCTTATCCAAATGATGTGCGATATTCGCATCAAGGGCCCGCGTCAGCGTGCTGGCAACCTGATCGTTTTGATCGTATTTGATGCCGAGATCGGTCGCCTTTCCGATGGGAGTGCTTACGCTGCCGCCGAATTGGTCGGTGGCACTGCCGGTCAGGCTGCCGGGCGCCGAAAAGCCGGCGCCGCGCCGTTCGACGTAGAGCGTGCCCTTGCCGTCGCTGTCGGCCCCCAAGTCGCGCAAGGCGAATGCCGCTTCCGCCCGCCCGGCGGCGGCAGTACCGCTGCCAGCCGACTGAGTGGAAAAGTCAAAGCCGCCGTTGCTGGAACTCATTTCGTTAAAGCCGCCGTTGCTGCGCGCCCCTTCCAGTTTGAGCCACGTCGCAGCGCTCTTGCGCAGTGTGATGTCCGCCCCGTTCAGGTCCTGGGTCGTACCGAGATTCCCCTGACGCGCGGTTGTAACGCCCACCTTCACCGTGTCGTTCAGCCAATAGGCGACGCGGCCACCGCTATCGATATCCGACAGCTGAGTCAAGCCGGGAGAGTATTCGTAGGAGACGACCAGATAGACCGGATTGCCGGCCAGATTGCCCGCGCGAACCAGATTGCTGTCGTCCGCATTGGTCGGCAGCGGCTTGTTCAGCAGGATGCGGCCCTGGATCGGGTCGATGGTGTAATCCTCGCCCGCGACGAGATTATTCGCTTTGAGCACCATCCCCGAATCCTTGTCGCGGATCTCTATCCATACTTGCTCGCTACCCGCCGTGATGTCCTGGTAATGAAGGAAATAGACAGAACCGCCGGTGCCGCGAAAGTCTTCCCGCGCCGATGCCGTACCCGGTTGCGCCGCGAACCCTTCCATTTGCAGCTTGCGCTCGCCGAACGCCGTGAACTGGTCGCCGCCGTAGTGAGCCTCTGCGCCGTACAAGCTGCGATTGATCGGGGTCAGCTTGGTATCGTTGATGTGCTCCTTGAAATTGCCCCACATGGCGCGCGATTGGCCGTCGTCGATCTTGGCGTAGAAGCGGCCGTCGGTGGGAGCGTCTTCAATCAGGGTAGAGTCGTCGCCGAAGACCGACCAGCCCTGGTTGGCGTCGAGGCGCCGCAGGAACTGCTGGGGGTCCTTGCTGTTGAAATTTGAGAATATGCTGCCGAACGGCTGAGCGCCGGTATCGGCACTGGCTGTTACCGTGTATTTACCCTGCACTTTTCCTTTTGTGTAAAACGCCAGCCGACCGTCCACGTAAGTGTCGTTGTTGTAGTGCTGCGTATCGCCGGTCAGCAGTTTTGCCGGGCCGGTGGTGTCGTTTTCACCGACCGTAAAGTCGGCGATGCCAACATAGAACCAGTCGCTGTCGGGCAGACGCAAGTCGCGCCGGTAGATTTTGCCATGCCCGTTCTTGTCCAGAACGGCGACCTCAATCGTGTTGAGCCCGCGCGGGATGATCTGTTGGGCAGCAAATGCTCCTTTGGGGTCAACCGCAATCGGACGTCCCATGACATACACGCTCTGCCCCGCCGCGACGTCGATGCCGTTGACGGTAATGGTTCCGCCTGCAACTGGAATGTCGTGACGCACCAGACGGCTGCCGCCATAGGCCGATGCAAGATCGGCGGCGGCATCGGCGGCGTCCTCGCCTTTATGGTCGCCGCGCAACACATCCAGCGGCAATGCCTCGGTTTCGTCGTACCGCCCTTGGGCATCGTATACGCGCAAGCGATAATAGACACGTGACGGCGAGCCGTCGGGCGGCGTCCATGCGCCACTCAATGTCTTGCTAAGCGGTACCACGGCGATGGTTTGTGGCTCGCCGAAGGCATGGAGCGTCCCATAGATGCGCACTTCGGCCCGGTCAATCCAAAACAGGTAATTGCTATACCCCTGGAACTGCACCGGCTTACCCAGATGCGCCACGCGCGGACCAGCCGCGATGTCCAGCCGCGGTGCCTGTGACAGGTTATCGTAATGCACCTGGAGATGATTCCGTTCCAGGCCTACGTCGACGCAGCGCTGCACATCGGCGCTGTTCGCGGTATCACCCACTGCGACCGGCTGTCCGTCAACGCTTACGCGAAACGGAAGCGTGCCGTTGCCGGCGACGGCACCGCCCGGACATTTCTGCGGCGGCGGTGGCGCCGGACATCCGACCGGCGGCGCCTCGTGAAACTCGTCGTACAAGACCTGCACTTCGACCCGCCGGTTGAGTGCCATTCCTTTAGCCGTGGTATTTGGCGCCAACGGCTCGGTGTCGCCCTTACTGTCGTAGGTCACTGCGTCGTCCGGTAGACCCAAGCGCTGCATAAACACTCGTCCTACCTGATGCGCGCGATCCAGTCCCAATCCGTAATTGTCGTGGTACAGGGACTTGGCGTGTGCGGTAAGCCGCTGATTGTCCGTGTAGCCGATGATGTGCAAGCGGACGTTGGCCTTGCCCGCAAGGCTTTTCAACACGGTTCTGAGGGTCGCCACATCCTCTTCGGAAACGGCGGAATGGCCGGAATCGAAGTGCAACGGCGGCACGGCATCGCGCAGCACCACTGTGCTGGCAGTACGCACGGGCTGGTCGCAGCTGCGCTTGCTCAGTTCGTCATACCACACCTCGACCTCAACGCGGCGATTGAGCGCCATTCCCTGCGGTGTGCTGTTGGACGCCAGCGGCTGCGTGTCGCCTTTGCTGTCGTAGGTGACGGCATCAGGCGCCAAGCCCAGGCGCTCGATGAAGACGCGGCCGACGCGCTTGGCACGATCGAGGCCGAGGCCATAGTTGTTGCCGTAGAGTTTTCTGGAACGCGCCGACAGGTGCTGAGAGTCGGTGTGGCCGATGATGTGCAACCGCACGTTGTGCTTTCCCGACAGTCTGTCGAGCACCGTTTTCAAGGCGCTGACATCCTTGTCGCTGACGACTGAACGTCCCGATTCAAAACGCAGATACGGGATTGCGCCCTTCAGGATTACCGTGTGCGCTTCGGTTACTTCGCGCGGCATCACGTCGCCTGCGCCGTCGCGCATATCCAATCCCCACAACACCAAATGCTCAACCGGCAGCATCCGTTCGCCTTGCGCCGGCAAGGTGGGCTGCAAGTCGGGCGCAAGCGGCCGCTGCTCGACGGCGGAGTCGTCGCTCATCGCGCCGCGCGCTCCGCCCAGGCCGCAACCGTTTGCATCGCAGGCGGCCGCACGGACGCCGGGCAGGGCGAGCAGCAACAGACCGCACCACCACAGGTGACGAGCGTTCATCGCGTCACCTCGCTATCGTCGCTGGGCGTCACAATCTCGTCTTCAATCAGCAGGTCGTAGCAGCACTGTTCAGGGGTCCAGCGCTTTTTGACCAGTGCGTGCAGTTGTTTTAGCCGTCTGCGCGCGACCGAACGTTTCTCGTGTGCCTGAAGGTGATACGCCAGGCGCAAGATAGACGGACTTTTGTGCAGCAGCTTGATGACGCTGTCCAATTGCGACAGGTAGGACGGCAGCAGTTTGTCGTGAACGTCGAATGCCGCGGCACGAAGGTCGAGACGAACGACGCGATGAATTGCAGCGCCGAAATTGATTTTGGTGGTCTTGCCCTGAGTGAGCCGCACCACCCGCGGATTTTCAGTGGTGACGCGGTATCCCGAAGGCAGCGTGCGCTCGTCCAGCTTGAGGATGAAGTTGGCGCCGAGAGACTCGTCCGGGACATCCGCACACGCAATGTGGAACCGGCCCTTCGCGTCCGTCGTGATCAGCCAACCTTTGACGGTGGCGAGACGCACGCCAGGCAGCCCCGGTTCACCCGGATCGGGATAGCCATTGCGGTTGCGGTCGTCGAACACCTTGCCGATGATGTCGGAGCAATCAAAGGTCGGATCGGGGATCAGTTGCACGCTCGCTGTGGCAATGTTCGATACCCGGCTGGCCGCCAGGCTGTTGACCGCCCATGCCTGGTTGACATATTTGCCGTCGCCTACGCCGGACCCGATGACCAGCACCAGTTGCAAGGTGCGCGTCTGGCCGGCATTGAACGTCAGGCCGCTCCAGCTCAGATTGCGTCCGCTTTGGGTCGGCTCGACGTTGACGCCATCGAGACGCGCCGAGCCTTTGATGTACTTGAAACCGGGCGGCATCTGGTCGTTGAGCACGATGCTGCTTAGGGCCGCCGCCAGCGTGTTGTGTGCCGTAATGGTATAGGGCACGAGATCGCCGCGGCTGGCGGTAATCTTCGGTGTCGTCTTGGTCACGACGATTGCCCCTTGCAACACGGGATCGATTGGGATGTGGTTGTTGACCACGTTGCCTGAGGTGCCGGGGGTGATGGCAAATGAGTAGTAGTACTGCGTGGTGCCCGCCCCGCTTGCAAAACTGCCGCTGTCGCTCGGACAGGTGGCAGGGTTGTGCAGAGGGACGGATGACGCCGGCGCTGATGCGCTGTTTTGTACCTCAGCGGGATTCGGTGTCGCTGCGATGGTCGGCGTGTTGCTGCAGGGCGGGACAGTCTTCGACGGCCCCGGTACATAACTCGCCGGCGGCGTGACAGCGATGGTATAGGTGCCGGCCGGTGCCGTGGAGAACAACAGGAACTGATAGTAACCATCGCTGCCGGTCACTTGTTTCGCGTTGCTTGCGCCACCGACCAGCTCCGTCGTCGTATCGAAACCGGCTGGGCCGCTGATCGTGACGGTCGCGCCGGCGACCGGTTGACGGCTGACCGAGTTGTACACAACTCCGCTGGGATCGAGCGGCAGGCTCTGCTGCACTACGTCGCTGCCGGATGTCAGCGTCAGCCCTTTCAGCGTACCGTCGCTATTGTTCGCGCCGCCGGGATTTGCGGTTGCATTCACCACGCCTTCGGTGAAGCTTGCGCCGGTTTCGTTAGGGACGGCTTGACCAAAAATGGCGTCGCTGGCGGGATCGCGGAAACGAATTTGATAGCCGCTCCCGGGGGCGACTTTATTGAAGGTGTAAGCACCGGCAGAGTCGGTTGTGGCGTTATCGACGACGGATCCGCCCAACAACAATTCGACCTTCCATCCGGCCACTGGCGTCTCGCCGGCATCGAATTTGTGGTTGTCGTTGGCGTCCAGCCACACATGTCCCTGGACTATGGCGGTAGTTGAAATCGGAGTGGGATCGCTGGCGCTGTTGTTGCCGCTAAAGCCTGGCGGTTCACTGCCGCCGGAGATCGTAGCGGTGTTGATCAGTACCTGTCCGGCCAGGCCGGTGGCGACGGCGACATGAAGAGTGATCGCATTACCGGTGCCGCTGGCCGCAATCGCATTCGCGCTGGTACAGGTCACCTTCTGTCCGGCGATGCTGCATCCCCACCCGGTTCCGCTGGCCGACGTGGGTGTGATGCCCGTCGGCATGTCGTCAACAACCGTGATGGTGCCGGAGGTCGACGCTGTGCCGATATTGCTCGGCACGATGGTGTAGTAACCGGTGTTGCTGCCTGCCCCGAAACTGGCGGGTGTGTGGGTCTTGCTGATGGCAAGATCCGGTGCGCTTCCCGGTTTCTCGGCGAAGTCGTTGTTCGCCGAGACCGTATTGTTTCCGGTCAGACCGATGCCGCTGATGGTGCTGCTGGTCGTTGTCGGATTGGAACCGGTGCCGCCGGTACTTCCTGGGCTGGCAGTGCCGTTGGTAGTGCCCGCCGGCTGGCTTGGCTGGTTGATCGTATACGTGCCGGCGGGTAACCCGGTAAAGCTGTAACTGCCGTCGTTCGCCGTCGTAGCCGTGGCAGTCACCGCGTTCCCGTTGATATCGGTTCCGCTGAGTTTGACAGTCTGTCCGCCGATACCGTGATCGGGCGGATTGTCGACGGAGCCGTTGTTGTTGTAGTCGAGGAAGATCTGTCCCGAGAGCTTGCGGCCGTTGGAAATCTCGGCAAAATCATTGCCGGCGGCCACGGTGTTTGGCGGCAGCACGATTCCGCTGATGGCGCTGGGCAGCGTGGTGACGCCGGTGGCGGTGCCGGCGGTGCCGCCGTTGCCGACTGCGCCTGCGGTGGTGATGCCGTTGGAGGTGCCACTCGGTTGCGCGGACTGCTCGGTAAGCTTGTATTTGCCTGGCAGCAAACTGGTGAACGAGTAGTTGCCGCTGGCGTCGGTGGTGGTCGACAGATTTACCGCGACGTCGTCGCCGCCGCCGCCGTTGTCCACGCCGTTCGGGCCATACGAGTAACCGGATAAGGCGATCGTGACGCCGCTGATGCCGGTATCACCGCCGTTCTGTACGCCGTTGTTGTTTTGATCGACGAACACGCTACCGGAGATGCCCGATGGAACCACTTCCGCGAAGGTGTTGCCGTTCGATCCGCTGATGTCGGAGCCGTTCGCGCCCAGTACGATGTTGGCGATCTGGCTGCTGGTCGTCGTCGGATTGCTCGCGGTTCCGGCGCTGCCGCTACTGCCGCTGACGGTCGTGATGGTGCCGGCCTTGGTTATGCCGTTGACCGTTCCGGTCGGCTGTCCCGGTTCGCACACGGTGTAGGTTCCCGCCGACAGGCCGGCGAATAGGTAGTTGCCGAGGCTGTCGGTGGTCGCCGGATTGGTCAGGCCGGAGCGCGACACCAGAGTGCCGCCGCACGAGGAACCGCTGCGTAGTTCGACGCTGACGCCGCTGATCGGGGCATCGGTACCGGAGTCGTAGCTGCCGTTGGGCACGAGGTTGTTGTCTTTGAACACTTTGCCGGCGATATAACCCTGGGTACTGATGGTCAGTCCGGCATTGGCCGGTTGCTGATTGTTGCCGAGGGTGGTCTGCAACGCGCCAGCCGGAATGTTGTTGACGTAGTCGCCCGGTGTCGTTCCGGTTACGTCGACGCTGATGGAGCAGCCGCCGGCCGGAATGGTGGCGCCGTTGGCTAAAGTAATGGTGCCGCTATTGGCCGCAGCGGTCACGGTTCCGCTGCAGGTCGTGCTCACGTTCGGCGTCGCGGCGACGGTGATGTTGCCCGGCGCCGTCGGCAGCGTATCGGTCAGTGCTTTGCTCAGCTTGACCGACGTACTGTTATCGTTGCCCAGCAGTATCGTCAGTGTCGAAGTGCCGCCGGGCGGGATGACCGCCGGCGAGAACTGTTTGTCGACCGTCGGCGGCGTCGACACCACCAGTTGCGCGCTGCTTGGCTCGGCGTTGCTGACACCTTCGAACGTGCTCACCGCGGCGGCGGCAAGCTTATCGACGTAGGTGCCGGAAATGTTGCTGAGCACGTCCACGGTGACGGTGCAGTCCTTGCTGGCAGGAATCGTGCCGCCGGAGAAACGCACACTGGTGGCCGACGCGGCGGTGGTCACCACCCCGCCGGTGCAGGTCGTGGCTGCATTCGGCGTCTGCGCGACCACCAAGCCGGAAGGCAAACTATCGGTGAACGCCGCCTGCGTCAGCGCGCCGGAGTTCGGGTTGTCGAGGCGGATCGTCAGCGTGGCCGCCGCGCCGGGGCCGCGGCTCGCGCTGCCGGTGGTAAAACTGTCCGGACTACCTGCGTCGAGAGTGGTGAGGGCAATGGCGAGATGTGCCACGAGAGGCGATTTGGCGCGCAGCGTGTCACTGGCCGGCTGAGAGTTGGTCGCTGCTGCACCGCCCGAGCTGGCAGTGACACCGCCGGCCGGAATGGTGTTGACGTAGTCTCCCTGACTCGCCGCCACCACGTCGATCTCCGCATAGCATGAGGCGGCGGTTGAGCCGGATGCGGCCGGAATGGTACCGCCTGAAACATGCACCGATGCGCCACTGCTCGCGGACGTCACGGTCGCGCCGCTGCACGTGGTGGTCGGGTTGGCGCCGCTCGGCACGGTGACGCCGCTCGGCAGCGAGTCGGTGACCGCCAGGCTCGTCATCGGCTGCGTCGTGGGATTGTAGAAAGTGATGCGCAGGCGCGAACGGACGCCAGGCTGCACCACGTTGGGCGTGAACTGTTTGGTGACGCCGATGTTGCTCTGCGTATCCAGGCTGGTCGTTGCCTGGCCGTTATTCGTCAGCCCCTGGTCGGTGACGATGGCGCCTGCGGGGATGTAGTTGGTGATGCCGCCCACCGCCGTCGAGGTGACGTTGACGGTCACCGTGCATGGAGCGGCGTTGGCTGCGAGCGAAACACCGGACAACGCGACCGACTTACCACCCGCCACTGCGCTGACGGTGCCGCCGGGACAGGTGGTCGAGGCCGCCGGGGTGGCTGCGATGATCATGCCGTTGGGACTGGCACCGGAGGTGCCGTTCGCGGTGAAGTAGTCGGTCAGATGCAGATTGCTCACTGCCTGCGAACCGTCGGTGACGGTGATGGTCAGCTGACTGACCTGGCCGGGAAAGGTGAGCGTGCTGGGATTGGTCGCTTTCGCCACGGTAATGCCGGTCGGCGCGGCATAGGTCAGCGTGCCCACCACAGCGCTCTGATTCCTCACCCCGCCGCTCGCCGTGATGTCGCCCACGGGAATGGTGTTTACCCAATTGGCGCTGCCGGTGGCCGTCACATCGAAAACCAGATCGCAGGTGCCGCTACCGGCAATGCTGGCGCCGCTCATGCCGATGCTGCTCGCGCCCGCCACTGCCGTCACCGTAGCGCCGCCTGCGCAAGTGGTGTAGGCGTTGGGAGGATTGGACAGCACCATGCCGGTGGGCAGGGGATCGGTCACCGCCACACCGCTCAACGCGATCGCGCCCGAGTTGCTCAGACGCACCGTGACCGTCGATTTGCCGCCGGACGATACGCTGGCGGGCGAAAACGTCTTGGTCGCAGAAATCGCCGAGGTATAGGTCAATGTGGCCGTTGAACTGGTCACCGGCCCCACGCCCGCAGTCGTGCCGTTGGCGTAGGTCTGTGTGCCCGCTACGGTAGCGGTATTCGCATAGATGCCCGCAGGACCGACCACGTCCACCTGGATGAAACAGGTGCCCGCCGCACCGGCGCCGTTGCCGGCCCGAGCCGGCACCGTAGCGCCGTTCATGGACAGGGAGGTGGAACCTGCCACTGCCGTGATGCTGCCGCCGCACGTGGTGGCGGCATTGTTCGGACTGGCAATGCGCATCTGGCCGCTGCCGCTGGTGGGCAGGGTGTCGGACACGGTTACGTTGGTAAGCGCGTTGGCCGAATAGTTGGCGAGCGCGATCTTCAGGGTGGAAATGGTGCCTTCCGCATAGGTCTTGGTGGCGGCGCCGTCGAAGGTCTTGGTCGCTGTGAGCACGGTGGTATTCACCGCGCTGTTTCCCGACGAAGCACCCGCGCCGTAGCAAATGCCGCTGCCGTTGTTCGTACATACGCTGCTGATGCTATTGACCGTGGATGCGCCATTGGCCGCACTGGTGCTGACCATGGCATAGAAGGTCACGGTACAGCTTCCCGGCGAACTGATGCCTGTGCGCTGGGGTACCGTGCCGACGATAAAAGTAAGCGCGGAATCCCCCACGACATTGCTGGTACTCAGGGTGGAGCAGTTGGTACCCGACAGGGTCGGCGTATAGTTGATGCCGTTGATCGTCCCGGTCAGGTAGGTCATGCCGCCGGGCAGATTGTCCACAATCTTCACGGTGCTCATGTCTGCGGTCGACCAGTTCTGCACCGTGATGGCGTACTGCGCCGGGTTGCCCGGCCGCGGATTACTGGAGTTGTTGCTCTTCGAGACACGCAACGTGTCGGCAACGAGAATCGTGGCGCTGCTATTCTGGCTGACGACGCCGGAAGCGCCCGTCAAGTGGACAGCCCCGGCATTGATCGTATTGGTGTAGGTATAGGGCGTGTTCGTCGCCTGCGTGGTGGCCGTGAAATTGGCGGTCACGGTACAGGAACCGCCGGCGGGTATCGTGCCGCCGGTCAGCAATACGCCCCGGTCGATGCTACTCACCTGCACCATAGTTGCCGTTCCGCTGCAGGTATTGCTAACGCCGGTGACCAATAATCCCTTGGTGGAGTCCGAGTTGCCGACACCGTCGATGGGAGAATCCTGGAAGGTATTGATCGACAGGTCGGACGTCCCGGAGTTGCTCAGGGTAATGGTCAGCGTTCCCGATTGCCCGCTCGCCAGGGAACTGGGCGAGAAGGCCTTTTTGAGCCCCAAGGGCGACGTCACCGTGATGTTCGCCGAGGCGTTGGCCGCCGCCGGAATACCGATGTCGTCGGTGAAGCCGCTGGAGGCGTTGATGGTGTTGGTGCTCGAAACGCTGTAAGCCCCGTTGGTCTGCGCCGCCTCGACGTTTACCGTGATCGTGCACGAGCTGTTTGCCGCGAGCGTGCCGCCGCTGGCACTCAGACTGGTGTCGCCCGCCGTTGGATTGAAAACCGGAAGCGTTCCGCCGCCGGTACAGGTCGAAGCGGCCGACGGCGTTCCCGCCACTTTGATGATCGCGCTGCCGCCTGCGGTCGGAAAAGTGTCCGAAACGGAGAAATTTGCAATCGCGACAGAGTTCGGATTACTGACCGTGATCGTCAGCGGCGTGGTCCTGCCGCCGAGATAGAGCGTCGAACTACCGAATTTCTTGGCTATCGTCGGCTTGCTGATCGCCTTGACGTTGATACTCTGGTTGACTGTACCCGAGTTGGTGACAGTGGTGCCGTTGTCACTGCCGGTCACTGCGCTGCCGGCGATGGTATAGGTGTAAGTCGTGCTGCTGCCGCTCGACGTTCCCGCGGTAACCGGCACAATGATGGTACAGGTACCGTCGGTGTTGTTGGCGTGCGCGGGAATGCTGCCGCCGCCGCCGCCGAGGCTGATCGTCTGGCTGCCGCTAATCGCGGTCAGCGTACCGGAACCGGCAGAGGTGGTCGGGCCGCTCGGATCGGTACACGTATAGGTATAGGTGCCGGCAATCTCTAACCCGTTCGGCAACGTGCCCGGCAAACTTGTGCTGAAAGCAACACCGGTGATCGGATAGTTGGGGTCGCTGTTGGAAAGGGTGATCTTGAGCTCGGTTGTCTGGCCGGGATAAATGGCGGTAGGCTGCCCGCTGTTGAGGGTGACCGAAGCGCCGAGCGCCGCCAGCGCCTGCGATACCGGAGCAGCTGCCAGCGCCAGCGCAAACAGACCGCGGATAATCCGCCTGCCCGCGGTTGCGCTCGGCCGGCCAGCGCTCGATCTCTCAACGGTTGCAACATCAACCGCCTCGCGCAACTGCTCCCTACCACGGTATCCATGAGACGCAAGGCGTCGTCCGAACGCGAGGCCTGGCACGGGGATTAAGACGACGATGAAGGACCACAGCGCTTGCAGCGAGCTGGATATACCGCGCGTGCGCGTCCGTTGAAGCTCCGTTGATGAGCCGCCTGCTACCGATATAGTTTTCCTCATCCCTGCCCAACGCCCCCAGCTTTCGTCGGGCCAGCATTATGCTGCTACCTCGACCGACCTTATTTCCGCCGGCATTCTAATAATCCATTGTTAACCATTCGTTCTATGCGTGTTAACGCAGAATAAACATGGCGCCATGCCGCATAGAAACTTGGGCGCCGGACAGCGCTGTCGACGAGACAATCCCATGTGACGCAAATCGGCGCCCCCCGCTGATCAAGTGACGTGACGATTTAGAGTCCAGTCCTATAACGGAGGAAATTGGATATGAAGCGAAGGTTTTCGAAAAAACAGAACATCGCATTTCTGCACGAAGTGGATGTTGGCGCATGGCCTCTCGGAGGCGAGCCATCTCCTCTGACGCAGAGCAAGTGCGGTGGGGCGCTGGAGATGTGAGTGCGGCCTATCGCAAGGTCACGTCTCGCGGGGTTGCAGGCGTTCGCTGCCGTCACACGGCTTCGTGTCCGCCATATCGCTCTTGTTGTTCTTAACCGTCAACGGCTGCTGCCGTTAAAAATTCCACACCGGTCACATGCCACGTTTTTTGTTACGTCGGCTATGCTCCAGGGCCTTTAGCTGTGCCAGCGCCTTTATCAATTCGATATAGGCCTGGTCGCGGTCCGAATACAATGGGCTGGTGCGGATGGCTTCTTCAGCGCGCCGCTTTGCTTCGTGAGCGGCAGTTTCGTCGACGTCCAGGCCGCGCACCGCCGTATCCGCCAGGATGGTGACCATCGTCGGCTGTACTTCAATATATCCGCCTGAGACATAGATATATTCTTCATCGCCCTTTACCGTGGTAACTCTGACTTCCCCGGGCAATAGATCCGCAAGCAGAGGCGCATGCCGTGGATATATACCCAATTCACCGTTTACCGATGTCGCTGATATCATGCGTACGTCACCGGCGTAGATGCTCCCCTCGGGGCTCACGATTGAAAGCGTAAATGATTTATCTGTAGTAAATGCCTGAGACATATCAATTGTTGTCTGATTGATGAACGCCGCGTTCGGACTGCTGCATGGCAAGCCATAGGATATCCGCTACCGACTCCAGCGATTGGAATTGATCGGTGTTGATGATCATGTCGAATAGACTGGCATCGGATACCCGGCGGTGAAACATTTTCCATAGAAAGTCATCACGCTCACGGTTTACGCTGCCAATCTTCGCGCGCGCCTCTTCGATCGAAATGCCGTCGCGTTCCGCAATACGTTCGGCACATCGCTCCTCACTGCCGACAATACGCACCCGGAAAGCATGTCGCGCCGCAAGAATTATGTGCCCGCCCCGTCCCATAATGATTCCGCCGGTGTTGCATATTCCGAGCACGACATTAACGAGGTGATGGCGATATGACGTCGGGAAGGCCGTGTTATTGGTGAAGATGCTTCTGATCCAGGCCGAGGTCTTATCGGCCCGCACTTTTTCGTCCAACTGCGCCATCAGCTCACTGTCGACCTTGGATTCCTTGGAAATCTCATCCAATATCTCACGGTCGTAGACCTCTACGCCGAGGCGGGCGGCCAGCAGACTGGCAATGGTGTTGCCTCCGGCGCCGAAGTCGCGTGAAAGTGTGATCACCGGTGGCGGCCCTGCCGTACCGGGCATATGCTGCTGCGCAATCACGTCGGCGTTGACAATCGCCTGAATGACCGCTTGTGCTTTGGTGTCCGTTTCCCCTGCCACTGTCACTACTCCACGTTCGTTGGCATGTGCGCCCATGGGAGGTACTGTAGCGCATTTCCCTACGCCGGCAAACGTCGTGAAGGTCGTTCAATGGCGCAGATGGATGCGCAGGCGTCCCCTCACGCGACACCCCTTGTGGTTATCTGCACGGGGCGGGGCGGCATACGTCGTTCACCGCCAGGTTGCGTTCATACTGGGCACTAATTATAGTTGTAATGTCGCTCCTGCCCGCAACCACCACGAGCCGTTCATCCACATCATCGAGCCCCCTGAATTATGCGCATCCTTCCTTTGGGCCTTATGTTGCTGTTAACTGCCTGCGCGGCCACAGGCCCAACACCCGGTTTTCTTCATACTGTGCCCAAAGGCACGCTATTGTCGCTGGAGCGCCCGCTCCCGTTTAAGGCCAACTCGGCGCGCGTCTATCTTCAGAACGGAAAAGTCTATCCACGGCTCGCCGTCGTAATGAGTTATGGCGGCGCCAATCAGTACCAGCCATATTGCACATTGGAGTTGCAGCATATATCCACCAGCGCGCTGACGCTGTCACCGCGCAAATTTGTCATCGTCGCCACGAACTGGGACACGACTTACGAGTTTTTTGACAAATCGATGTTTCGCACACGCTGGCGCCTAAGCGGCGGCGGATCACCGCAGGCGCTCTACTTCGCGTGTTACCGGTTGGGCAGCGAATCCCATGATACGGCTATCCGGCTCAACGAGGTTGACAGCATCGTGGGCGATTATTTCCGCCTGCTGCCGGCCGAACCGCCGGCTCAGCCGGCAGACACAACAGCCCCGGCGGCGCTGCCCCATTAGCGCAATGGGGAGCTATACTTTCCTGAGTCTCCCGTGGTCGATGTATGAAGGTGACGCTTCCATCCACAAAAGGTCATAGACCTCGCCGCGCCCCCGGCTGCGGAGTGTTCATTGCGCTCGCCCTCGGTATCGTTTCCCTGCCGGCGCAGTCCGGCGGCATTTACCGATATGTCGATAGCAACGGTACCGTGACCTACAGCTCAATCAAGCCGAGGCACGGCGCATTCGAGACCGTGGTGCCGAGCTGTTTGGCTTCGTATATCAACTGCGACCTCGCCCGCTCGGACTGGAGTCGCATCCCTTTGAACTACACGGCGTACCGTCAACAGATCGCCGTCGCCGCTCGCCGTTATGATATCGACCCCGCCCTGCTGCGCGCTGTCGTTCACGCCGAATCGGACTTCAATGCCACGGCCGTTTCCAAGGCCGGAGCGCAGGGACTGATGCAACTGATGCCGGCGATTCAACAAAAATTCGGGGTTACCGACCCTTATGACGTCGTGCAGAACCTTGATGCGGGGGCGCGGCTATTGAAATCGTTGCTGGCGAAATACCGCGACAACGTCAAATTTGCCGTAGCTGCCTATAGTGCCGGAGCCGATGCAGTGGAACGCTATAGCGGTATTCCACCCTACCCCGAAACCCGAAATTACGTCCGGCGGGTGACACAACTCTACTCACGCTATCAGCGCAGTAATTTCTGACACACTGATGCCTTGCCGGCCGCTTGGGCCGTATTCTTCAAGGCGGAGGGGCTACACTTACTGCGGTCGGCGCTTGATCGGAGGATGGTCCATTTCATGAGTATCTTGTTCACCCCCCTGCAGTTGCGCGAACTGCGGATTCGCAATCGCATCTTTGTCTCTCCCATGTGCCAATATTCGAGCCGCGAAGGCATGCCGGGCGATTGGCATCTGGTGCACTTGGGCAGTCGCGCCGTGGGCGGCGCCGGGATGGTCATCGCCGAAGCGACGGCCATAGCGCCGGAGGGACGCATTACGCCGGATGACGCAGGCATCTGGAACGACGAACAGGCCCTCGCCTATCGCCCGATTACCGCTTTTATCCAGGCTCAGGGCGCTACGCCCGCGATTCAATTGGCACATGCCGGCCGCAAGGCCTCCACCGACACGCCATGGCACGGCAGCGGGCCATTGGCGCCCGATGACCGCGGATGGCTCCCCGTGGCCCCCAGCGCGGTGCCGTTCAGCCCGGATTTTCCGGTTCCCCACGCGCTATCGGCGGCGGAAATCGACGGCATCGTCACCCAGTTCGTGCGGGCGACGGAGCGCAGTTGGGATGCGGGTTTTCAGGTGGTCGAGGTCCATATGGCTCACGGCTATCTCCTGCACTCCTTCCTCTCTCCCCTCTCCAACCGCCGCACCGACGACTACGGCGGTTCGCTCGAGAACCGTGCCCGCCTGCCGCTGCGGGTCGCGCAGGCGGTGCGCAACGCCTGGCCCCATGAGTGGCCCGTCTTGGTACGGATATCGGCTACGGACTGGGTGGACGGCGGCTGGGACATCGAACAGTCGACGCAGCTGGCGTCGTGGCTCAAGGACATCGGCATCGACCTGATCGACTGTTCCAGCGGCGGAACGGTCCCTACGGCGGAAATGCCGCTGGGGCCCGGCTACCAAACCCCGTTTGCCGAAACCATACGGCGTGAGGCCGGGATACCAACGGCGGCGGTCGGGATGATCACCACGCCGACGCAGGCCGAACACATCGTTCGAACCGGCCAGGCGGACGCGGTCGCCCTCGCCAGGGAACTGCTGCGCGATCCCTACTGGCCGTTGCGCGCAGCGCGCGAGTTGGGCAGCGACATCGAATGGCCTCTGCCGTATCAACGGGCGAAAATGAAATAGCCGCGCCGGACGCTATGCCCAGGAGGCGATGATGTGGGGAATGGTTATGGTGCCCGGGACCGGAATCGAACCGGTACGGTGTTGCCACCGAGGGATTTTAAGTCCCTTGCGTCTACCAATTTCGCCACCCGGGCGGCGGAAGCTACGGCAATACGTCGGTGTAACGGATGATAATGGAGGCTGGACCCGGAATCGAACCGAGGTACACGGCTTTGCAGGCCGCTGCATAACCACTCTGCCATCCAGCCGGATGTACGACAAGCGATCGCCGGATCGCCTTAATGAAAAAACCCCGGCCATGCTACTGAACCGAGGTTTTCGAATTGGAGCGGGAAACGAGACTCGAACTCGCGACCCCAACCTTGGCAAGGTTGTGCTCTACCAACTGAGCTATTCCCGCGCTGCCAAATGAGCCGCCTATTTTAGTGATGGCGGCATTTCTGTCAAGCGTCTTTTTCGACGTTTGACTAGGTTTTTCGCCCCAAAACCAGTACCGGCCAAGCCGCCCTAAGGTAAACGGTCATGGACCATAATGTCAATAAAGCGGCGATGTACAACAGATAGAAACCCACCTCGGCGGCGCTGAATCCGGCCACTGAAGAGCGATACAGCAACAGCACCAACGCCATCATTTGTGCCGCCGTTTTTATCTTGCCTATGTAACTCACGGCGACCGTCGCCTTGGCGCCTAATTCCGCCATCCATTCGCGCAGTGCTGAAATGGTGATCTCGCGGCCGATGATAATGGCCGCCGGAATCGCAAGCAGTATGCCGTCGTGACTGGTTGGATTTCGATCCACCAGCAACACCAGTGCGGTCGCTACCATCAGTTTATCGGCAACGGGGTCGAGAAAGGCGCCGAAGGCTGAAGTTTCGCCGAGACGGCGGGCAAGATATCCGTCGAGCCAGTCGGTAAAGCCCGCCAATGCAAATACCCCGGTGGTGACGAAGTGGGTCCACGCCATCGGCAGATAGAAAAACAGCACCAGTACCGGTATCAATGCGATACGCAGCAGGGTAAGGATATTGGGGATATTCAACCTCATAGCGAATCAGCATTCCGGATGCAAAGCATCGTAGATACGTTGCGCAAGCTGCCGGCTAATGCCATGGACTTTGCACAGATCCTCCACACCGGCACGGGCAACCTCCTGTAATCCACCGAATTGGCGCAACAGCTGTTGCCGCCGTTTTGGGCCGAGCCCGGGAATCGCCTCCAGGCTCGATGTACGCCGCGCTTTTCCACGACGCTGGCGGTGACCGGTTATCGCGAAACGATGGGCCTCATCTCGCACCTGCTGCATCAGGTGCAGGGCCGGTGACTCAGGCCGGAGTATAATGGGCGTATCCGACCCGGACAAGATTAGCTGCTCCCAACCGGGTTTGCGTGTCGGCCCCTTGGCGATACCGACCACCACGACACCGGCCACGGCCAACTCCTCCAGAACGTCATAGGCCTGCGCCACCTGTCCCTTGCCGCCGTCGATGAGCAACACATCGGGGGCATGGCCCTCCCCCTCCTGTAGGCGGCGAAAACGGCGCGTGAGGGCCTGGTGCATGGCGGCATGGTCGTCGCCCGGCGTAATCCCGTCGATGTTGAAGCGCCGGTAATCCGACTTCACCGGTCCGTCCACATCAAACGCCACGCAGGACGCCACCGTGGCCTCACCCATGGTATGACTGATATCGAAGCACTCCAGGCGCTGTGGCATGGCGTCGAGCTTCAACTCTTCCTGAAGTGCCTCAAAGCGGGCCAACAGATTCGCCTTGGACGCCAACTGCG
>CAYQWR010000025.1:0-20721 GCA_964421235.1 uncultured Thiohalomonas sp. | reverse complement strand
TGGGCCAGATCACCGAGATCATCACCACCCTCAACGACAGCGTGACGCGGCGCGCGATCATTCTGGTGCTGACGGAAACCGGCAAACCCCCCACACCTTTCAATTGGCTCGCCTTCGGCAGCGAGGGACGCGGCGAGCAGACGCTGAAGATCGATCAGGACAACGGCATTCTATTTCATCCTCCCGCCGGCAAAAGCGCCGATGAAGTACGGGCCGAACTATTGCCCATCGCCGAACGCATCAACCAGGCGCTGGCCCAGGTGGGTTTTCCGCTGTGCCCGCGCAACGTCATGGCCGGCAATCCCGCCTATTGCCTGAGCATCGGCGAGTGGAAACAGCGGTTCGGCAACTGGATCGGCGAAAGCACGCAACAGAGCGCGTTGAACGCCGCCGGCCATTTCGACTTCCGCAACCTCTATGGCGAACCCGAGGCGGTGGAAGAGCTGCGCAGCTGGGTTCTGGGACAAACCGGCGCCGGCGGTCGTTTCTGCCGCCAACTGACCGAGGAGGCGCTCAGCCACAGGCCGCCACTGGGCCTGTTCGGCGACATCAAGGTCTCCAGCGGCGGCCAGCATCCGCATACCATCGATCTCAAACAGCAGGGACTGGCCCCCTTCGTCGACGCCGCCCGCCTCATTGCCCTTGCCAATGGCTTGGCGGAGACCAATACGGTCAAACGCCTGCGCACTGCCGCCGCGCTCAAGGTGTTGCCCGCCGCCGATGCGGAGGCGTGGGCCGACTCATTTCACTTCATTCAGCTGTTACGGGTACGGGTGCACCAGCGCCAATCGGAACAGGGCGCGGCCCTGTCCAACCACGTGGATCCCGACAGTTTGAACGAATTGGACCGACGCATTCTGAAAGAGGCGTTTCGTCAGGCGCGCAAGCTGCAATCGCGCATCGCGCTGGACTACCAGCTGTGAACGCGGCAATGCGACATTGGGGGAACACACACCGGCATCGCATCCGTCGCGTTGCGGCAATACCAGTTTTTTACCGCATGGGTGGTTGCGCCACCCATGCACACACTAGGGCAGCACCGAAATACAACCATCAAAAAGAGGAATGAGTTATGTCTGATACGAAATTTTCCAACCCCGCTCCGCTTGGCCTGGCTGGCTTCGGTTTTACCACATGGCTATTGAGCATGATCAATGCCGGATGGTTCAGCGCCGATAACATGGGCATGGTGTTGGCGATGGCCTTCGCCTTCGGCGGCACCGCACAGGTCATCGCCGGCATCATGGAGTTGCCGCGCGGCAACACCTTCGGCACCACCGCATTCATCAGCTACGGTGCGTTCTGGTGGACCTTCGCGCTGTTCGTGCTGGTCCTGCACGGTAAGACGTCCGCCGCCTTCGTTGGCTGGTATCTGTTCATGTGGGGTGTGTTCACGCTCTATATGTGGATCGGTACCTTCAAGGCACCCAAGGCGCTGCAGCTGGTATTCCTGGCCCTGTGGATCACCTTCTTCCTGCTCGCCGCCAGCGAGTGGACCGGCTCGGCTGCGATTCACGTGGCCGGCGGCTACGTCGGCCTGCTGACCGCCGTGTTCGCCATCTACCTGTCGGCCGCCGAGGTGATCAACGAGCAGTTCGGACGTACCGTTCTGCCGATCGGCGCCAAGGCCTAGTTGCGCGTAATGCAGTAACCCGTGGGGCCGGAATCACCGGCCCCACGCCTTCGATGAGCGCTTGCGCTTATCGGGAGAATTTGCAGGCAGGTCACGCACAGGGTATTGCCCAGCGTATTGTTCGTCGTCGGCAACCGTTCGCGACACGGCTCCGCTCAATTGATATCTTCAACACAAGCCGTTTGGGCGCTAAATTATCTGTTGTGGAGATCAGGCCGGCGACCGCTCTATAGTTGCGGGGTCAACCAAGTTTGCACAAGCATCGACCAAGGAGATAACCATGTCTGATTCAAAGGTATATCCGGTCCCACCGGACTTTGCCGCCAAGGCCCACATCGACGTGGCCAAGTACAACGATATGTATCAACAGTCCATCAACGATCCCGAAGGATTTTGGGCGGAACAGGCCAAGGAGTTTGTCACCTGGTCCAAACCCTGGACCAAGGTCACGGAGTGGGACTTCCACCGCGGCCACATCCGCTGGTTTGAGGGCGCCAAGCTCAACGTCTCCTATAACTGCCTCGATCGTCACCTCGAAACCCGCGGCGACCAGGTCGCCATCATCTGGGAAGGCGACGATCCCAATGAAGACAAGAAGATCACCTACCGCGAACTGCACGCGGAAGTGAGCAAGTTCGCCAACGTGCTGAAGAGCCGCGGCGTGAAGAAAGGCGATCGCGTCTGCATCTACATGCCGATGATCCCCGAGGCGGCGGTTGCCATGCTCGCCTGCACCCGCATCGGTGCCGTCCACTCGGTGGTATTCGGCGGCTTCTCTCCCGAATCGCTCAAGGACCGCATCCTCGACTCCGACTGTCGCGTGGTGATCACCGCCGACGAAGGCCTGCGCGGCAAGAAGGCGATACCGCTGAAGAACAACAGCGACAAGGCGATGCTGCACTGCCCCAACGTCCACACCGTGTTGGTAGTGAAGCGCACCGGCGGCGACGTCGCCTGGCACGCCGAGCGCGACGTGTGGTACCACGAAGCGATGGCCAAGGCCTCGCCCGACTGCCAGCCGGAAGAGATGGACGCGGAAGACCCGCTGTTCATCCTCTACACCTCCGGCTCCACCGGCAAACCGAAGGGCGTGCTGCACACCACCGGCGGCTACCTGCTGTTCGCCGCCGCCACCCACAAGTACACCTTCGATTACCACGACGGCGACATCTTCTGGTGCACGGCGGATGTGGGCTGGGTCACCGGCCACACCTACATCGTCTACGGCCCGCTGGCCAACGGCGCCATCTCGCTGATGTTCGAGGGCATCCCCAGCTACCCCGACGCCTCGCGCTTCTGGCAGGTGGTGGACAAGCATCAGGTCAACATCTTCTACACCGCCCCCACCGCCATCCGCGCGCTGATGCGCGAAGGCGACGAGCCGGTGAAGAAGACCAACCGCAGCAGCCTCAAGCTGCTCGGCACCGTCGGTGAACCGATCAACCCCGAGGCGTGGGAGTGGTATCACAACGTGGTCGGCGACGCCCGCTGCCCCATCGTAGACACCTGGTGGCAGACCGAGACCGGCGGGCATCTCATCACCCCGCTGCCCGGCGCCACCGCGCTCAAGCCGGGGTCCGCCACCAAGCCGTTCTTCGGCGTGGTGCCGGCGATCGTCGACAACGAGGGCAACATCCTCGAAGGCGAGTGCGAGGGTAATCTGGTGATCACCCGCCCGTGGCCCGGCATGATGCGCAGCGTCTATGGCGACCACCAGCGCTTCATCGACACCTACTTCAAGGCTTACCCCGGCATGTACTTCACCGGCGACGGCGCCAAGCGCGACAACGACGGCTACTACTGGATCACCGGCCGCGTCGACGACGTGCTCAACATCTCCGGCCACCGCATGGGTACCGCCGAGGTTGAGAGCGCGCTGGTGCTGCACGAATCGGTAGCCGAAGCCGCCGTGGTGGGTTTCCCGCACGACATCAAGGGTCAAGGCATCTACTGCTACGTCACCCTGGTGAAGGGCGTCGAGCCGAGCGATGAGTTGAAGAAGGAACTGGTGCAGATGGTACGTACCGAAATCGGTCCGATCGCCTCGCCGGACGTGATCCAGTGGGCACCCAGCCTGCCCAAGACCCGCTCCGGCAAGATCATGCGCCGTATCCTGCGCAAGATTGCCGCCAACGAGACGGACTCCCTGGGCGACACGTCAACCCTGGCCGACCCCTCCGTGGTGGACGACCTGGTGCACAACCGCGCCAACAAGTAGTCCGGCGTTTACGTCGACTGCGAGGCCGCCTTGCAACGAGGCGGCCTTTTTTTTGCCTGTTGGGAATGCAGGGTTCCGCCTTCCCAACTGCGTAGGCCCGGTTGCGCGCAGCGCTGTCGGGCGCACACTCGCCGCCCCTGTATCCAGCCCCTTTCCCCGCCTTCTAAAAATCGTTGTTGAAGTCCTGCGGCCCCAGCACGCGCAGCACCTCGGCGCAGTCGGTCAGGCCGTCGCGCACTTTGACCTGCGCGTCTTCCAGCAAGGTGCGGCTGCCCATGGCGCGCGCGGCATGGTTGATCTCCAGCATGCTGGCGCCGCTGGTCATCAAATGGCGCAATTCGTCGTCCGGCACCAGTACCTCGAACAGGCCGAGGCGGCCCCGATAGCCGGTGCCGTTGCAGTGACGGCAACCTTGAGCGTGATACGCCTCCGGCAGATTTTCACTGCTGAACAGCGGCCCAAGCTTATTCGTCAGCTCGATATCCGGCGCCCGCCGCTCGCGGCAATGAAGGCATAGCCGCCGCACCAGACGTTGCGCAATGATCCCTTCGAGGCCGGCGGCGACCACATAGGGTTTGAGGCCGAGATCGAACAGGCGCGCGACGGTGGCCACAGCAGAGTTGGTGTGCAGCGTCGAAAACACCAGATGGCCGGTGAGCGCCGCATGAAACGCCACTTCGGCGGTTTCGAAATCGCGGATCTCGCCCAGCAGTATGACGTCCGGATCCTGGCGCAGGATCGAGCGCAACACCATGGGAAAGGTGAGACCAATCTTCTCGCGCACGTGGACCTGACCGGCCATGTCCAGATAGAACTCGACCGGATCTTCGATAGTGACGTAATTGCGTCCGGGGTCGGCGTTGTGTTGCAACAGTGAGTAGAGGGTGTTGGTCTTGCCGCTGCCGGTCGGACCCGTGGCCAGGATGATGCCCTGCGGCTTTTCCGTCAGGCGCAGCACCTTGTTCAGATCCGCTTCCACCAACCCCAGTTCACCGACTTCGTGAATCGAGGCATTGCGGTCGAGGATACGCATCACCACCTTCTCGCCGTTGATGGTCGGCAGAGTGGAGATACGCAGATCGACGATGCGCATCGGCGTCTTCACCGTGATACGCCCATCCTGCGGCCGCCGCCGCTCGGCTATATCCAGTTCCGCCATAATCTTGATGCGCGACACCATGGCGCCGTGCATCTGATGCGGGATATGGATCTTCTCCTTGAGAATACCGTCGATACGGTAGCGAACCGCGACGCTTTTGGCGCGCGGCTGGATATGAATGTCGCTGACATTGAGGCGTACCGCTTCCATGATCACCGCATTGACCAGTCGCACCGCCGGCGGCTCTTCGGTCTGGCGCAGCAGTTCGTCCAGCGATACCTCGTCATCCTCTTCGATCACCACCTCGATGCTTTCGAACGGATCGACAGTGGAGACCAGCGTCTCCATTTCCGCAAATGAAGGTTCGCTCAAGAACTCGCCGTAGACCTCGGTGATCTTCTCCTCGATGGCGCTGCTGTTCGCCATCACCGTCTGCACCTCCAGGCCCATGGAGAAACGCAGATCGTCGATTAATCCCGTATCCATCGGGTCGGCCATGGCAAGCGTGAGCCGCTTGCCGTCCAACTTGAGCGGCAACACCCAGTGGCGTTCGCAGAAACTGCGCGGCAACAGTTCCGCCACCGCAGGCACTATCTGATATTCCGCCAGCGCCACCTCATCGATCAATAGATCTTTGCGCAGGATGGAACGAAGCTCACGCTCCTCCACCCAACCGTGCTGCAACAACAACCGCAGGATCGGTTCCTTCTGCACTTCGCTCAGGTGATGCAGTTCCTGCAACTGGCGATCATTCAGCAACCCGCGCTTGTGCAGCATGATGGCAAGCTGGCTGCGGCTGGTGACCGTCAGCTTGGCCAGCGTACTAATCTCCCGATTCTTCTTGCTGTTGTCGCGCTGCAACAACCGGTTCTGGCGGATCAGATCGTATTGCTCCAGCGCCAGCGCAACGGTCACCCGCAGGTCGTCGTCGTTCCACGGTTTGAGAATGAATTTGTAAACCGCACCGTCGTTGATTGCGCCCATCACGGCACCGGTATCCGCATGCCCCGTGAGCATGATACGGATGGTCTCGGGATAGGTCTGCTTGATGCGTCGCAACAGTTCGGCGCCGTTCATGCCCGGCATCAGGTAATCGGAGATCACCACCTGAAACGGTTCGTCGGCGAACAGGCGCAGCGCCTCGTCGCCGGAAGCGGCGGTCGCTATCTGATAGTTTTCCTGGCGAAAAATCCGTTGCAGCGCCTTCAGCACATTAGGCTCGTCGTCGACCAACAGCACCCGGTAGCGGGGCGCCTCCGTCTCCACGGTGCTATCCGTGGTTTGTCCGGTAAAGAGCGAGGCGTAATTGGCCATAATTATGTTTCCTGGGCTTCGCGCCTCAAAGGCAGCCACACCGTGACCACGGTACCGCGACCGGGCCCGCTGTCGATGTCGATGCGACCGCCGTGCGCCTTCACTATATCATTGCTGACGGTGAGGCCAAGTCCCGTACCGCTGCCCACCTCCTTGGTGGTAAAAAACGGCTCGAATATCCGCGGCAACACTTCTGCCGTAATACCCGCGCCATTGTCCGCGACACAAATCCGAATGTCGCCCTGCGCCACATCTGAACGAATGCGGATTTCACCCAGAGGCGTTACCGCATCGGCGGCATTGAGCAACAGATTGAGGAACACCTGCCCCAACGCGGCGGCATTGCAATAGAGGCTCGGCAGCGTGCCGAGTTCAAGTTTCAAATGTGCCCGCTCGCGGATGCGGGCCGCCGCCACGTTGCAGACACGGACGATAATATCGTTGACATCAGCAGATTCCTCAGCCACTTGATCGACCCGCGAGAACCCCTTGAGATCGGCGACGATAGCCGCCACTCTGCCGATACCATCATCGCTCTCGGCGAGCAATTCGTCGAAGTCCTGCAACAGAACGTCGAACTGCTCCTTTTTCCACCTCTGTCCCAACTCGGCGACATCGACGCCTGCCGCCAACCCTTTGGCGAATTTCTGCAACCGCTGCACATAGCCGCGCCCGCTGTTGAGATTGCTCTTGACGAAGCTGATCGGATTATTGATCTCATGGGCAACGCCGGCAGCCAGTTGGCCGACCGCCGCCAGCTTTTCGCTCTGATACAGTTTGCGCTGCGCCGTCTCGATGGTGCGAACCTGTTCCGTCACCCGTCGCTCCAACTGTTCCGTCAACGATTTGTAGCGCGCCTCCGACGCCTGCAACGCGGCATGCTTGCGCTGCAACTCCTCGTAGTCGTTGTGGATGGCCTCGGTATGCAGCTCCGACGCCATCAAATAGCGGGCGTTGGCTCGCAGGATCAGTCGTAGCAGCTCCGCCACTCCACGCAACCGCTGCTCGTCGGCCATCCCGTAGAGCATACCGACCGGTTCCAGTTCGCATACCAGCGGTATGTGTTGCGGCTGTTCGAGAGTGCCCGCCGCCAACAGTGTGTTACCACCGGCATCGTCCAGCCGCACTGCACCGCCAAGCAGCGGCGCCAACACATCCGCCAGGCGTTTGCGATCGACGCTGCGCAGCAGTTCCGTCAGCGACAGTTCACGGTCAAAGCGTCCGTTGTCGATCTCGCCGGTCATTACGATCCCGACTCCCGCCCCAGGGCCGCCGTGACGAACATTGCCTGATCAAGGCCGTGCGCAGCCCCCAGGCGGAACCGTCCATCCAGAGCCTCGTATACCGCTGCCAGCAACGCACGAAAGGTTTCCATCACGCCGGTGCCCACCAGCGCCGCACTGAAGAATAACGGCCAAGGCGCCTGCGACCAGCGCGCGCGAACCTCCTCTTCGCTCAGAATATTCGCCAGATCACGCTTGTTGAACTGTACCACCAGGGGCAGTCGCTCGAACTCCAATCCAACCCGTGCGGCGTTGGCCGCCAGATTATCGAACGATTCGCCGTTGTTGGCACTCTGCGAGCGCTGCGAGTCGGCCACGAACACCACGCCGTCGGCACGCGACAGCACCGCCTTGCGCGTACTGTCGTGCTGCACCTGCCCCGGCACGGTGAACAGCTTGAACTTTACCAGCAGACCCGACGGCGCGGTAAATCCCAGCGGCAGCAGATCGAAAAATAGCGTGCGGTCGTTGTGAGTTTCGAGCGTCATCATCTCGCCCTTCAGTTCCGGCTGCAGGTAATCGTGCAGCCGCATCAGGTTGGTCGTCTTGCCACTTTGTGCCGGACCGTAGTAGACCAGTTTGATGGTCAATCGGTTCGACTCTTCGTCGTATTCGGCCACTGTTTTCTTTCGCCTCGTTACGCCGGTTCCAGTATGCTGGCATCGTTGTCCAGCGGCGCATAGATGTGTATGGTGAGCTGAGCCTCATCATCCTGCTGCTCGAAGGTGCGGATCTTGCCGACCAGAACCTCGCTGAGCCGATGCCCGCGACTGAGCAGCAATACCCCATCGCGGCTGAGCAGATCGCGTGACAGCACCATGCCGGCTACCAGCTCCGTCGGCTTCACAAGCAATTCGCGCACCCGCCCTTCGCCGCGTTCGCGCCGCTCCAGCACACGGAGAAATACTTCAACCACGTCCGAATCGTAACGCTGCCCGGCCCGTTTGCGAATGAATTCGCGCGCGTCCATCATGCTCAGATCATCCCCCAACAGGCTACCGTTGCGCAGGCCGTCATATTCGTTGGCGACGGCGAGAATCCGTGCCCCAACGGGGAGTCGATCGCCGCCGATCCTATCGGGATACCCTTTGCCATCGAAGGTTTCGTGATGCAGACGAATCAAAGAGGCCGTGTTCTGCAATGGCTCCAGTCCCATCAGGATCGCCTGGCCGGTAACCGGGTGCTTTTCATATATCTTGCGCTGCATCGTCGACATATTGGCGTAAGCGGTGTTCAACAACGCATCGGGAAATGCGATCTTGCCGATGTCGTGCAGCAGACCGGCATTGTAGATGTCGCGTATCGTCTCTTCGTCCAGTCGCATCTCCGTCGCGATGTCCCGCGCCAGCTCGGCGACTCGCATGCCGTGTCCTTTTCCTTTGCCCTCGCGCAACTGCGCCAGGCTGGCGAACACCGGAATCGCCTCGTAGTAACCTGTCTGCAACTGCTCGTAGGCCAGTTCCAAAAACATATTGGTCTGACGCAGCTCCTCCGTACGTGCGACGACCTTCTTCTCCAGATTGGCGTTGAGATCCGACAGCTCTTCGTTTTGGCGACGCGTCAACTCCAGCAGCCGGTCGCGCTCTTCACGCAAATACTTCTGTTCGATGGCCTGCTGTACCGCGAGGCGGATGTCGTTGTCCTCCCAGGGCTTGCTGAAATAGCCGTAGATGCGCCCCTTGTTGATGGCATCGATGGTGGAGGTGAGATCCGCGTAACCGGTAAGCAGGATACGCACCACGTTCGGCCAGCGATCCGCCACATGGCGCAAAAACGTTGCACCGTCCATTTCCGGCATACGCATGTCCGAAATAACCAGATCGACCTCTTCCTTCTCAAGGACGGCCAACCCTTGCGCCCCGCTTGCGGCGGTATGAATGGTGTATCCGAGCGGACGGAACAGGCGTCGCAACGACGCCAGGATGTTGGATTCGTCGTCTACCAGCAGCAGGCTGGCGGGATGTTCGGTCGCGGTGTCTGGCGTATCGGCGTCCATGTTCTCACTCACAGTTGTGTGGTTTATCGGCCATGGGCTCCGGTTGACTTACCGGCAGCCAGATACGAAAAGCACTCCCCTTACCGAGTTCGCTGCTGACCTCTATGCGTCCGTGGTGTTTCTGAATAATGCTATAGGCGAGCGACAAACCGAGACCGGTTCCCTTTCCCACGGCCTTGGTGGTAAAGAACGGGTCGAAAATACGCTTGATGTTTTCCGGCGAGATGCCGCAGCCGGTGTCTGCGATCTCCACCCATACCTGTTGCCCGCCCTCGCAGCCGGTACGTACATATATCCGGCCGTGTTCGGCAATGGCGTGTGCCGCATTGACCAACAGGTTCATGAACACCTGATTGAGCTGTGATGCCAGCGACTCGACCAGCGGCAGCTGGTCGTATTCCTTGACCACCTCGGCCTTGTATTTTAGTTCGTTGTGCACGATGTTGAGCGTGCTGTCCAGCCCGCGATGCAGATCAGACCAGGTCCACTCCTGCGAGTCGACGTGAGAGAAGTCCTTCAGGTCCTGCACTATCTGCTGCACCCGTGCGACGCCTTCCAGCGATTCGTTCACCAAGTCGTGCATGTCGCGGCGCACGAAGGCGAGCTCTTTGTGCTGCAGCAGTTGCTCAAGTTTCGCTCGTGCTGCGGTAGCGGGCGGCAGCGCTTCGCGGATCGCGTCGTATCCATCGAGCACCTCGTCGAGGTCCGCAAGATAACCCTGCAACGTGGAGAGATTGGAGCTGATGTAGCCGACCGGATTATTGATCTCGTGTGCGACACCGGCGGCCAATTGACCAATCGATGCCATCTTTTCGGACTGCAACAGCTGCGCCTGCGTTTGACTCAGTTTCTCGATTAAGGCGTGCTGATCTTCCTCGTGCGCCTTGAAATAGGTGATGTCGCGAAACACGGTGACCGAGCCGAGAATGCCTTCGCCTTCGCGAATCGGCGCCGCGACAAAAGCCACCGGAAATGTACTGCCGTCGGCTCGCACAAACGTCTCGTCTTCGCGCCGGCAAACCTGTTGCATGCATTGCCGGTCCGCCCATGCGGCAAACGAACAGCTCGGTGCACGCAATATCGTTTCCTGCGCCAGTCTTCCTACCACATCCGCGGCAGTCATCCCGAACAGCCGCTCGGCCTCCGCATTCATGAACAATACGTGCCCGTCGCGGTCGATGGCAAATACACCCTCGGCCATGTGCCGGGTCAGGCTGGCAAGAAAGGCAGGATGCTCATCCAGTTCCACTCCATCACCTCCGTTACAACTCTATCGCTCCCGCAGCGCGTGCCTCGCGATCGAGGCTCGGCAACAATGCACCGATGCGCGCCCAGTCCCAACCGAGCCGGTTCCATACCGTCGCGTGAAGACGCGGAACAACTTCGCCTTCGCCCTCGTCCATGCCATATTCGAGCGCGTGTGCCAGAACGTCGGCGAAATGAATCAAGTCGACCAAAGCGTTCTCTGCATCGTCCGGTCGATGGTGACGGCCAATGGCCAATGCCAAGTCCTCCGGCAAATGCCATTTGCGCGCCAGCTTCTCGCCGGCCATGCCGTGGTCGAATCCCAGCTGCTCGCGTTCCGCATCGACCAAAGAGCAACCGCTCTGGCGTTTATGCGCCATCGCCTGGGCATAGGGGCCTGCGAAAAAAGCGGCGAGAGCCAACTTGCCGATATCGTGCAGCAGTCCTGCGGTGAACGCATAATCGGGATCGATGTGTTGCGAAGGCGCCAGGTGGCGCGCGATCGCCGCGACCGCCAGCGCATGCAGCCATACCTGGCGCAGTTCGAGCAATTTTCCGTCTACGGCCAGCGTGTCCATCACCGATATCGCCATAATCACCTGCCGCAGCGAGCGACTGCCTAACACCAGACAGGCCTCGCGAAAGGTGGCGATCTGGCCGGAGACGCCGAAGAACGGCGAATTGGCCAGGCGCAACACGCGTGCGACCAGTGTCGGCTCACGCACCGCAGAACGTTCCAGCGCAGCATAATCGACCGACGGCTGATTGAGCAGCTTGAGGAGTTCGGTCACCACAGGTGACAGCGGCGGCAATTCGCTAATCCGCGCATCCAGCTCCGCTTCCGAGATCTGTACCATCACAAATCCTTGGTCCGGTAGTTCAAGATCAGCCGATACAGCTCCGCCATGAGCGGGTCGTCTTTAACCAGACTAAAGCGGTGCTCCAGTCGCTGCGTCACATCTTCCCGCGCTGCGTGCCGCTCTTCCTCGCTCATCGGCGCCACCACGTTAACCGCGCAAATCCCGTGACGCGCGAGCTGTTCCAGCAGGCGCTCGGTCACGACGGTACCGGCCGGAACCAGGCGCTGTCCCTTTTCGTCTGTCACATCAGTGGCGAACCGCATTCCGACCGTCACATCAGCCAGTGCAATCTGTCGCCCTTGTCCCGACTCCTGCATCAATGCTCATCCCTCCTTGGGCACAAGTACCAGCATCGCTGCTCTGCTGCGTGTCTGTTCCCCCAGGTGGGAACAATGTACCTGCACCAGCGTGCCGTCCTGTGCAACGGGCACCGCAGACAATGTTATCGTTGCCTCCGTTGCGGACGTCGTGCACATGTGCTGTATTTCCGGCGGCAATACGTCGGTCGCCGCTCGCGAGAGTAAAGTGCCAAGCGGTTGCCGCAACAAGTGATGAGCGAGCTCGTTGGCCAACGCAATCAAGCCATCGTCGCCGACTCCGATCACGCCGACCGGCAGATGCTCCAATACGTCTTGTGACAACTCCAGTATGCGATGGTGCAACTCCAGCTCGATATCCTGATGCGCCACCTGGCGCTCAAGACCCACATTGGCGTCCGCCAGTTGCTTGTTCGCCTCGGTAAGTTGTTCGGCCAGCAGATCGCGTTCGGCGCGCAGATCGTAATGTTCGAACGCCTTGCGGATGTTCTCGCGCAGCAGTTCATCGTCCCAGGGTTTAGTGAGGAATTTGTAAATGGACCCGCGGTTGATGGCGTCGGTGACCGATTGCAGATCAGTGTAGCCGCTCAGCATGATGCGAATGGTGTCGGGACGTTTCTCTTTCGCGCGTTCGAGAAATTCCGAGCCGGTCATCACCGGCATGCGCTGGTCGGAAACGATGACACCTACCGGATTGTGCTCGAGCAATTCGAGAGCCTCCGGCCCGCCGTTGGCGGTCAGGATGGTATAGCCGTCGCGCCGCAATACCCGCATCAGCGACCGTAGAATATTCTCTTCGTCGTCGACCAACAGCAATGTCCGCTCCATCCCGCTCCTTCCTGACATTTGGCAGAAATGTCGCAGCCGCTGCGCCGCCCTCCAGCGACTTCAATCATACGGCTGCATTAAGGTCGTCATACTACCTTCAATTGAAGCAGAGTGATCACGGTGCGGCAACTGCGGCCTGTTGCAACCATTCGCCAAAGAACAGCGTTCCCTGATGCGCCAACACGGTGCCATAACGTGTCGTATCGCTGCGCAACTGCGGGACGCTGACGTTCGGCGTTGCGCCTATCTCGCAGGCGTGGCCGATGAACCAGCGCTCCATCCCTGCGACAGTCACTTCCGGGTGGAACTGCAGCGCCAACCCGTAGTGGCCGACGGCAAAGGCCTGATTGGGATACTTGCCGCTTCCGGCCAGGTGTTCGGCTTGTGCGGGGATGTCGAAGGTATCACCATGCCAATGCAGCACCGAGGTCAATTCGGGCGCCAGATGCCGCAACGGACACTGCCGCCCGGCGTCGGTCAGCACCAGAGGAGCCCAACCGATCTCCTTGCCCTCACCGCCCGGATAGACCCGCGCCCCGAGCGCGCGCGCCATCAATTGGGCGCCGAGGCAGATGCCCAGCAACGGCTTCCGCGCCGCCAGGCGGCGCTCGATAAGCCCCAATTCGGTGCTCAGGAACGGATAGATATCCTCCTCATAAGCACCAATCGGGCCGCCCAGGATCACCAGCAGTTCGGGCGCCAGCGGATCCAGCGCCGTAAGCGCATCCCTCCCCGCTTCCAGGTATGTGACCGTATAACCCTGCTGCTCCAGCACCGTCGCAAAACCGCCTAGATCTTCGAACGGTACATGTCTGATCGCCACTGCCTGCTTCATGGTTCGCCTACACTCGTTGCGCTGCCGTCGTGGGAAAATCTCTGCACTGAATCCACTCAGCCGGTTCATGAGTGCCAGCGGGCGGCCGTACGTGCCGCATGCGTGGAGAGAACACGCAGAGGGCCCCGCCTGCCGCCGGTCGGCACAATTAACCGAAATAATCGGGCTCGTTCCCCGGCTTCCACTTGATGTTGCAGCCGATACTCGGCACCTGCGTCTCCGGCACCGGCAAACCCGCCAGTACCGCATTCACCGCCGCACGCATGTCGGCGCCGGTCACCGGCACCGCGTTACCCGGCCGGCTGCCGTCGAACTGGCCGCGATAGACCAGCCGGTGGTCCGCATCGAACAGAAAGAAGTCCGGCGTGCAGGCGGCGCGATAGGCCTTGGCCACCGCCTGCGCCTCGTCGAACAGATAGGGAAAGGTGTAACCGCGCGCCCGGGCTTCGGCCGCCATCTGCTCGGGGCCATCCTCGGCGCGATGGCCGGGGTCGTTGGCGCTGATGGCCACCACGGCGACTCCTTTGGCCTGGTATTCGCGGGCGAAATCGGCAAAGGCATCGGCGATATGTTTGACGTAAGGGCAGTGGTTGCAGATAAAGGCTACCAGCAACGGCTCAGCGACGAATTGCGACAGTGAGACCGTGCCTCCACTGGTGGTGTCGGGCAGGGAGAACGGCGGAGCCGGCGTATCGAGTTCCAACATGGTCGACGGGGTCAGTGCCATCGCATCGCTCCTTCAGTACCGGCGCGTTACCTCGCGCTCAAAAATAGATCTCGCTGAAATCGCATACCTGCGGAGAGTCGCCGCCGGCCTCTGCGTCATCGCTCCTCACCAGTTGCACCGTCTGCATGCCGGCGCTACGCGCAGCATCCAGTTCCGCGCCGACATCGGACAGGAACAGTATCGCCTCCGGCGCCACTCCAATGGCCTCGGCAATGGCGGCATAGCTGGCGCGGTCTCTCTTGCCGCCGATGGTGGTATCGAAGAAGCCGGAAAAGAGATGGGTCAAATCGCCGAATTCGGTGTGGGCGAACAACAGCTTTTGCGCCTGAACCGAACCTGAGGAATAGATATAAAGGCGCAGGCCGGCGCCATGCCAATCCAGCAACCGATGCACCGCATCCTCGTAGATATGGCCTTTGAAACTGCCGTCGCGATAACCCGCTTCCCACACCATGCCCTGCAACGCCTTGAGCGGCGTCTCCTTGCGATCCTCATCGCTCCATTGCAACAGCCGGGCAATCGCCTCCTCCTGCGACAGCGCAGTGCCGACGCTCCGGCTCACCGCCTCCAGTTGCTCCGCCACGGCAGGTTCGGCGGCATGGTCACGCACGTACGCCGCCAGGTGCGCCCGTGCATAGGGGAACAGCACGTCCTTGACGAAGGAGAGCGACGAGGTGGTGCCCTCGATATCGGTGACGATGGCGCGAATCATGCCGCTGCCACAAAGGCGTCGAAGCTGGGGAAGCGGTCCGCGATACCGTCGCCGGTAAACCGCGCCACCCAACCGTCGGCCACGGTGAACAGCCGGATACATTTGAAATCGGGAGCCTCGCCCATATCGAACCAGTGCGGCGTACCGGCGGGCACACTGATCAGATCGCCCTGTTCGCACAGCACCATGTAGATCTTGTCGCCCACATGAAGATAGAACAACCCGCTGCCGTCGACAAAGAA
This sequence comes from uncultured Thiohalomonas sp., assembly GCA_964421235.1. GTDB lineage: Bacteria > Pseudomonadota > Gammaproteobacteria > Thiohalomonadales > Thiohalomonadaceae > Sulfurivermis. The sequence continues at coordinate 5,412 of CAYQWR010000025.1, read as the reverse complement.
CCGCACCTCGAAGTCATCGTGCACATGTTCGGCCAGGAACTTGTCACGCAACTCCGTCTTCTGTGGATGATCGGGACGGATGCTCACCACGTCGACCGACTTGAAACCGTACTCCGCCGTGAGGCTGTCCACCGAATCGCTGTAGGCCGCCAGCACTTCGTCCTGTCCCGCCGTCATGCTCAACGGCATCGTCAACCAAGCCTCGAAACGCACTCCCAGCGCCCCCAACTCGGCGGCGATGGCCGTGTGTTCGGTGAGCACCGTCTCGGTGCGGCCGTCCGCGGCATTGCGGATCTCCAGTCGGCTCATGGTTCTACCCCTTGAGTTGATGTAATTCACATTGAAACAGAAATTCGAACGCCTCCAGGTGGCGGCGCGCCTCCGCCACGGTCGCGCCCCAGGTGTAGAGGCCGTGACCCGCGATCAGATAACCGTGAGTAGCGGGATGCCGGTCGAGATATTCATCGACCCGGCTCTGCAGACGAGGAATATCCTGATCATTGGCGAAGATCGGGATCACCAACTGCGTATCGTGCGTCGCGACGCCGCGAAACGCCTTGAGCAATTCATATCCCTCCAGCAGCACCGCACTGCCGCGGTGGCGCGACAACAGGGTGGCGTTCATCGAGTGGGTATGCAACACCGCGCCCACGTCGGAAAAACGACGATAGAGAGAGGTATGCAGCAGGGTTTCCGCCGACGACTTCCGATCCGCATGCAACGGCTGTCCGGCCAGATCGACCACCACGAAGTCGTCCTCGGTGAGCGCTCCCTTATTGCGCCCGGAGGCGGTGATCGCGACGTAATGGTCCGACAGGCGGGCGGAGAAATTGCCGCTGGTGGCGGGCACCCATCCCTTGTCGTAAAAGGACCAGCCGGCCAGAACCAGTTCGCGTGCGCGCTGGTGGAGCGTTTCGGGAGTAAAATCCAACGTGTCGACCACTGCGCTCACTTCGGTCCTCACTGACCCTGATTGAAGAGTCGATTGTAGTAAAACCCTGTCCACAGCGACAAGGCAAGGGCATGCAGGCCCGGTTCAGCGACCGGCCTGCGATAAAATCCATTCGACGGCTGCCGTCAAATCATCGCATACCGTGGTCCGCTCACCGACCAGGCGCCGTTCGTCGCCATTACGGTATTTTCCGGTACGCACCAGAATACCATTCAAGCCGGCTGCCGCCGCCCCGGACACATCCGCGTCGACATCGTCGCCGACCATCACCACGCGCTCCGGCGCACATCCCAGCGCGGCCACCGCGGCGTGGTAGAACTCCGCTGCCGGCTTGCCCAGTACCGTCGCCGCTACCCCGGCGGCTTCTTCCAACGCCGCCACGAACGGTCCGGCGTCGAGATTGAGCCCGTCGTCGTCCATGAAATAGCGGTTGCGTCCCATCGCCAGCAGCGGCGCGCCCGCCATCAGCAGGCGAAAAGCACGATTCAAGTGACCATAGTCAAACGCTTCGCCGGCGTCGCCCAGCAACACGGCGTTGGGGTTCTCCTGCGCTACGCCCGCAAACTCCTGTGCCACGCCGGGATGGACGATCAGCAGCGGCCGCCAGCGATGCGCCTCCAGATAGGCACGCGCAGCGTGCGGCGCCGTGAAGATTTCGTTATCGTCTATGGCGAAACCGAGACGCCGCAGATTCTCGCCGATCACCCGGCGGCTGGTGCGCGTGGTGTTGGTAACGAAACGCAATGGAAGGCCGCTGTCGCGCAAACGCCGCAAAGCCACGGCAGCGCCGGGCAGCGCATGGGTTCCGACATGCAGAACACCGCTCAGATCGAGCAGCACGCCGTCAACCATCGTCACTCCACCCCCTCCTCGGATCGGTACCGAAAATCATAGCATGGGCGGGCCTGCCATTGCCCTTACTGACAGGTCGGAAAACCGTGACTATAGTTGTGTCGTGAATGGCCACCTATGCCGAGGAGAGGCGCCAACCATGCAGGAACGTCGCCATACGCCGCGCGCCGCCGTCGATCTAAACTGTACGATACAATTATCGGATGGGAGTGAAATCACGGCAAAACTGATCGACCTCAATTGTACCGGCGCTGGCGTTCTCACCAACTCGCCGCTCCTGTTGGCAAGTCACGTGAAGCTGCGCTTCGCACTTTCCGGCTACCGCAATGCGTACGCGCTGAACCTTCCTGCCACGGTGGTCCACAACTTCAATGCGGTGGTGATCCAAGGGAATAACCGGCAGACGGGTTATATCGTCGGCATCGATTTTGCCCCGCTGCCGGAAACCGACGAAACGATTCTACGCACCTATGTCGTGCAGCAGATCGATAAAGCCTCCAGCTGAGAAACGATAATCGAGACGTCACACCGACCACTCTGCTGCGTCGCCGACCATGTGAGAGGTAACGGCGTGCCGTTGCCCGGCCCGTCATCAGCCATAGGGCTCTTCGTCGCGCAGCGCCTGCAACGCGATCATGCCGCCGGCGGCGAGTGCCCCGACGCGATAGAGGTTATGGCCCAGTAACTGCGGTGCGTTGCATAACGTGACAGGGCGTGTCGCGGCGATGCGCCGTATCAGGTTGACCATCGCCACGGCGGCCAACCCGTCGGCGATATCGAATGCGCCCAGCTCGATGTCGATGGCCCCCAGGGGCAGTGACAACCGCTCGACCGCCGCGTCCAGCGCGGCGATCGTATCCTGTTCGAGTGTCCCGCTCAGCGTCAGGGTATGCCCCTCCAGCCATACCGCAACGGGCTCACTCATCGTCGCCCCGTTCACGCACCGCCGGCAGCCGCCAGACGCGCCCGCAAACGCTGGATGATGCGTCCGACATCGGCATGATGCGCCAGAGCGTTGGCGAGGCGGATGTGGTTACGCGCCGCTTCCACGGCGCCGGTCTGCAACGCCACTTCGGCCAACAGACACTGCACCAGGCTGCGATCATTTTCGGTGCGCAACGCGCCGGTGGCCGCAATCAACAGATAGACCCGGGCCGCCTCATAGCGGCCGTCCGCCGCCTCCAATACCCCTTTGAGCCAGTGGTAATAGGCACGGCTGGTGGCCGAGAGCAAGGTGGGCCAACGGACACTGCGCAGGCTGCGCCGGGTGAGGGAGAGATTGCCCTGCTGAAACGCCCGAAACCCTATCCACACGCCATTGTTGCGGCAGTAATCCCAAACCAACAGCAGACTGGCGAGCAGCGGCACCGCCGCCAGCGGCGAGGTATGCAACACCAGCATGAGCGTCAACATGACGCCCACCAGTGCCAGCACCAACCGGGTGGTGGGCATGAAATAATCACTGAATTGCTGCAGACGATCCACTGAGATAAACCCGCTATCGTTCCGACCACGCACTATCGCCCGACCATCCGCCGGCTGCAAGGGCCGGAAAGCAAAAAGGGGCCGCAAGGGCCCCTTTGCTCGGCTACCGCCGGCAACCTATTCGGTCACTGCCTTCATCGACAGGCGGATGCGGCCCTGCTTGTCGATCTCCAGCACCTTCACCTTGATCATGTCGCCTTCGCTGAGCTTGTCGCTCACCTTCTCGACGCGCTCGTCGGAGATCTGGGAGATGTGTACCAGACCGTCCTTGCCGGGCATGATGGTGACAAAGGCGCCGAAATCCATCAGCTTGGAGACCTTGCCCTCGTAGATCATGCCCACTTCCACGTCGGCGGTGAGCTGCTCGATGCGACGGCGCGCCTCCTGACCGGCGGCGTTGTCCACCGAAGCGATCTTGACGGTGCCGTCATCGGTGATGTCGATGCTGGTGCCGGTCTCCTCGGTGAGGGCGCGGATGGTGGCGCCGCCCTTGCCGATCACGTCGCGGATCTTGTCCGGGTTGATCTTGAAGGTGACGTAACGCGGTGCAAAATCGGACATCTCGGTGCGCGGCGCGGAGATCGCCTTGTTCATCTCGCCGAGGATGTGCAACCGCGCTTCGCGTGCCTGCCCCAGGGCGATCTGCATGATCTCCTTGGTGATGCCGTCGATCTTGATATCCATCTGCAGCGCGTTGACGCCTTCGGCGGTACCGGCCACCTTGAAGTCCATATCGCCGAGGTGGTCCTCGTCGCCCAGGATGTCGGTCAGGATGGCGAACTTGTCGCCCTCCTTGATCAGGCCCATGGCGACGCCGGCCACGGCCGCCTTCACCGGCACGCCGGCATCCATCAGCGACAGGCTGGTGCCGCACACGGAGGCCATCGAGCTGGAGCCATTGGATTCGGTGATCTCGGAGACCACGCGCAGGGTGTAGGGGAAACCGTCCTGCGCCGGCAATACTGCCTGCACGCCGCGCTTGGCCAGACGGCCGTGACCGATCTCGCGGCGCTTGGGGCTGCCGACCCTGCCGGTCTCGCCGACGCAATACGGCGGGAAGTTGTAGTGCAGCATGAACGGCTCTTTGCGCTCGCCTTCGATGGCATCGATGATCTGCGCATCGCGGGTGGTACCCAGCGTGGTCACCACCAGGGCCTGGGTCTCGCCGCGGGTGAACAGGGCGGAACCGTGGGTACGCGGCAGCACGCCGGTACGGATGGTGATGGGACGCACGGTGCGGGTGTCGCGGCCGTCGATGCGGGGTTTGCCGGCCAGGATGCTGCCGCGCACGGTGTTGTATTCCAGGTCCTCGATGGCAACCCGGACCTTCTCCGCCGCAAAGCAGGGATCGGCGTCCTCGCCCGCCAGCTTGGCGGTGATGTCGCCGCGGATCTCGTCCAGACGGGTATAACGCGCCTGCTTCTCTTTGATGGTGTACGCTTCGGCAAACGCAGCCTCACCCAGTTCGGCGACGCGTGCAATCAAAGAGGTGTCGGCGGCCGGCGGCTGCCAGTCCCACGCCTGTACGTTGGCGGCGGCGGCCAGTTCGCGGATGGCCTTGATCACCGCCTGCATCTGCTCGTGGCCGTAAACCACGGCGCCCAGCATCACCTCTTCCGGCAGGCCCTGCGCCTCGGATTCCACCATCAGCACGGCGTTTTCGGTACCGGCCACCACCAGATCCAGGGCCGAACTCTTGAGGTCGGTCAGGGAGGGGTTGAGCAGGTAGTTGCCATCCTGATAGCCGACGCGGGCGGCACCGATGGGGCCCTTGAACGGCACACCGGCGAGACAGACCGCGGCGGAGGCGCCGATCAACGCCGGGATATCCGGATCGATCTCCGGATCGAGCGAGACGACGGTGGCGATAACCTGGACTTCGTTGGTGAAACCTTCGGGGAACAGCGGACGCAACGGGCGGTCGATGAGGCGGGAGGTGAGGGTCTCTTTCTCGGTCGGTCGCCCCTCGCGGCGGAAAAAGCCGCCGGGGATCTTGCCTGCCGAGTAGGTCCGCTCCTGGTAGTCCACCGTAAGCGGGAAGAAATCCCGTCCCTGAACCGCCTGTTTAACGGCCACCGCGGTCACCAGCACCACGGTGTCGCCCATACTGACCATGACCGCGC
>CAYQWR010000024.1:16893-21829 GCA_964421235.1 uncultured Thiohalomonas sp. | reverse complement strand
AGGTGATGTAGGTGGCGCCGGCCTTGGCGAAGTCGGGGATGATGCGATCCACCGGTTTGACCATCAGGTGCACGTCGATGGGGGCGGTGACCCCGTGCTTGCGCAGCGCCTCGCACACCAGCGGGCCGATGGTCAGGTTCGGCACGTAATGGTTGTCCATTACGTCGAAGTGGACAATATCGGCACCGGAGGCCAGCACATTCACGACCTCCTCACCCAGACGGGCAAAATCCGCCGACAGGATGGAAGGGGCAATTTGATAATCGGCCATGGTATTCCCTCTGAATTCGTTGCGTCGTGTAAAGGTCTCTTCGCGGACCGGTCGAATAAAATGACCGGGGATTGTAGCGGCTCCGGACCCGCTTGGCGACAACCGCGGCACCGGTACCGGTGCCGGACTTTACCGCGCACCGCTCTCCCTCTATGCTGCAACGTTATGAAAACCCTACGCTATCTCCTGCTCTCCGCCGCCATCGGCCTGCCTCTGCCGGGCGTCGTCGCTGCCGCCCCGAACGCGCTCCCTGCAACCACCGCAGCGGCGGCAACCACGCCGGCCGCCGCCTCCCCGACGCCCGAGGAGCTGATCGATACGCAGCTGCGCAGCAGCCCGGCGGGGAGCGATGCGATCGACCTCAACGTAGGCGGCACCAAGATACTGGCGCTCTACCGGCCACAGACACGCGGCAGCGCCGCCGGCGGCGTGGTGCTGCTGCACGACGTCGGGGCCCACGCCGACTTGCCGGGACTGTTCGGTCCGCTGCGCCGCGCCCTGCCCCAATACGGCTGGTCGACGCTATCGGTCGAACTGCCCGCCCCCGCCGCTGACCAGCCTGCCGCCTACGGCGCCCTGGTGGCACCGGCGCAGGCGCGCATCGCAGCGGCGGTCGCCTTTCTCAAGGGCAAGGGGCTCAGCCACATCGCGCTTATCGGCCATGGCCTGGGCGGACTCGATGCCTTGACCTATGCCGGCACCAACCCGGACCCGGCGCTGAGCGGTCTCATCGTCATCGGACTGGGCTCCTACGGCGACCTGCAGCCCCCGCAGCACGTGCTGGCCTTGCTGAATAGAGTGAACGTCCCCATCTTCGACCTCTACGGCCGCGACGACAGCCCAGACGTGCTACGCGGCGCTGCGCAGCGGCTCACCGCTGCACGCCGGCTCAATGCCCAGCATGCCGGCGGCGCCACCGACACCAAACCGGGGCGGCCGTTTTATCGCCAATTGGGACTACTGGGGGCGGGCCACGCTTTTGCCAACCAGACGCCGATGGTGATCCAGTACGTTTACGGCTGGCTGAAAACCCATGCCGGAAACGCGGGAGAAACCGCAACACCGTGATATCGGAGTCGCTATGAGCATCGCACTACTGCTGCATGTGCTATCGGCCGTGGTCTGGGTCGGGGGAATGTTTTTCGCCTATATGGTATTGCGTCCGGTCGCGGCGAGCCGGCTGGAGCCGCCCCAGCGTCTGCCGCTGTGGGCCGCCTGTTTCAACGGCTTCTTTTTCTGGGTGTGGATCGCCGTCGTGGCGCTGCCCCTCAGCGGCTACTGGATGGCGCTGACCCTGTTCGGCGGCCTGATGCACGCCCCGCACTACGTGCTGGCAATGACCGGCATCGGCAGCCTCATGATCCTGCTCTATCTCTGGCTCTATTTCGTTCCCTACCGGGCTCTCGGGGACGCCGTGCGCGACAGCGATTGGAAACGCGGCGGCGCCGCACTGGCACGCATCCGCCGCCTCGTCGGCACCAACCTGCTGCTGGGACTGGCCACCGTTGCGGTGGCCGCAGCGGGCCGCTACCTGGCATGAACGGCAAGTCGGCGCCGCAACCACGCCGATAACACCCGGTGTTGCTGTAGGCCCGCTCCCTGGCGGCATCAAGCGGCGTCGGCCGGAGCGTCATACTCCCTTTTCATCCGCAGCCCGGACCTCATCGTCGTCCTCCGCCTCGGCCACCAGCGCAGCGATATCCAGCATGCGCATGGCGTCGACGGCCGCCTCCCACGCGCCGTCCTTGCACAAGCCGCTGATGGCCGCCGCTTCGTAACCCTCCAGCGCCGTCCGGATACAGGCCGCACGCACCCGCTCGGCGATACGGCGCGACGACTGATCGCTCATCGGCATTCTCTGGCGGCAAACAGATTATCGTTGATCGTCAGCGCGGCGACGGTGCCGTCGGGTTCGCGCTTCCGCACCGTGCCGTCGGTGCGCGTACCGTCGTCGAGGGTGATCTCCACCCTGTTGCCGACGATGCGATAGCTGCCCCCGACCGAATTGTCGTTGTCGCCCCGCGCAAGATTGGCGCCGCTGGCAAATACCGAATCGCTGCCGTAGCGCAGCCGGCCGGCGCCGTCGAACTGCAGCCAACTGCTGTGGCTGTAACTGCCGCTGTAGGATGAGGGACCGCTCCAGCTGCATAGCCGCGCATGCAGTTGCGCGGCCGCGGCGTCGACCGCCGCCGCGGTCGCCCCATGCCTGGCCGCGGCGCCGCGCAAACATTGCAGGTCGGCGCCCGCCGGGGAGTTGATGCTCAGGCGGTCGCCGTCCAGCCGATAGCGATACTCCACCGGGCCGAATGCGTCCTTGATCATGATCACCCCCGGCAACAGTGAATAGCGGCTCATCGCGCCGTTGTACAGCAGGCGGTGATGGGACTTGAACTGCAGCGTTGCCGCCACCGGCTTGCCCTGGCACTGCCAGACGCCCAGCAGGGATGGTGTTCCCGTTACCGCCATGGCGCTCAGCGGCAACCCGCCGGCCGCAACCACCGCCACTAACGTCACAACCCGTTTAGCCACTCTGTCTCAACCTCCGATTCAACCTGCACGGGGCATCCCCCCGGACGACACGGCGCTCCCCGTCACAAACCGCGGGCACTGCGCACCGTATCGTAGGCCTGCTTGATCTCCTGGGTCTTCTGCGTCGCCATGCGGATCATCTCCTCCGGTAGACCCTTCGCCACCAATTTGTCCGGATGATGCTGGTTCATCAAACGTTTGTAGGCCCGTTTCACATCGGCATCGGGGGCGGCGGCGGCGACGCCCAATATCGCGTAGGCGTCACGCAACGTGTCGCGTGTCGGCTCGCGCCGCGGCGGCGCACCGGCACCCGCACCGCCGCCGGCGAAATGGCGTGCCGCGCGCACCATGGCCTCCAGTTGCGCAAACAGTGCATGGTCGACACCGAGGGCGTCACAGATACGCAACAGTATGGTCCGCTCGGCGGCATCGATGGCGCCGTCGGCGTAGGCCGCCTGCAGCTGTATCTCCAGGAACATCTGCAACAGCGTGGAACGACGGTGACACTCGCGGCGAAATTGCTGCAGCACCTCGTCCAGGGGAAAGTCGTCCGCCTTGCCCTCATTGAACAAATTGATCGCGGCGCGGCGCTGCTGTTCATCGAGCCGCATCTGCGCCATCACGGCGCGCGCCAGCTCGATCTCCTGCGGCGAGACACGGCCATCGGCCTTGGCGATGTGCCCCATCACCGAAAAGGTGGCGGTAAAGAAAACCGCCTGAATGCGCTCTACCTCCGGTCCATCGGCGCCGTAGCCGCCCAGCTTGATGTTGCGCAACCCCTCATCGACGCTGTGTCCCAACGCCGCGCCCAACAGCGCCCCCAGCGGTCCGCCCAGCAGATAGCCGAAGGTGCCGCCGATCAGTTTTCCCCACCAACTCATGATGCCTTCCGTCCGAATCTACAGACCGCCATTGTGCCACGACGCTCCGCCCGCCGCCGCATCAGTTCGCGCGCAACGCAGTGCGCTTCTCCTCCAACGCCAGCAACAGCTTTTCGTAGGCATCGGCAAACGACTTCACGCCCTCGCTCTGCAACTGTTGGCACACCGCATCGATATCGATCCCGAGCTGCGCCAACTGCGCCAGCTGCCGCTGCGACACGTCCAACGCCTGCGACAAGGTATCCTCCACCTTACCGTGATCCATGAAGGCATCGAGCGTCGCCGGCGGCAGCGTGTTCACCGTATCCGTGCCGATCAGCTGATCGACGTAGAGCACGTCGGAGTAGGCGGGGTTCTTGGTACCGGTACTGCCCCACAGCACCCGCTGCACCCGGACACCGCGGGCGCGCAGTGCGGCGAACTCAGCGCCGTCGAACAGGGTGCGGAACCGTTGATAGATCGCCTTGGCATTGGCGATGGCAATGGTGCCGCGCAGCGCCAGTGCCGTCTCTCCGCCCATCGCATCCAACTGCTTGTCGACGGCGGTATCGACCCGGCTGACGAAGATCGAGGCAACCGACGCCAGCCGCTCCGGCGCCGCGGCGCGGCGGGCGCCGCTCAGAAAGGCGTGGCTGACCGCATCGTAGTGACGCAACGAAAACATCAGCGTGGCATTGATGTTGATGCCCTCGGCGGTAAGGGTCTCGATGGCGGGAATACCCTCCGGGGTCGACGGCACCTTGATCATCAGATTCGGCCGGTCCACCGCGCGCCACAGGCGGCGCGCAGCCGCCAGCGTCGCTTCGGTATCGTGGGCCAGGCGCGGCGACACCTCCAGGCTGACGTAACCGTCGAGACCGGCGGAGTCGTCGAACACCGGGCGCAGCGCATCCGCCGCCTCGCGAATGTCCTCCACCGCAAGCAGTTCGAACAGCTCCTCCACGGCGATATCGGGTTGCGCCTCGATGATCGCCGCGAGCTGTTCATCGTAGGCGGAGCTACCGACAATCGCCTTTTCGAAGATGCTGGGATTGGAGGTGACGCCGCGCAATCCTGCCGTCACCAGTTGGCCCAAGCCGCCGCTGCGCGTCTGTCCGCGCTCGATATAGTCCTGCCACACCGATTGCCCGTGACGCAATAAATCAACCAGTTTTTCCATAGCCTACTCCATGATGTTTTGTTTGTTCACCTGGCGTTCCAGAACCACCATACGATCAGCGCGATCGCCGCCGCACCCGCCACATTGACCGCGACC
>CAYQWR010000024.1:0-16883 GCA_964421235.1 uncultured Thiohalomonas sp. | reverse complement strand
GCGCAGGCGGCGGGCATTGCCGACCACCGCCAGCGACGACAGTACCATCGCGGCACCGGCGATCATCGGATTGAGCAACACACCCGTCAGCGCATAGAGCGCACCGGCTGCAAGCGGAATTCCCAAACTGTTGTAGACCATGACACCGAACAGATTCTGTTTGATGTTGCGCACCGTCGCCCTGGAAATGACGATGGCATCGGCGACGCCGTGCAGCGAGCCGCGCAGCAACGTGATGTCCGCCCTCTCGGCGGCAACGTCGGCGCCGCCACCGACGGCGAAACCGACGTCCGATCGTGCCAGCGCCGGCGCATCGTTGATACCGTCGCCCGCCATGCCGACGATCTCGCCGTGTGCCTGCAGCTCGGCGACCCTCTTGGTCCTGTCCTGGGGCAACACCTCGGCGATGACCGTATCGATACCGACCTGCCGCGCCACCGCCTCGGCGTTCACCCGGTCGTCGCCGGTGAGCATCGCCACCTTGAGTCCCGCCGCATGCAGGCGCGCGACGGCCGTCGGCGAATCACGCCTGATCGGGTCGCTGACTGCAATCACGCCGGCACCCATGCGGTTCAACGCCAGGTAGAGCGCGATCTGCCCGTTCGCCGCCAACTGCTCCGCTTCTTGTGCCAGCTCGCCGATGTCGACATGGTTCTCTTCCATCCAGCGGCGATTGCCCAGCAGGATACGCTGCTGATTCATCCAGGCCAGTACGCCGCGCCCGCTCGCCGTCTCGAAGCCGGACATCTCCAGCCGCCCTAAACCCTTCTCGGCGGCGGCGGCGACCACCGCCGATGCCAGCGGATGCTCCGAGGCCGCTTCGACGGTGGCGGCGATCTCCAGCAGCTGGTCGCCATCGAGCCAGCCGCGCGGCACCACCGCCGTCACCCGCGGCCGGCCCTCGGTCACGGTACCGCTCTTGTCCAACACGACGGTGGTGACCTGGCCCGCCCGCTGCAACGCCTCACCGTTGTGGATCAACACGCCCTGCTCCGCCGCCTTGCCGATGCCGACCATAAACGGGATCGGCGTGGCCAGCCCCAGGGCACTGGGACTGGCGATGATCAGCACCGCCATGGCGGCAACGATGGCATGGGCGCCGCCCGGAGTGGGCCCCAGGTCGAACCAGAGGAGAAAGGTGATGACGGCGATAATCAGCACGCCGGGGGCAAACACCGCAGCGGCCCGGTCGGCGAACCGGCCGATCGCCGGCCTGTCCGCCTGAGCCGAGCGCACCCTCGCGATGATGCGCGCCAGCACCGTATCCCGGCCGACGCGCGTCGCTTGGTAGAGGAAGGTCCCCGCGGTATTGCGGGTGCCGCCCACCACTTCGTCGCCCACCTGTTTCGCCGCCGGCGGCTCGCCGCCGATCATCGATTCATCCACATCGGCGTGACCGTCGATGACGATGCCGTCAACCGGCAGGCATTCGCCCGGACCTACCCGCAGGGTATCGCCCGGCCCGACCTCGGCGACGGCGACGTCCATCTCCCTGCCCTCGCGCACCACCCGCGCCGTCTGCGGCAGCAGGGCGAGGAGAGGGTTGATGGCCCCGGCGCTTTTGCCGCGTGCCCGCATCTCCAGCGCCGAGCCGAAATTGACCAGTGCGATGATCACCGCCGCCGCGTCGAAATAGGCGTGCGGCGCCAGGGTCGGAACCGCACGGGGCGCGCAGACGATCGCCATGGAATAGCACCAGGCGACGCCGGTGCCCATGGCGATCAACGCATCCATATTGGCGTGGTGATGTTTGAATTGCCTCCAGGCACCGACGAAGTACTGGCGCCCCGCATACGACAGCACCATGAAGGTCGCAATACCGGCGGCCAACCAGAACACCTGGCCGTTGTCGGTGGTCAGCGGTGGCAACCCGCCGAGCCAGCCGCCAAGCAGTAGCGGGACACCGACCAACGCCGCCAGCGCCGACTTCTTCAGCAGGGCACGGTATTCCGCCATCTCCCTGGCCGCGCGCTCCGCCTGCTCGTCGCCCTCCCCGGCCAGCTCGGCCGCGTTATAGCCGGCGTCGACCACCGCGTGGATCAATGTATCCGCCGCCACCTCGCCCTCGACCTGGGCGGTGTGTTCGGCGAAATTGACGCTGGCCTCGACGACGCCCGGCACCTTGCGCAACGCCTTCTCCACCGCCGCCACACATCCGGCGCAGCTCATGCCGCCAATGGAAAGTCGATGGGTCGTCATCTCCGCCACAAATCACGCCTCCACAGCCTCTTCGTCCCGCAAGGCTAGCACAATGCCTTACCGAACCAGTCAGTTGGACAGTCGCAGGATACCGATGATTCCCGGTAGATATTGTTGACCCAGATCAATAAGATACCAGGCCGGACCTGCGATACTTTTTTGAGTTTTTCAACGACACGGTGGCTACAACCTATGCGCCTGCAACTGCTTCCCCTCTCCGCACTGTTACGCCTGCTGCCCAACGCGGTGCACAGCGAACTTCTGTCGCGTCTCTTCAACCACCTGCTGAAGGGACAGTATGTCGCCGATCAATTGTATGACCTCGACGGCAAGCGCCTCGCCATCGCCATCACCGATACCCGTACCGAGATCATCTTCGCCATCCGCGGCAACCGGCTGGTGCGCGCCGGCGGCAAGCAGTGGGATGCACGCATCAGCGGACGGCTGGAGGAGTTCTGGCTGCTCGCCAGCCGCAGCGAAGACCCGGACACCCTGTTCTTTGCCCGCCGCCTGAACATCGAAGGGGAAACCGAGACCGGCCTTTATGTGAAGAATCTGCTCGACGGCATGGACTTCGACTGGCGCATCCACGTCGCCGCGGTCGCCGGACCGCGCCTGGCGCCGCTGATCGAGCGGGCCGTGGAGCGCCTGAGCCTGGATCGGCGGATCCAGACCGCACTGCATCGCTAAGCTTAGTGATATATCACCGCAAAGGCGCAAAGGACGCATAGAAGGGAAAGTAATTTTTTCTTCGCGTCCTTTGCGCCTTTGCGGTGAATATTATTTGTTTTACCCCCCCGACAGCGCCCGCGCCTCGTTCACCTCGGCGTCGGCCAGCCAGGCCAGCCCCGCGTCGCCGTACCAGTAGCCGTTGCACGGTTCGCCCTGGGTGATCTTGAGCAATATCGCATTCCCCTCCTGCGGCGACAGCGTCCCGTCAACCACACCGCGGAACGCAGCCACCACCTCGGCCATATGCCGCGACTGGGGCGACAGACGCAACACCTCCACGTCCAGTTCGCGCAGTTCCGGCACCACGTTGATGAGGTTGCAGGTGGCGGCGGATTGGGTCTGAATCCCGTTTATCGCCAGGAACGGGCGCCCGTCCTGGGAGTTGAGCACCAGCCCGTCGGCAAAGTCGCCGCAACGCAGCTGGCAGTCGTCTTTCGGCAGGTTGTAGTGACGCGCAGTGAAACAGCGGGCGGAAAAGGCCAGCGGCATGCGGCCGAAGGCGAACACCTCGGTGGCCATCTGCGCCGGCTTGCACGCCTGGATCGCCTTCAGCGTGTCGCGCGACAGCTCCACCGGCATCACCCAGCGCCGTGCGCCCAGCTCCGCCAGTACCGCCAGGGTATCGCCGTTGTAGACATTGAGATGGGGGCCGGCAACGAACCCACCCTTGCCGGAGCGCAACCGCACCGCGCCCCATTCGTTGGCCTCCACCGCAAACCTGTCGTTGTCGGTGATGCGGCGCATGGTCAGCAGCTCCGATTCGGCCTCGGTCAGCGCCAGGGTCGACAACACCACTTCCTTGCCCGCCGCCGTCAGTTCATCGGCAATGGCCAGCCAGTCCTCCAACCGCACGCCGCGCCGCTTGGAACAGACCACCTCGCCCAGATAGACGATATCCACAGACCAGTCGCACGCAGCACGGTAAAACGCCAACACGTCGTCGCGCGACCAGAAATAAAGCAACGGACCCAATGCCAGTTTCATCTTCCGAACTCCTGAAATTCAAAAACCTTCAACGCAAAGACGCAAAGTACGCCAAGAGCGCAAAGGTGTGCAGGCAAAAGTCGCTTCGCGTCCTTTGCGTCTTTGCGTTTGATTCTTTGAACACTCACTACTGCCAGGCGCGGTTGAGGGCGCCCAGGGTGTGGGTGCGCCCTTCGGCCACCTTGTCCAGTGCCGCCACCCAGTCGCTGCGCGGGGTGAAGGTGTCGGGGTTGCCCTCGGCGGCGTCCAGCGCCTGGCGCAATACCTTGGTCACCTGCGCCACGTAGGCCGGGCTGCGCTGGCGCCCCTCCACCTTGATGGCGGAGACGCCGAGCCGGACCAGTTCCGGCAGGATGTCGAGCACCGACAGCGACGTCGGCTCCTCGATGGCGTAGTTGACCTCGCCGTTGACCAGATAGCGTCCCTTGCACAACACCGGATAACCGGCGTTTTCACCCGGCTTGTACAGGTCGATCAGCACACCGCCCAGGCGCACCTCGCGTCCGCGCGGCGTCTCGCGCCACTCCACCGCCTTGGCCGGCGAACAGGCGCCGCAGGTGTTGGGGGACTCGCCAGTGGCATAAGAGGAGAGATAGCAACGTCCCTCCACCATCACGCACAGCGACCCGAACGCGAACACCTCGATCTCGGCGTCGGTATTCTCCTTGACCTGCTTCACCTGGGACAACGACAGCACGCGCGGCAACACCACGCGCTGCACATTGAACTGTTCACGGTAGAAATTGATGGCTTCGTAACTGGTGGCGGAACCCTGTACGGAAAGATGCAGGCGCAGCCCGGGATGGGTCTGCACGGCGTAACGCATCAGACCGACATCCCCCAGGATCAGCGCATCGACCCCCAGTTCCGCCGCCTTATCCACCGCAGCGGTCCATACCGGCCAGCCCTGGGGCTGCGGATAGGTGTTCAGCGCCAGCAACACCTTGCGCCCGCGCTCGCGCGCATAGCGGATACCCTCGCGCGCGGCGCGTTCGTCGAAGTTCAGACCCGGGAAGTTGCGCGCGTTGGTGCCGTCGCGGAATCCCATGTAGACCGCATCGGCACCGTTATCCACCGCCGCCCGCAATGCAGGTAATGAACCCGCCGGGCAGACCAATTCGATTTTCTTGTTCATCACCACCTCGCAACAGCTCTGACCACGGACAACAGGGCAGCATGTGAAGATGCCCCATGGTTCACCTTTTCGCTGCAGTTCATTCGCGACTCACGGCACCGGCGAGCGCCGGTCGCGCCATGCCCTGCCGCGTACCGCGCCGCACCAATTCGCGTTCGATGCCGTTCAGCACGCGCCACTTCCAATTACACCACTGCGGCGCCAACAGGATGTCGAGCGACGCGGTTCCGGTAAGCCGATGGTAGATCACCTCGGGCGGCGTCATCTCGATCAGGTCCACCGCCGTCGCGACGTACTGCGCCATGGACCACGGCAGGTAATCGCCGGCACGCCATTCGTTGGCCAGCCGCGTCCCCTTCACCACGTGTAGCGGATGAAGTTTCAGACCGTCCACGCCTTCCTCCAGCACCCGCGTCAGCGTGGTGCGCGCATGAAACGGCTCTTCGCCCGGCAGTCCCAGGATCAGATGGGTGCACACCGGCAGACCACGGCTGCGCGCGGCCCGCAGTGCGGCGCGGTATTCAGCAAAATCATGGCCGCGATTGACCCGCCGCAGGGATTCATCGAATGCGGACTGTAACCCCAATTCGAGCCAAACCTCGTGCCCCTGCTCCCGGTACGCCGCCAGCAGATCCAGCACCGCCGGCGGCACGCAATCCGGACGCGTGCCGATGGCAAGGCCGATGACGTCCTCTTCACCCAGTGCCGAATCGTAGCGCTGCTTGAGCAACGCCACATCGTCGTAGGTGTTGGTATAGGCCTGGAAGTAGGCGAGAAATTTCCTCGCACCGGTACGCTTGGCGATGACACGACGGCCCGCTTCGATCTGCTGCACGATCGAATCCGGCTGGCGGGCGTCGACCGGCGCCGTCCCTGCCGCCGCCCCTTCGGGTAGCCTGCGGCTTTCACGCTTCGCTCCCGGCGAATCGTTGGGCGAAAACGAACTGTTGTTGCAAAAGGTGCAACCGCCGATACCCTTACTGCCGTCGCGATTGGGGCAGGTGAAGCCGGCATTGATCGCCAGCTTGTGCACCCGTTCGCCGTACTTGGCGCACAGTGCCTGGCCGAGGGTGTGGACGTAATCGGAAAGCGCCATCAGCCGACCGCGTCCAGTTCCCGCTGGCGAAAATGCACCCCCAGCGTGTCGGCGATGCGCCGGCAGGCGGCAATATCGACACCTTCGAGTCCGTTGATCGCCGTCAGCGTCACGTCGATGCCGTGCGCCTTGGCCTGGCGCGCGAATTCCAGCGCCGCCTGATAAGCGCCCTGGCGTTTCGGCCGACAGTGGCGAACGTAGGTCGCCTCATCCTGGGCGTTGAGGGAGATCGACACGGCGTCCACCACGGTCGCCAGTTCAGGCGTCACGTCACGCCCGTAGACCAGGTTGGCGAGACCATCGGTATTGACGCGAATGCGCCGGGCCCCCTGTGTCTTGAGCGCCTGCGCTACCGTCAGCAGCGTATCAAGGCGCAAGGTGGGTTCACCCAAACCACAAAAAACGATCTCCTTATACGAGACAGGGTTACCCGCCGCCGCGAGCACCTGTTCCGCGTCCGGCTCGCGCGTAAGCAGCAAATCGTATTGCTGTACCTCCCAGCTCCCTTGAAATTTGGGGCAAAAGGCACAACGCAGAGTGCAATGGTAGGTTATATTGAGGTAGAGGCTGCCGTGCAGCTCGTAGGCGAGGGTTTCCTCGGCCCGCTCCCGCCGGCGCGATAACTCAGGCATGCTGCATATCCGTAACAGTTCAGGGCTGGAAGTGTAAGCGACTTATCCGCGCATTTCACTTGACGCAGATCAATATCGCACCTTGATGTATCATGTAGTCTGTTCGACTTTTGATTTTACAGGTGATTAATGATTAATACCCCATTCCCGTTGTTGAAACTCCGCGAGCGCGAGTTTCTACCCGTTATCCAGGGAGGAATGGGTGTGGGCGTCTCCGCCCACAGCTTGGCGGGGGCTGTAGCCAAAGAGGGCGCCATCGGCACCATCGCCAGCATCGATCTGCGAGTCCACCATCCGGACCTGATGGAGCGGACACACCGTACCAAAGACCGCAAAATCATTGATGATGCCAACCTTGAGGCGCTGGACCGTGAGATCAAGGCGGCGCGCGAGATCGCGCCCAACGGCTGTATCGCGGTGAACGTCATGAAGGCGGTGGATCGCCACGCCGAGCTGGTACGCCAATCGTGCGAGAGCGGTGCCAACGCCATCATCATGGGTGCCGGGCTGCCGTTCGACCTGCCGGACCTGGTCGGCGACTACCGCAAGGATGTCGCCCTCATCCCGATCCTGTCGGAGGAGCGCGGGGTGCGCGCCGTGCTGAAGCGCTGGCTGCGCAAAGGTATCCTGCCCGATGCCATTGTGATTGAACACCCGCGCTACGCCGGCGGCCACTTGGGGGCGCCAAAGCCTGAAGACATCAACAATCCACGCTTCGATTTCAAGCGGGTATTGGCTGAAATATTCAACGTATTCAAAGAATTGGATATTACGCATATTCCGTTGATCCCCGCCGGCGGGATCAACTCCTTCAAGAAGATCAAGGAGATGTTCGATATGGGGGCCAGCGGCGTCCAGATCGGCACCCCGTTTGCGGTCACGGCGGAGGGCGACGCCCACCCCAACTTCAAAAAAATCCTGGTCGAGGCCAAGCCGGAAGACATCGTTACCTTCATGAGCACCGCCGGCCTGCCGGCGCGCGCGGTGCTGACGCCGTGGCTGAAGAAATATCTGGAACGCGAGGAGCGGGTACGCTCGCGCGCCACCCCGGAGAAGGCAACCTGCGCCGTCTGGTTCGAATGCCTCACCCACTGCGGCCTGAAAGACGGCGACCCCGGCTCCGGCCAGTTCTGTATCGACACCCAGTTGGAAGCCGCGGTACACGGCAATGTGGACAAGGGTCTGTTCTTCCGCGGCTCAGAATCACTGCCCTTCGGCCAGCAGATCCGCTCGGTCCACGACCTGCTGACCTGCCTGCTGACGGGCCAGGATCCGGCCGCTGCGTTGGCCGGCGCCTGATACTCGACTACCCGCAATACCACCGGCGCGAACCGGGCGGTGGACTCATGTCCGCCTCCCGGTATCCGCCCGCCGGACGATATCCCCCCAGCGCATTCCGACAGCGCCCTCTTCCCGGCGACACCCCGCGATAAAGTTACGTCAAGAAATTGAGAATTATCAATGACAGGTGCGGGCTCGAATTTTATTGTGACCTCACCGTTTGACGCCGCCCCATAGCCGTTGCGGCAGAGAGCGTGGATTCCGAGCCTGTCCTCAAGGAGGCACCTATGGTCGAGACTTTGATAGCTACTGTTGTATTTGGTGCATTGTTTTATTTTGTCTTTCTTGGCCGTATGTTCGACAACGGCAAGATGGACAAGTAACGTTTCTTCATCCCCTCCTTTGTGCATAGCGATGCCCAGAGATGACGTGCGGAGTGCACAAACCATTTATGGGTCTTAAGCAATAAGGGGAAGAGTACCTCACTCTTCCCCTCCTTTTTTTCTCCCGTTATATCGGCCCGACGACAGCGCTACGCTACTCCTTCGGCCACGCCAATAACCAGATGGCGGCTCCGCACACTCCCAGCAGCCACGACGAGATCGGCGCTCCGGCCTGCATCGTCGGCGCATAGCCGTCCAAACCCAACAATACCGCGGCACTGATAATCAGCGCAGCGCCGACCACGGCCCCGAAGGTACGGCGATTGGCGTCGCGGATATCACGGGCCAGTTGCTGCAACTCCTCCGGATTGCTCTGCACCACCAAAGTACCGTTGCGGGCACGCTGCAATACATCGTGCATCAGCTGCGGCACCTGCGGCAGCGTCTCTCCCCATGCCGGAATATTGCCTTTGATGCGATTGAAGAACGAGCGCACACCCACCTGCTCGCTCATCCAGCGCTCGAGAAACGGTTTAGCGGTCTTCCACAAGTCGAGCTCGGGATAGAGCTGGCGCCCCAGCCCTTCGATATTGAGCAAGGTCTTCTGCAACAACACCAATTGCGGCTGCACCTCCATGTTGAAACGCTGCGCGGTCTGGAACAGGCGCAGCAGCAAATGGCCGAACGATATCTCCGACAACGGCCGCTCGAAAATCGGTTCGCACACGGTGCGGATAGCCGCCTCGAACTCGTCGACCCGAGTGTCGCGCGGTACCCAACCCGACTCCACATGCAGCACCGCGACACGATTGTAGTCGCGCTTGAAAAAGGCGAGAAAGTTTTCCGCCAGGTAACGCTGATCTTCGGCACTTAGGGAACCGACGATGCCGAAATCAACGGCAATATAGCGACCGCCGGGCTCGACAAAGATGTTTCCCGGGTGCATGTCGGCATGGAAGAAATTGTGACGGAACACCTGGGTGAAGAATATCTCCACGCCACGCTCGGCCAATGCCTTGAGATCGATCCCTTGCGCGCGGATCGTCTCGACGTTGCTGATCGGAATGCCGTGGATGCGTTCCATGACCATCACGTTGCGCCGCACCAGCGGCCAGTGTATCTCCGGAATATAAATCAGCGCCGAGTCGGAAAAGTTGCGCCGGATCTGCGAAGCATTGGCCGCCTCGCGCATCAGGTCCAACTCGTCGAGAATGGTCTTCTCGAACTCCGCCACCACGTCGCGCGGTCGCAGTCGCCGGCCGTCGGCCCAGAACTGCTCTATCTTATCGGCGATGATGTACATCAGACCGATATCGCGCCGAATCACCGGTGCAATATCGGGACGCACCACCTTTATCACCACCTCGCTGCCGTCC
Organism: uncultured Thiohalomonas sp.; assembly: GCA_964421235.1. Classification (GTDB taxonomy): domain Bacteria; phylum Pseudomonadota; class Gammaproteobacteria; order Thiohalomonadales; family Thiohalomonadaceae; genus Sulfurivermis. The sequence goes on along the minus strand of CAYQWR010000024.1, from coordinate 7,065 downwards.
AGCAGCCGTGCGGCGTGAACCTGGGCGATGGAGGCCGAGGCGATCGGCGTCTCGTCAAACTCCGCAAACACTGCATCGATAGGCTGCCGGTAGGCCTTCTCCACGATGGCGCGCGCCACCCGCCCGGGAAACGCAGGGACCTGATCCTGCAGCTTGGTCAGTTCCAGGGAGATATCGTCGGGCAGCAGGTCGCGGCGCGTCGACAGTATCTGCCCGAACTTGACGAAAATGGGGCCGAGATCTTCAAGCGTGCGGCGGATACGTTCGCCGCGCGAGGCCGGCCGGCGCAGCCAGCGCCACCACATGAAGGCGCGCAGAAATGAGACGGGGCGAAACAGATGCGTTGCGAGGATCAGTTCATCCAACCCATTGCGCACGAACACCCAGCTGATGAAGAGCAGACGTAACGCCTGACCCGGACGAATCACGATAGCAACCCCTGCAATAGCACTGTTCTTATAGCCACATCACTTGTGGCTGTCGTTATGCTGACGCTGTACCCGGTCGATACGGGCGGTCAAACGATCGAGATCACTGCGCAGCGTATCCACCGCCGCGAGGAATTCGTCGAGTTCGCCCTTCGACGGCAGGTCGCGCCGCTCCTCCTGCACATAATCCACCATGTCCCGCTGCAGGTTCTCGGCTGCGCGGCGTCCCCAGCGCATCGCTCCGCGCGCCAGATTGCCCAGTTGGTGCGCCACCACGTCGCCGGCGAGATGCGACAGATGCTCCTCCCAGTCGATATCGAGCTCGCCGAGGATACGCTGCATCCGCCGGCCCAACTCGACGTCGCCGTGAATCTTGACGTCCCCGGAAAAGAGGCCTTCCCCGGGCTGGCCGCCACGCAACCGCAACAGCGCCAGCGGCGTTCCGCTCAATTTCGTGTCCGCTTCGCCGTCATAGCGTCCCATCAGGCGCAAACCTTCGCGCCCGGGCAACAGAAACAGGGTAACACCGGCGCCTTCCAGCTCCACCGCAATCACCTTGCCCGACAGCGCGGCCAGACGCGTCACCGTTTCCGGGTCCAGCGCCAAACCTGCGTTGACGGCCGCCTCCAACGCGGCCAGCGCCGCTTGCGGCAGCATCGTCGTTCCGTTCATTGCGACTCCCTCACTTGCTCCCGCAACAAGTGCTCCGCCCCCTCATCCGGTGCATACAGCGCGCACCCTGGGCATAACAGCGCGGCGTCACGTCCCGTCAAGCCTTGAAACCGCGATGCAGGGCGACGATTCCGCCGGTGAGATTGAAATACTCCACCCGTTCGAAACCGACGGCCTCCATCATGCCTTTCAAGGTCTCCTGATTGGGATGCATTCGAATCGATTCGGCCAAGTAGCGATAACTCTCCGCGTCGCCCGTCACCAGCCGGCCCATCAGCGGCAGCATGGTGAACGAATAGACGTCGTACACCGGCGACAATCCCGGCACCGTTGGTTTGGAAAACTCCAGCACCAACAGGCGCCCGCCCGGCTTGAGCACACGGTGCATCGACGCCAGCGCCTTATCCTTGTCGGTGACGTTGCGCAGCCCGAAGGCGATGGTGATAAGGTCGAAGTGATTGTCGGGGAAAGGCAGGCACTCGGCATTGACCTGGGCGTACTCGACGTTGCCGACGATGCCGGCATCGGTCAGGCGTTGCCGCCCCACTTCCAACATCGAGGCATTGATGTCGGCGAGTACCACCTGGCCGTCGGCGCCGACGATGCGCGAAAACTTCATCGCCAGGTCGCCGGTACCGCCGGCCAGGTCCAGCACCCGCTGACCACGACGCACGCCGCTCATCTCCACCGTATAGCGTTTCCACAGGCGGTGGACACCCAACGACATCAGGTCGTTCATCATGTCGTACTTGGAGGCGACCGAGTGGAACACCTCCGCCACCAGGCCCGCCTTATCCTCTACTGCAACCTGCTTGTACCCGAAATGGGTGGTGTCGTGCTCGCTCATGCCTACCCCTTTGCCTAGCCGGCCGCTTGGTGCGCCGGTTGCTTGCGTTTATGGCCGGCCGCTTCCAGCCGCGCCACGTACTCCTGCCAATACTTGTCCTTATTGACGCCAAGGTCATACAGGGTATCCCAGGCGTAGATCCCGGTGTTATGACCGTCGTCAAAATGGAGCTGCACGGCATAGCTGCCGACCTGCTCGATCTGCTCGATGTTGACGTCCTCCTTGCCCAGTTGCAGGGTCTCCTCGCCGGGGCCGTGACCACGCACCTCGGCGGAGGGCGAATAGACCCGCAGGTACTCGGTTGGCAGCTCAAAGCGGCGGCCGTCGGAGTAGGCGACCTCCAACAGGTGTTGCGCCTTGTGCAGGGTAATCTCGGTCGGCATCGGTTTTTCGTTCATGGGTTAACCTCGGATACAGGGGAAAAGAGACAAGATACAAGGGTGGAAGATGGTGGCGCACGGCTCCGAACCCAACATCCCCCTCCTGTCGCTTTCCCCTGGCATCTCTATCTGTCTTAAAGGATATACCGGCTCAAGTCCTCGTCGCGCGCCAGTTCGCCTAGTTGAGCATCCACATAGGCCGCGTCGACCATAATCGCGGTTCCGCTCTGATCGGCCGCCTCGAAGGAGATCTCCTCCAGCAGCCGCTCCAACACCGTATGCAGGCGCCGGGCGCCGATATTTTCCGTGCTCTCGTTCACCTGCCAGGCGATCTCGGCCATGCGCGCAATGCCGTCTGCGGCGAATGTCAGCTCGACGCCCTCGGTGGAGAGCAGCGCCTTGTACTGTTCCGTCAGCGAGGCATCCGGTTCGGTCAGGATGCGCACGAAGTCCTCCACCGCAAGCGCGTCGAGTTCGACCCGGATCGGGAAGCGCCCCTGCAGTTCCGGGATCAGATCCGACGGCTTGGACAGATGGAAGGCGCCGGAGGCGATGAAGAGGATATGGTCGGTCTTGATCACCCCGTACTTGGTGGAGACGGTGCTGCCCTCCACCAGCGGCAGCAGATCGCGCTGCACCCCTTCGCGCGATACGTCGGCGGTGCCCGCCCCTTCGCTGCCGCGCCGGCAGATCTTGTCCATTTCGTCGAGGAACACGATGCCGTTCTGCTCCACGGCACGAACCGCGCGGCTCTTCAGCTCCTCTTCGTTGATCATCTTGCCCGCCTCTTCTTCGGTGAGCAGCTTCAACGCCTCCTTGACCGCCATCTTGCGGCGCTTGGTGCGGCCACCGGAGAGATTCTTGAACAAGCCCTGCAACTGGCTGGTCATCTCCTCCATACCGGGCGGGGCCATGATCTCCACCCCCACCGGTGCCGCGCTCACTTCAAGCTCGATCTCCTTGTCGTCCAACTCGCCCTCGCGCAGCTTCTTGCGGAATTTCTGCCGGGTGCCCGAATCGCTCTGCTCCTCCTCCCAACCCCGCGCCGGGGGCAGCAGGATATCGAGGATGCGATCCTCCGCCGCCTCGCCGGCACGATAGCGCACCTTCTGCACCTCCTGCTCGCGGATCAGCTTGATGGCGATGTCCACCAGGTCGCGGATGATCGACTCGACGTCGCGGCCGACGTAACCCACCTCGGTGAACTTGGTGGCCTCCACCTTGATGAACGGCGCATTGGCCAGCTTCGCCAGACGGCGGGCGATCTCGGTCTTGCCGACGCCGGTGGGCCCGATCATCAGGATGTTCTTGGGCGTGATCTCGTTGCGCAGCGGCTCGCCCACCTGGGCCCGGCGCCAGCGGTTGCGCAGCGCGACCGCCACCGACCGCTTGGCTGCGGCCTGGCCGATGATGTGCTTGTCCAGTTCCTGGACGATTTCGCGCGGCGTCATTTCAGTCATTGCATGCCAAACCTCTAAAATCGAGTCAAATCTGACGCAGAGAACGCAAAGGGATTTCGATGGTTGTCTGGCCGGAACCGGCAACTGCACTTGTCACCCTTGCGTCCCTGGCGTTCTTTGCGCCTTTGCGTTGAATCCTTTTACGTCTCCAACTCTTCAACCGTGAGATTGCCGTTGGTGTAGATGCAGATGCCGGCGGCGATGGCCAGCGCCTTTTCAACGATGGCGCGCGCATCCAGCTCGGTATTCTGATACAGCGCCAGCGCGGCCGACTGGGCGAAGGGGCCGCCGGAGCCGATGGCGATCAGGTCGTGTTCCGGTTCGATCACATCACCGTTGCCGGTGATCATCAGCGTGGCACTCTTGTCGGCGACGATCAGCAGCGCCTCCAGCCGGCGCAGCACGCGATCGGTGCGCCAATCCTTGGCCATCTCCACCGCGGCGCGCGTCAGATTGCCCTGATGCTTCTCCAGCTTGCCCTCGAAGCGCTCGAACAGGGTAAAGGCGTCGGCCGTACCGCCGGCGAAACCCGCGATCACCTTGCCCGAGTAGAGCCGGCGCACCTTGCGCGCGTTGCCCTTCATCACGGTATTACCGAGGGTCACCTGGCCATCGCCGCCGACCACCACCTTGCCGTCGCGGCGTACCGCCAGGATCGTGGTACCTCTGAATTGCTCCAAACCCATATCTCCTTAAAATCAGGCAGGTAATGTTACACCATCGCGCTGCCGCTGGGCGGTTGCGCTGCGCTGCCGCCGGATCGCGAGCGGCGCGACGGTAAGTAAACACTCACAACGGCGTTCGGGCATCCCCCGTACCGATCGCCCAGACCGCCTCAACGCAGCCACAGGCGGCGCAGCGGCTTGACGGCGCACAGCAGCAACAACAGGCCGCTGCACCATGCCAGCCAGCCGGGCACCAGCATTTGCGCCGCCCCCAGCTGACCCTGCACGTCGATGGCGAAGTGACGCGTCAACGCATCGGTGACCAGCCCGAAGACGACGGCGCTCAGCGCGACACCCGCCAGATAGAGCACCAGGACCATGGTCCCCATCTCGCGCCGCACCACCGCCATGGTGGCGATGTTGGTGGCGGGACCGGTCAGCAAAAAGACCAACACGGCACCGGGTGATACCCCGGCAAGCAGTAGCCCGGCCGCCAGCGGCGTGGAGGCGGTGGCGCAGATATACATCGGAATGCCCACCACCAGCATCAGCAGCATGGCGGGCAGGCCGCCGCCCCACTGCGCCATCGCCAGCGGCGGCACCCAGGTGGCGACGGCGGCCGCGAGCAACAGCCCGGCCGCCAGCCACAGGGTGATGTCGTCGAGGATATCGGTCAGGGCGTAACGCAGACCGCTGAGCGTACGCGACCAGGCGGTGCGGGTCGCCGGCACCGCCGCCGCGGCGCAGTCGCCGCTGCAACCGCAACCGGTCGGCGCCGCGGCTACCTGGAATAGCGGCCGGCGCGACTCCGCCGGCAGCAACACCGTCAGCAGACCGGTGACGATGGCGCTGCCGACAGCGGCCATGGGGCGGAGCACGGCGAGGAAGGGACCGAGCAGCGCGTAGCTCACGGCGAGGGAGTCGACGCCCGTCTCCGGGGTCGCGATCAGGAACGACAGGGTGGCGCCGCGGGACGCACCGGCGCGACGCAGGCCGAGCGCGGCGGGCAGAACGCCGCAGGAGCAGAGCGGCAGCGGCGCGCCGACCAAGGCCGCCTTGACCACCGGCCACGGACCCTGTCCGCCCAGCCAACGGCCGACCCGACCCTCCGGGACCCAGGCCTTAATCACCCCCGCCGCAGCGAGGCCAAGCAACAACCATGGCGCCGCTTCCAGATAGAGGCGCAACAGATTGGAGAGCAGCGCTCCGATCACTCCGCGCTGTGGCTCTTCGCGCCCTTACCCACCTGCTCCATCAACGTCCGGTTGCGCTGCTCCAGCTGTGCGATGAGGCCATCGAGCCCCTCCCGCTGGATCTGCTCGGCAAACGAGGCGCGATAGTTCATGACCAGGCTTATCCCCTCCACGTTGACGTCATAGACCTTCCATGCGCCGTCGCGGTCGTTCACGGCGAACGCCACCTTCACCGTCTTGCCGCCCTGGAGGTGCACCTCCGAACGCACCACCGCCGTATCGCCGGTTACCGGCCGGGTCGGCAGGAAGGTAATCAGGTTGTCGGAGTGCGCCAGCAGTTGGTCGAGCTGTGACGGATTGTCGAGCAGCGCGGCGGTATAGAAGCGCACCAGCATGGTCCGAAACGCGGCGATAAAACGTTTGCGCTGCTCCGGTGTAGCCTGGCGCCAGTACCTGCCCAGCACCCAGCCGGACATGCGCGGAAAATCGACGTGCGGAGCCAGCACCTGATCCACCAGTTGGAACAGACGCTGCGGATGGGCGTTGACCTCGGCGCGATCGCGCTTCAGCGTCTCGATCATGGTGTGGCTGAGATCGCTCATCACCTGCTCCGGCGGGATCTGTGCGCCGGCAGCGGCGGCCGAAGCCCCCAACAGCACCAGCCAGGCGCCCAGCAACCAGGCGGCGGAATGAAGGCGGGCTGATGTCCCTTTTAAAGCCATGGTTTTCTCCCGGTGGAATCACTACGGATATGGCGGCAATTGTCGCCGATCCGCCATAGGGGGGCAAACGCCCCAATACTAACGACGATCGGATGATAAAATAGGTTCCCCATCCCGAATCCGACAAACGATGAAATCGCCCGAGCTTCTTGCCCCCGCCGGCAGCCTGCGTCACCTCGACTTTGCCTTCCGCTACGGCGCCGACGCCGTCTACGCCGGCCTGCCGCGTTACTCGCTGCGCGTGCGCAACAACGACTTCGACCTCGCCACTCTGAAGCAGGGAATCGACAGCGCCCACGCCCAGAGGAAGCGATTCTACCTGGCGAGCAACATCATGCCGCACAACGCCAAGGTGAAGACCTTCCTCGCCGACATGGCGCCGGTGATGGCCCTCGGCCCCGACGCCCTGATCATGGCCGACCCCGGCCTGATGCTGCTGGTGCGCGAACGCTGGCCGGAGGCCGAGATCCATCTGTCGGTGCAGGCCAACACTGTCAATTACGCCAGCGTGCGCTTCTGGCAGTCCATCGGCGTAAAACGCATCATCCTGTCGCGCGAACTCTCCCTCGACGAGGTGGCCGAGATCCGCCAGCAGTGTCCCGACATGGAGCTGGAGGTCTTCGTCCACGGCGCCCTGTGCATCGCCTACTCCGGCCGCTGCCTGCTCTCCGGCTACATCAACCACCGCGACCCGAACC
>CAYQWR010000023.1:0-21864 GCA_964421235.1 uncultured Thiohalomonas sp. | reverse complement strand
CGCTATTCGGATGGAAGTAGTGAATGCCGTCTTCGTCGGCATCGGAGATCAGAATGGGTTGCCAATGTTGGGCGGAGTCCGCCGTTTCAGGGACGAGCTCTTCGCCGGCTGACTCGGCGGGGATATCTGATGGCGCCGTACGCAGAAAGGCGATGCAGGGCAGTTTGAGCGACGAAAAATCCTCCACCACCGCCGCCGCGCACGGGCCGTGGCGCAACCCCAGCCCTTCAAGCGCACGAAAAAGGTCGGAGATGCCGTAATCACCTACATCGGGGGGATACTGCTGGACGAGTAGTGCTGAATCGAACGGAATTCGGTGGAAGCGACAGATGCTCCCAATCAGCCAAACAGCATGATCTGCTTGAAGTCTTACTGAACTCTCCATGTATTTCCCTAGGCCGTCCAATGACATATCAATTGGCCCAGAGCTTTTTCTAACATCAAGTTTCAGGCATGTAAAGAAAATTCACTCAGTACACTTATTGCCGGAAACTAACTAACACGATGGGGTAATAGGTATACCGTCCTCCGAATCCTCGTGGATCGTAACGCCATATCGGGACACGGCAGGTACCTTCATCCTTGACAGGTATCCTCTCCATCTGCCCGTCCAGGTGTTTCCGCTCCGGAAATTGATGGGTTTCGCTGGTGCTCAACCCATCCCACATTCTTATCAATTCCCTTCACGGCGCAGGGCGTCGATTTTCTTTTTGCAGGCGGTCTCGGTGAGCGCCAGCAGTTGCGCCACTTTCTCGGCGAGGTAGTTCACCGTCACGGTGTCGATGCTGTATTTGGGGTCGTAGCGGGCGCCGATGTAGGCGTAGTCCAGCAGCGCGAAGGCGTCGCGCTGGAAGGTGTCGGTGCGGGGGAAGACGTCTTCGAGGCTGGGATCGAGTTCGGCGGCGGTGTGGCCGAGCAGCTCCAGGAAGTGCTCTTTGGGGATGTAGCCGGTGAAGACGATCAGGACGGCTTTGTAGGCGGATTCAGCTGCCTGGTGGAGGCTGAAGGCTGCCTCGGGGCGCCAGTCGTTATCTAGCGCGCTCTTATGTAATCCGTAAAACCGCCGCGCTCTTTCAAACCAGTGTTCGAACCCCTGTTCCGCCGCATGCAGGTGCTCCTTCGGGCCGGGAGCGCAGGGCTCGGCGAGGTCGAAGCCCGTATCCTGATGGAGTACCTTTCCCTGGCCGACGATTTCGCAGAAGAAGTATTGGCCCTTGGCCAGTTGCCGGTTCAGGTGGCCGATTTCGTGGTGGATGATGCGCACGTGGGTGGAGTGTCCCGCCCGGTTGCACTCTTCGGCGATGTCCTGCCAGGTGCCGGCGTCGCAGTCGGCGCTGTCGTCGGTGACCGCGAGGACGTCGTAGTCGGAGGCGTGGCCGGAGGGACGCTCGGGGGCCAGGTCGGCCTCCTCTTTCCAGTCGCCCCGCGCATAGGAGCCGAACAGCAACACCAGTCCGACGCCGGGACAGCCGTCGCAGATGATCCGCGTGATCCGCGCCAGTTCCTGCTGCTTGTTTTGCGGTAGATGCGTGAGGGTGTGGTCCATGCCCGATTATCTCTCCGTTGGGTTTTTCATCCTATCAAGAAACCAACAAGACCCCCACTCGAAAGGAACACATAGGACACCGCGTATCCGCCGCTTCACACCTCGTAGACCCCCGCGTGCTCCTGCAACGAGCGGGTGATGCGTCCCAGGTTACTGACGGCGCTTTCGGTCTGACGCGTCGAGTCGACAAACTGATTGGTGGCCTTGTTGATCTCGTTGACCACGATCACCAGTTGGTTGATGCCGGTCACCTCCTGACGCACGGCGGCCACGATCTGTTTGGAGGCGATGGCGGTCTCCTGGGCGACGTCGCTGAGGCGCGCCAATGCCGTGCCGGTATCCTCCACCGAACGCAGCGCCTGGACGATCTCGCGGGTTCCCTCTTCCACGCCGCTGACCACATCGCGGATCGCCAGGCGCACCTCTTTCAGGATCTTCTCCACCTCCACCGTCTCGCGGCCCGACTGTTCGGCCAACTGGCGCACCTCGCGCGCCACGGCGGCGAAACCGCCACCGGCCTCGCCCGCCTTGGCCGCTTCGATGGCCGCGTTGAGCGCCAGCATGCGCGACTGCTGCGCCAGGTTGGCGACGGCGATGTTGATGCTCTCGATCTGCAAGGCCCGTTCGGTCAGGGTCTGGATGCGCTCGCCGATGGTCGCCACGCGATCATGGATCAGCTCCATGCCGCTCACCGAGTTGTTGACACTGTGACGGGCCGCATCGCCTTCGTGCAGGGCGCGGTCGGCGGTCTCGCCCAGCGCCTGCGCCTTTTCGCGGGTCTGGCCGGAGATGACGCGGATCTCTTCCAGGGTGGTCATGGTCTGGCTGGAGGCGGCGGCCTGTTCCGCCGCGGCGGCGGCCTGGGATGAGGCGGCGGTGTGCAATTGCGCGACGCTGCTGGCGATGTCGCCGGTGGCCTGGATTGTTTCGAGCGTCAATTCGCGCAGGCCGCTGGCCATCATGTTGACGTGATAGGCCAATTCGCCCAGCGCTTCGTCATCGTTCCCGGCCTCCACCCGCTGGGTGAGATCGCCGAAGGCGATAAGGCGCAGCTTCTCGCCGATGACGTCCACCACATTGCGGAAGGCGTGGGCCTGATGCTGTTGCGCGTCGAAGCGCTCGCGCTCGCGTTCGATGGACGCCTGCAACTGCTCCGCCATGCCGTTGAAGGCGGTGCCGATGTGGGCGAACTCGTCTCTGCCCTCGACGGTTACCCGCCGCGCCAGGTGGCCGTCCGAAAGGTCGTGCAGCGCCTCCAGCAACCCGCGCACGCGATGGGTGATGGCACCGCTGACGCGCAGCGTCAGGTAGAAGGTGACGGCAAGGCCGAACAGGGTCAGCGTCACCGTGGCGATCAGGCCGGCGGCGGCATAATCGCTGCGCCGCGCGCTGTCGCTGATCAGCCGCCCGGCCAGCTCGGCGGTGACGCCGTTGAGCGCATCGAGATGCGTCGACGCGACCTGGAGCCACTCGGCCGGTTTGACGCCCAGCGGGCCGTTGCGCGTCTGCAAGGCCCGATTGCGCAATGCCTCGACCCGCCTGGCGGAGGCGTCGTCGCGAACCGTCGCGAGTCGCGCGCGCAACGCCGGTGGAATCTGCCGCTCCAGGCGCTGCAAATAGAGGTGCCGTGCCGTGTTTGCCGCTTCCAGTATGTGGCGCTGCGAAGAGAGCATGCGATCGGCGCTGAATGCCGCGCCCAACAGCGAGCGTTCGATATGGAGCTGCTCCTCCGCCCACAATAGATCCGAGTAGGCGCCGAACAGGGCCGCCAGGTCGCCCTCGTCGACCGCGCGCGGCAACGATTCGATGACCTCCAGCAATGCGGCATTCTGCGCCGAATAGTCGGCGAGGACGGTGTCGACATCGGCGCTATGCGCGGCGATCGCGCCGCGCCATTTGGCCAGGGTCGCCGGCGGCGGCACGGCCTTCTGCAGAGCCGCAGTGAGGTTGACGTCGTCGCGATCGAACGCCCAATGGCGCAGCCTCGCGATGCGTGCATCGCTGCGCCCCTCCTGCTGTTGCAGCCGCTCGGCATAGCGGTCGCCACCGGAGCCGAGATAACGGACCGCGAGAAAGCGCTCGTGCTGCAATTCGTCCACCGTGGCGCTGATCGCGCCGGCCAGCTGCGCCAACCGCTCGACCCGTGCCAGGCCATGATAGGCCATGTAGCGATCCACGGTAGCGGCCAGCGACAGCACCGTTACGCCGAAGATCGGAAAAAACAGCATCAACAACAGCTTCTGCTTCAGGCTCAGCTTATCGAGCAAATGCATACCTTACCCTCGGTGAATATTCCCGTCGTCGCCCATGGCAACATCGTCGGGACAGACGCGATCGCGGCCACTGCGTTTGGCGTCGTATAGACGTTGATCCGCCTCGCGCAGCAGCTCTTCGGCATCCTTGGACGAGTGTTGCGGTTGGTACAGGGCGACGCCGATGCTGCAGGTCACCGTACCCGGTTCCAGATCGGCGATCGCCATGGCGCGCACCTCCTGGCGGATGCGCTGCGCGATCTCGATCGCATGCTGCATGTTGCAGCGCGGCAGAAAAGCGGCGAACTCTTCGCCGCCGTAGCGCACCAGGATGTCCGATTCGCGCAGCTGAACCATCACCGCCATGGCGAATGCCTGCAAGATTTCATCGCCGCGCTGGTGACCCAGGCTGTCGTTGAGGCGCTTGAAGTGATCGAGGTCGATCATCAGGCACGCCACCGGCGTGAGATCGCGCTCGGCATCCTTGAGTTTCTGCCCCAGCCACTCCCACATGAAGCGGCGATTAAACAGGTTGGTGAGCGGGTCGCGCATGCTCACTTCGCGGAACCGCCGCATCACGTCGTTGGCGGCGGCCGCGCGCACCACCGTCTCCGTGACGTCCTGGATGATTACCAGCGCATAATAGCCGCCGGCGGCGCCCGGCAGCGGCAAGACGCTCACCTTCTGCTGCATCAGGGTGACGCCGTAGTGTTCCGACAACGGCACCTTGAGCGGCAGCAACAGACGGTTGAGGGCCTGCGACAGCACGTGGGGAATGTGATAGTTGATGACCTGTTCCACCGCCGACTGAAAACGTTCGTTGCTCCAGCCGGGAAACAGATCTTCCAGTCGTTGCCGCGCCGCCTGCTGCGCGCTGATGCCGCTCTTTTCCGCCAGCCATCCGTTCCAGTAGCGGATGCGACGCTCCGCATCCAGCACGAACAGGCCGATGGGCAGTTGTTCGCAGATCAGGCTGAAGTCGAATCCCTCTTCCATTGAGTTACACGTCGCCTCCGAACTGTTGCAGCATGGCATCGATGCGCGCCAGCAGCTCCTCCGCCGAATTGACCTTGAGCACCACCATCAGGGTGCCGGAGACATCGCGTTGCGCCGCGTGCAGTACCGTTTCGATCACCACCACCACCATCTGTTCCACCTCTTCGGCCACCGGCAGGCGGAACAACAGTTCCTCCACGGTGCCTTCGGTGTAATAGGGCAGCGACAGCTGCAATTCGGCGCCCACCAGATCGGCGAGCATGGTGGCGAAGGTGGCGATGATGATATTGCCCACCTCGGTCATCGCCTCGTGCTCGTACTCGCGCAGCGCCTCCGCCAACATCGGTCCGGCGTCGCAGATCAGGGCCTGGATCAGCGCCTTGCTGTCGCGATTGTGGAATATGAGATGAACCCTTCCCTGCAACGCGCCGCTCAACACCTGGTAAACCGACGCGATGGTGCCGTCGCCGTCCGTCGCCAGCCGGTCGCGCAGTTCCGGCAGCGGCAGGATCTCCACCCGCGGGACCGTGATGTCGATGGTGTCGCTCAGCAGCAACGAGAGCTGCTTGGCAGCACGGCTGGCACTGATGTTGGCCAGCTCGCCCAAGGCGTCGCGCTGCAAGTCGGTCAGTTTCACAATCCTGCCTCGGTCAGGGCCTGTTCCAGTTTGGTGCGGGTAATCGGCTTTTCCAACACGCCGCGGATCCCCGCCTCCTGCGCCGCGGCCAGCACGCTCTGCTGGGTGTTGGCGGTGAGCAGAAAACAGGTGGCGTCCACGCCCGATTCGGCCAGGGCATGCGCGATCTCCACACCGTTCTTACCCGGCATGTTGTAATCGAGAAAGACCAGGTCGGGATGCTCTGCGCCGACGCGCTCCATCGCCTGCTCCAGATTCGCCGCCTCGACGATACGATAATCGCCCTCTTTCGGCATGTGTGCCTTGAACAGCAGCCGAGAGGTAGCGCTGTCGTCCACCACCAGTATTGTTTTCATTATTCTCCTCCCATAGTCATATCGAGGGTCGCCAACCGCTGCGCCATCGCCGCCGGCGACGGACAGCCGCTACAACCGCGGCCGCGCATCACGCGCACCCGCGCCAGTTCAATGCCGCGACCGAGCCGCGTCCTCACGCTCGGGCTTCCACGTCGATTTTCATCTCGGCATAGCCGCACAACCGCGGCGCGATGCGCTCCAACGACAGCACCTGCTCCACCGCACCCAGTGCGCGGGCGGCGGCCGGCATACCGTTCACCACGCAGCTCTCTTCGTCCTGCACCAGGGTGACGCAACCGGCGCGGCGCATCTCCAGCAATCCTTCGGCGCCGTCCGCCCCCATGCCGGTCAGCACGACGCCCACCGCATTGCCGGCACAACACGCGGCGACCGAGCGGAACAGCGGCGTGGCCGAAGGCCGGATGTTGTCCACCGGCGGCGTCTCCTTGAGCACCGCCATCAGGTTCCGGCCAATGCGCTGAACCTGCAGGTGATGATCGTCCGGAGCGAAATAGGCGTACCCCGGCAACAGCTCCTCGCCGTTTTGCGCCACGCGGCACTGCGGCCCGCTGTCGCCGTTGAGCCAGTCGACCAATCCCTGCACGAATCCCCGGCCGATGTGCTGCACCAGCGCCAGCGGCACGCGCAAATCCTTGGGCAACGCCGCCAGGATCGTGCGCAGCGCCTGCGGTCCGCCGGTGGACGACCCGATGGCGATGAGATCACAGCGCCGCGTGCCGGGAGACGAAGCGGCGACCGTCCGCACCGGTTGCGGCGCAACCCAGCGCCGCCGCCGCACCAGTTTCACCTCGGCCATGGCGCGCACGGTGGTGACCAGTTCCCGCCGTACCTGTTCGAAATCGGGCTGGTTGATGTCGCCCGGCTTTTCGATCACCGCCAGCGCGCCCTCTTCCACGGCGCGGAAGGTGATGCGCAGCTCTTCGTCGTCGACGCTGGAACTCACCACGACGATGGGCACCGGCCGGGTCGACATGATCTCGCGCGTCGCCTCGAAACCGTCCATCACCGGCATGCGGATGTCCATGGTGATCATATCGGGCTGCAACCGCGCCGCCAGCTCCACCGCTTCGCGCCCGTTGCGCGCGTGGCCCACCACCTCGAAATCGGCCTCCTGCTCGAAGATCGCCTTGAGCAGCAGCGCCACCACGGCGGAATCTTCGGTGATCAATATCCGTATCATTTTCCCTCCACTACCCGACCAGCCGGCGCACTAGTTCCAGCAGCGCACCGGTCTCGAACTGCGACTTCACCACATAGGCGTCGGCCCCCGCCTCGATGCCGCGCCGCTTGTCGCTCTCGTTGCCCAACGAGGTGACGATGATCACCGGGATGTGGCGAAAGCTGTCGCTCTGCTTGATCTTGGCGGTCAGCTCGAAACCGTCCATCAGCGGCATCTGCACGTCGCTCACCACCAGGTCGATGCGATTGCTCTGCAGCAGCTCCCAGGCCTGCCGGCCATGGGTGGCGACGGTGACGCGATAACCGTTCTTCTCCAGAATGCTGCGCTCCAGCATGCGGGTGGTGATGGAGTCGTCGGCCACCAGCACATGGGGCGTGGCGCGCTCTGCGGGCGCTGCTGCCGCCTTGCCGAGACCGGCCCCCGCCGCCGCCCCCAGGGCCGACGCCACCAGGTCGGCGGGGTTGAGCACCATCATGATGTTGCCGGCACCGGTCAGCGCCGCGCCGCCCACGTTGCGCACCGCGTGCAGCGGCCAGCCCAGCCGCTTCATCACGATCTCGCGGTCGCGCACCACCTCGTCCACCAGCAGCGCGACCGAGCGCCAGCCGTGGGAGACGATCACCAGCGACAGGCGCTGCGGATCGGCCAGCAGCGCCGGCCCCTGTTCCAGCACCAGACCGAGGTCGCGCAGCGGCACCGGCCGCCCCTGGTACAGCACCACCTGGCTCGCCTCCACCGTCTTGACCGCGTCGCGCGGCAGATCCAACACCTGCTCCACCGCCGTTTCCGGGATCAGGTATTCACCGCCGGCGGCGCGCACCACCAGCGCCTGATCGGTCGCCACGGTCAGCGGCAGGTCGAGAAGAAAGACGGTGCCTTTGCCCGGTTCGCTCTCCACCCGTACCTGCCCCTTGAGCATCTGGATGTTGGCCTTCACCACATCGAGTCCGACGCCCCGTCCCGACAGTGCCGTCACCTGCTCGCGGCTGCTGAAGCCGGGGCGGAAGATGATCTCCATGCGCTGCGCCCGCTCCATGATGCGCAGCTCGTCCGCGCTCAACACCCCCTTCTGTAGCGCCAGTTGCCCCACCGCATCGGCGTCGATGCCGGCGCCGTCGTCTTCCAGCCGCAGATGGATGCGCGAACCGGCACCGCTCACCGTCAACCGCACCTGTCCGCGCGGCGGTTTGCCTGCCGCCTGGCGCTGCGCCGGCGTCTCGATGCCGTGATCGATGGCGTTGCGCAGCAGATGGGTGAGCGGGTCCTTGATACCGTCCAGGATCACGCGGTCGAGTTCCACCTCGTCGCCGCTCACCGCAAAATCGATCTCCTTGTTCAACTCGCGCGCCATGTCGCGCGCCGAGCGCACCAGCGGCCGCAGCAGATGGGAGGCGCGCACCAGGCGCAGCATGCGCACGTTGTGCTGCAGGCTGCCGGCGAGCTGATGGAAGCGGCGCGTCGTGCCGCGTAACCCCTTGTAGGTATCGGTGCCGAGCCCGCGCAGCGAGCCCAGCAGTTCGTCCTGCTCGCGCAGCGCCGAATAGAGCTCGCCGTCCTCGGTCCCTGCCGCCATCTCGAACAGCGGGTGGACCCGTTGCCATACCTGCGACAGATGTATCAAGTGACGCTCCAGCTGCCGCACCCGGGCCAGGTGTTCCGCCATCTCGGAACGGGTCACCTCCAGCTCTTCGGCCAGCGCCGATACCGTCCGCATCCGTCCCAGGTCGACCCGCAACACCTCGGCCCCCGCCGCAGCGGGCTCCGGCGCCGGCGGCTGTTCCGTCGGTGCCGGTGCGGGCGGCGGCGGTGCGGGCGGCACAGGGGGTTCGGCGGACGGCTTCGGCGCCTTTGCCGCCTTGCGGCCCCGCCGCGTTTTCACCGCCTCCGGTTGCGCCGTCTCCGGCAGCTCCACCTGCATTCGTTGCATCAACGTCCGGTAGGTGTGCTCCAGCGGCGGCGCCAACGCCTCGCCCGGCGCCCAGCCCTTGTAGATGGCGCGCATGCCGTCCAGCACCGCCAGCGACACGTCCACCAGGGCCGGCGGCGGGTTGTCGCCGGAATGCTTGAGCCGGCTGAACAGCGACTCCAGTTGGTGCGCCAGTTCCGCCACCGCATCGGCACCGATGCCGCGCGCCGCCCCCTTGATGTTGTGGGCGGCGCGGAACACCGTTTCGTAGGCGCTCGCCTTGCGCTCCGGCGGCAGCCCCTTCTCCAGTTGCAGCAGTTCGACGGTCACCACCTGGAGCTGCTCCTCCAGCTCCACCGCGAAGGCGGCCAGCAGTTGCTGGATGATTTCCGGTTCCAGTTCCATCGAAGGGTTACACCTTGTAGGCGGCGGCGCTGGCGCGCAGCGCGGCGGCGATCTCGCCCAGATTCTGCGCCGTCTGCTTGGTCTGATGGGTGGCGGCCAGGAACTGCTTGGTGGCGCCGTTGATGTCCTTCATCGCCGCGGCGATCTGGTCGATGCCGGAGAACTCCTGGCCGACCGCCGCCACGATCTGCTGGCCGGCCAGCGCGGTCTCGCGTATCACCTGGGTCAGGTCGCGCATCGCCTCCCCCGCCTCGTCCACCAGGCGCATGCCGTCGTCCACCCCTTTGATCCCCTCCTCGGTGGCCATCACCGAGCGGTCGGTGGCGCGCTGGATGTCATGCAGAATGGTGCGGATCTGGGTGGTAGCCTCCTGCGACTGTTCGGCCAGATCCCTGACCTCGCTGGCCACCACCGCAAAACCCTTGCCGGCCTCGCCCACCTTGCTCGCCTCGATGGAGGCGTTGAGCGCCAGGATCTTGAGCTGCTGCGCCAGGTTGCTGACCAGGCCGGTGATATCGCCGATCTGCTGGGTCTGTTCCGACAGGGCCAGGATGTTGCGGGCGATGGACTCCACCTTGTTGCGGATATCCTGCATCGCCGCGACGCTGCCCTGCACCGTCTGCACGCCGCGCTCGCCCTCCTCGCGGGTGCGCTCCGCCGCCTGGCCCAGGCTGCGGGCCTTGTCGCGGGTCTGGTTGGAGGTGACGCGGATCTCTTCCAGGGTGGTGGCGGTCTCGCTCACCGCGCTGGCCTGCTGCGCCGCGCCGGCGGACTGGGAGCTGACCGACTGTTGCAGTTCCTCCGTCGCCACCATGGTGGAGCTGCTGGCCTCGTTCACCGCGCGCGCTATGGTCGCCAGCTTGTGCACCATGTCGTTGAGCTGGTCGCCCAGGCTGGCCAGTTCGTCGTCGCCGGTCACCTCGATACGGTGAGTGAGATCGCCGGTGGCGACGTTGGCGATGAAACGGCGGTAGCCGACCACCCGCCGGTCCACGTCGTTCCTGGACAGGCTCGCCTCATGCACGCTTTGCGTCAGGCTGTGCACGTAGGTGTCGATGGCGAGCTGGGCGTCGAGGGAGAGCAGCTTGGTGAGAGCCAGGGTCGCCCGCTCCTGTTTGCCGCGGTTCCACGGGTAGCGCTTGCGCACCAGCGGCAGCAGCATCTGGCTGTAGACGCTGTAGCTGCCCAGGTACCAACGCGGGTCGAGACCGATGCGGTAGTGCACCACACCGATCCGCAACCGCTGCTCCAGGTAGGCGGCGCCGTAATCGCCGCCGAACAGGGAAGCCATGTAGTGCCGCTGCGTGGCCTTGAGCCGCTCGACGGTCGAACCGGAGTCGCGGATCAGCGCCGCCAGTTCGGGAAAACGTTCGATATTTTCGTAAAAGCGATCTACCAGCGCGTCGACGTGACGTCCGACGACCTCGCCCATGTCGCGCAGCAGTACGGCGTCTTCGCTGCCAAATCCGGCGAAGCGCTGACGCTGGCGCCACGCCTCCATATCGACACCGACCGCCGCCACGGCCGCAGCGATGTCGGCGCTGTCCTGTTGTTCGTTCATTAACCCCAGCCCCCTGTGAGAAAAATCAACTACGGCTATCAACCCACCCGTTCATCCACCACCAAGTCACCGCCCGACAACAGCGCCGCGACGTCCAGCACGGTAATGGTACCGTCGTGCACGCCGGCCACCCAGCCCAGATTACGCACCCCTTCCGAAGGCAGCGGCGGTTCCAGACCCGCCGGATCGATAAGGACCTGCCCCAACACCTCGTCGACACGCAATCCGACCGTCACCTGGTTCAACGTCACCACCAGGATCGGCGCCGCCGCGTCGTACTCGGCAGGCGTGGCGCTGAACAGTTGCTTCAGATCGAGCACGCTGACCAGCTCGCCGCGCAGATTCATCACCCCGGCGATATGCGGCGGGGTGCACGGTACCGGCGCCACCACCGTGCGCTGCACGATCTCTTCGGCATGACGGTAGGCCACCGCATAGTGCTCCTCGGCACCGAGCCGGAACAGCACGGCCGGCTCACCCGGTGCCGCCTGCCCGCCACCGTCGTCGGCGCCAAGCAGTTGCAGCCGTTCCAGCAGCACGGCACGCTCGTCGATGGTACGGGGCATGCGCGCAAACGCATTGTCAGCGGCGTCGTCCATACAGTGTCACTCCCCCTCGTATACGTGCAGTTCCTTGCGCAGTATCTCGGCCAGGCGGCCGAATACTAAACCGGGCGCGTTGTGCACCTGATGCTGCGGGTCGAGCCGCTCGGCCAATTCCAGGGCGTTCTTCAGGCTGCGCAGGCCACCCTTGCGCTCGCCCTGCCGCAGTTGCAGCAGGCCGTTCTGAAAATGGGCCTCGACGAAATTGGAGTCGAGGAACAGGGCCTTGCGCAGCGCCTCCTGCGCCTGTTCCAGATTGCCCAGCTCCATCTGGATCAGCGCGGTGATCAGGTAGGTGTGCTTGTCGAGGGGCGCCAGGGCCAGGCTCGCCTCGCTCTCCTGCGCCGCCTCTTCCATCATACCCAGATTGGCCAGGGCCTTGGCCTTGTGCTGCGCCAGTTCCGCGTCCATGCCGTCGCGCGCCACCATCTCGTCCACCTTGGCCACGACCGCGTCCCAGCGCTCGGCACGCAGCAATTGGATCACCTCGGGATAAAGGGTGGAGCGGGACGGGCGCGGTTCGGCGACCGCAGGCGGCGCCGCAACCGGCCTGGACGGCGGCGCGGGCACCGGCGGCGCCGGTTGCAACGGCGCGCTCGCCACCGCTGCCGGCACGGGACGCGGCGGCGGTGCGGCAAAGGCATCGGTGCGGCGAAAACAGAAGGTATCGCCCCAATGGTGCAACTCCAGCCCGGCGTTCGCCTGCGCCATCAAATCCGAGGCACCGAGCATCAGGTAGCCACCCGGCAGCAGACTGTCCCGAAACTTTTGCATCACCTGCGGGATCACTGCCGGGTCAAAATAGATGAAGACGTTACGGCACAGGATCAGATCCATGGCGGCCGTCCCCGACAACATGGTCGGAAAGTGATCCTCCGCCAGGTTGAGGTAGGAAAATTTCACTCGCTCGCGCAGATCCGCACGGATGCGGAAGGTGTCGCCGAGCTGCTCGAAATAGCGGCTGCGCAAATCGGCGTCGGTGGCGCGCATCGACCAGGTGGTGTATTGACCGCGAATCGCCACGCTCAGCGCATCGGTGTTGATATCGGTGCCCAGCAGATGGACCGTCCAGCTTTGCGGTTCCGGCAACAATTCATGCAGCAGGATGGCGATCGTGTATATCTCCTGGCCGGCGGCACAACCGGCGCTCCAGACACGCAGCGAACGATCGCCGTTGCGATACTTGCGCTCGATAATCTCGGGCAGCCAGGCCTGGCGCAGAAAGCGCAGTTGCTCATCGTCGCGAAAGAAGTAGCTCTCGCCGATGGTGATGCGGGCGACCAGGTATTCCAACTCCGGCGAGTTCACCGCCCCTGCGTCGAGATGTTGCAGGTAGGCGGCGGCGGCGCGGTAGCCGAAGCGGACGCACGCCCCCTGCACGATCTTCGGCAGATCATCCAACTGGTAGGGTTGCAAGACGATGCCGGTACGCCGCCGCACCAGTTGGGTCAGCTGTTCCACCTGCGTCGGCGCCAGGGCGTGGGCTTGCTCAGGCATCGGCCTCCTCCTCCGCCTGTTCCTCGCCCGCCAGCAGCCACTGCTGCAAAGCCGCCATGTCCAGCCGCAGGTCGCTTACCGGTTGCGCCAGGTCGAAGGCCAGCAGCCGTTCGGGATCGAGCAGCAGCCACACTGCGCCGCTGCGCCGCACCGCGCCGCGCAACGGTGCCCGCCCCCCATGCAGCAATGCCGAAAGGTCGGCGTTTTGCACCGCCGCCGCCTCGACGCCGTCAATCTCGTCCACCACCAGTCCCGCCACACGCTCCGCGCCGCGGCACCAGACCACCGGCGTATGCAGCGTATAGCGCGTTGCATCCGGCAATCCCAGGCGCAGCGCCAGATCGGCCAGCAGCACCGTTTCGCCGTCCAATGAGGTCACGCCGACGATGTAGTCGCTGGCCTCGGGCAACGGCTGCACCGCCACCAGAAAGGAGGCACGCTCCACGGCGGTCACGTCCAGCGCAAAATTGATGCCGGCGCAGCGGAAGAACAGCAGCTTCGCCGACGCCATCAGCCGCGATCCCAATCGTGCAAATCGCGTTTCATCGCGCTGCCGAAGATGCGTGCGCTGGGATCCTGCTGGACATCAGACGGCAACTCCAGCTTTTCCGGCGTCGTGTGCACGATATCGAGGAAACGCTCGACCAGATCCGGATCCCAATAACCCTTGGCACACTCCTGCTCCATGATTGCGATGACTTTCTCCGGCGGGAAGGCCGGTTTATAGGGGCGCTCGGAAGAAAGCGCGTCATAGATGTCGACGATTTGAAACACCCGTGCCAGCTCGGGGATCGCGTACTCGCGCAACCCGTCCGGGTAACCGCTGCCGTCCCAACGCTCGTGATGATAATGGATGATATCGACGGTATTTTTCATGGTGCGCAGAGGACGGCACAGCTCGGCGCCGATGACGGGATGCTGTCGCATCAGTATCCATTCGCTGTCGCTCAACGGCCCCTTCTTGAGCAACACGGCGTCCGGAATCCCGAGTTTGCCGATGTCGTGCAGGATACCGCCACGGCGCAGCGCGTCCAGTTCTTCGAAGCCGTAACCCAGGCTGCGACCGAACACCACCGCCATGTGCGACAGCCGGTCGCAGTGGTCGTGGGTATCCTGATCCTTGGCCTCCACCATGCGCGCCAGCGCAAACAGTACCGATTCGGTGTCGTCCAGGCGGTCGATAAGGCGCTTTTTCTGCACCGCGGACTTGACCCGCGCCACCAGTTCGGTGCTGTTGAAGGGTTTGGGCACGAAATCGGTGGCGCCACAATCGAATCCGCGCGCCACGTCGCCGGGGGTGTCCAGGCTGGTCAGCATGATCACCGGCAGGAATTCCTGGCCGGGCATTTGGCGGATGTGGGTGCAGACATCGAACCCGTCCATCCCCGGCATCAGCACATCCAGCAACACGGCGTCAAAATTGTTCTCCAGCAGCCGTTTGATGGCCCGCTCGCCGCTTTCCGCCTCCATCACCTGACAACCCTGCGCCTCAAGAATGGCCTTTACCAGCAGCCGGTTAGTGGCCATGTCGTCCACCACCAGCACCCGGTACGGTCCGACAGCGCCGGGTGACAGCGCGAGAACATTCAAAGCGTCGAGCATGCCTCCTCCGGCGGTTAAAGGTTTCAGAAAGTTTTTGGAAAGTTTCGTTTCTGATAGTTATGAGTCGTACAGCACCGCCCACTTAATCACAGTTCCAATAACCACACAACTGCCACTCCACCGTTGCAACAAACACCGGCGCGGGGCGCGCCCCCGATGCGCCAGGCGGCGTGCGGCATCATCGGGCTTGCACTCATCCGCTCCCACCGCCATAATAGTTAGCGTACTAACTATTAGTCACCTAACATTGACATGACGACCGAGGCTATCGAGAATTTCGGCGCGCTGCTGGCGGAAACCGCCCGCATCTGGCGCACCAAGCTGGACCAGCGGCTCCGCCCGCTGGGGCTGAGCCAGGCCAAATGGGTCGTGCTGCTGCAACTGTCCAAGGCGGGGGACGGCATCAACCAGAAGGAGCTGGCGCAGCGGGTCGGGATCGAAGGCCCGACACTCGTCGGGTTATTGGATCGACTGGGCGCCGACGGCCTGGTGGAACGCCGCGAGTCGCCGACCGATCGCCGCAGCAAGACCGTGCACATCACCGCCAAGGCAGAGGCGATTACGCGCCGCATCTCCGAGGTCGCCCGGGGATTGCGCAACGAGCTGTTGGGCGATATCGATGCCGAAACGATGCAGCACTGCAGCCAGACGCTGGAACAGCTCAAGCAGCGCCTCGAACATCTGTAGATCCCGTATTTCAGGAGCCGTCCGTGCAAAAAAAACTATTCCTGTTGGGCGCCGCGATCATCATCGCCGGTATCGGAATTTATCTTTATCATCAACACGACGTGCGCTATCCGAGTACCGACGACGCCTATGTCGGCGCCAATACGGTGAGTGTCGCGCCGCAGGTGGGCGGTGCCGTGGATCAGCTATTGATCGCCAACCACCAGCAGGTCAAGAAAGGCGCCCTGCTCTATTCCATCGAGCGCCGGCCATACGAAATCGCGTTGCAACAGGCACAGGCCAATCTGGCGACCGCCGAGCTTCAGGTGGAACAGAACCAGGCCGCGGTCACGGCCGCCCAGGCGGACGTCCATCGCAATGAGGTGCTGCTGGCCAATGCCAAACTGCACGCGGAACGCAGCGCCCATCTCAAGCGCACGGACGTGCTGTCGCGGCAACAAGCCGACGACGACGAGGCGAACTATAAGGCGGCGCAGGCCAATCTGGCCGTCGCCAAGGCAAATCTCAACGAGGCATTGAGCAAACTGGGAGTGCCCGGCGCCGACAACGCCGCAGTGCGTGCGGCACGCGCCACCGTGGACAAGGCACAATGGGACATCGATCATACGGAGATCCATGCGCAATGCAGCGGCCGTATCGGCGAATTGTCGCTGGAGGCAGGCGACATGGTGCAGGCCGGCCAGGCCGGATTTGTGCTGATTTGCGATAGCGATTATTGGGTCGACGCCAATTACAAGGAGACGGCGATCTCGCGCATCCGCGTCGGACAACCGGCCGACGTTTCCGTCGACATGTATTCCGATCATCCATTCCATGGCGTGGTGCAAAGCATCAGCGGTGCAAGCGGCGTCGCCTTTTCGATGCTGCCCCCGGAGAACGCCACCGGCAACTGGGTCAAGGTGACGCAACGGGTGCCCGTGCGGATACGCATCACCGACGTCGATCCCGCGCTGCCGTTGCGGGTGGGAACCAGCGCCACCGTCACTGTCGACACGACATCCCTGTCCGCCAAACGCTAGTTTCCCATGAACGCAGAAGCCTCGCGGCGTCGATTACTCATATCGGTGGCGGTGATGTCCGCCACCGTCATGCAGGTGATCGACACCACCATCGTCAACGTCGCCCTGCCGCAGATGCAGGGACAACTTGGCGCCACGCCCGACCAGATCAGCTGGGTGCTTACCAGTTACATGGTCTCGTCGGGGATATTCATGCCCCTCACCGGCTATTTCACCGACCGCATCGGCCAGAAGCGTTACCTGATGCTGAGCATCATCGGCTTCACCGTTACCTCGGCCTTATGCGGCCTGTCGGCCAATCTGATCGAGTTGGTCCTGTTCCGCGTGTTGCAGGGGGTGTTCGGCGCCGCCCTGGTCCCCTTGTCGCAAGCGATCATGGTTCGCACCTACCCGGCAGAAGAGCGCGGCAGGGCCATGGCCATATGGGGAGTCGGCGTGATGGTCGGGCCGATCCTCGGCCCGACATTGGGCGGCTACCTCACCGAGATGCTCAGTTGGCGCTGGACCTTCTTCATCAATCTGCCGGTCGGCATTCTTTCTCTGTTTCTCACCTGGCGCATCGTTCCCGACAGCGAACGGCGGGAACGGGTGATGGATTGGATGGGACTGCTGCTGCTGGCGCTGGCAGTGGGCGGCCTGCAATGGGTATTGGACCGCGGCAATCAGGAGGACTGGTTGTCTTCCACGCATATTCAGATGGCGTTGGCCCTCAGCCTCATCGGCTTCGCCGGCTACGTGTGGCACAGCATCACCGCCGATCAGCACCATGTGCTGTTCCACCCCGGCATTTTTCGCGATCGCAATTTCGTCACCGCAAGTCTGCTGCTGGCGGTATTCGGCCTGGGCCTCTACGGCAACATGATGTTGCAGCCTCTGCTGCTGGAAAACCTGCTGCACTATCCGACCATTTTAACCGGTCTCACACTCGCGCCACGAGGCGTCGCCAGCATGATCAGCATGATGATCGTCGGTCGGGTCATCGGCCGCGTCGACCCGCGCTGGTTGATCGCCGCAGGCATCCTGATATTTTCCGCCGGCTCCCTGTTCGCCACCTATTACACGCTGGACATCAGTCTCGCCTGGGTGGTGTGGCCGCCGATCATTCAGGGCTTCGGGCTGGGCATGGTGTTTGTTCCCCTGACGGCGATTGCCTTTTCCACCTTGCCGCCGCGCCATTCCGCGGAAGCGGCCGGCCTGTTCAGTCTGTTGCGCACTATCGGATCGTCGATCGGCATTTCGATCGTGGCGACGACCCTGACCCGCCAGGGCCAGATCCTGTGGAATCAGTTCGGCGGGCATATCAACGCCTATAATCCCGCCGTCAGGGACTACCTGCATCATGCCCACATGCATGTCGGCTCACCCCATGCGCCTGCGCTCCTTGGCAAGGTGCTGGCGCAACAAGCCACCATATCGGCATACGTGGATGCGTTCTCCCTGGTACTTTGGAGTTTTCTGGCCATGCTGCCCCTGGTGTTCGTGATGAAGCATCAGCGCCACCCGACCGGCGGCGCTGCCGCTCCTGCAATGGAATAGTAAGACAGAGGTACTCGTCATGACCCCGACTGCGCTCCCCGTGTTCACCTACCAATCAATCGTGCTGGCCTATGACGGCAGCCACGAAGGCCGCACCGCCCTGTGCGAAGGTGCCGAACTTGCACGTCTTTGCAATGCCACCACGCATCTATTGGCCGTAATGCGCCTGCCGCTCGGTGTCTCCATCGGGGAGACGTTCAGTTCCGAAACAATGGTCCGTGACGCTTACGAAGAAGCCGAAGCAATCTTGCAACAAGGTATTGCGGAACTGAAGGAGCGAGGCGTCAAGGCTAATGGGTATCTACGCCAGGGCGAACCGATTGTCGAAATCACGAACTTGGCTCACGAGATCAAGGCAGACCTGATCGTCGTCGGCCATCGCCATCGCGGCGGCGTATCACGATGGTGGCATAATCCAACGGGCGCAACACTGCTCGATGCCGTACCTTGCAGCGTCCTGGTTGCCTGCTCCGCCCCGTGTGAGTAACGCCAACAATCGGCGGCGTTGCACCGTCAACCGAAGCTCGGTGGCGCCACGTTCATCTCGTAGCGCCGGAAGGCCTCGCGTAGCAACGTCGCAATTTCGTCATTGTCCCACGGTTTGGCGATAAATTTAAAAACAGCGCCGGTATTGACCGCCTCGGTAGCGGTGGCCAGATCGGGAAAACCGGTCAACAGCACCCGTACCGTATTGGGGTGAATCTCCTTTACCCGTGCCAGAAACTCGGTACCGTTCATCCCCGGCATTCGCTGGTCCGAGATTACGACGGCGGCGCCGTGAAGCGCCAGCTGTGTCAACCCTTCCTTGGCATTATCGGCAACGATCACCCGATAGCCGTCGTGCCGCAACACCCTATCAAGTGCGTGCACCACGTTCGGGTCATCGTCCACGACAAGCAACGTGTGACGCTCAGTGCCGCCTGTGCTATTCGCCGGCGGCCATGTTCTGCGTTGTCGCAGCAGTTCAGTAAACTGTGCAGCGGGCATCGGCCTACTGACATAGTATCCCTGCATCTCATCGCAATAGCCGCGTCGCAAATAGCTTGCCTGTTCCGCCGTTTCCACACCTTCGGCGATAACCCGCATTTTCAGACCGTGCGCCATTGCGATAATCGTCCGTGTAATTGTGGCGTTATCCG
Source organism: uncultured Thiohalomonas sp. (assembly GCA_964421235.1). Taxonomy (GTDB): domain Bacteria; phylum Pseudomonadota; class Gammaproteobacteria; order Thiohalomonadales; family Thiohalomonadaceae; genus Sulfurivermis. The sequence continues at coordinate 2,922 of CAYQWR010000023.1, read as the reverse complement.
GATTCGTAATCACATCACGCACAAAGGACTGATCAATCTTCAATGTATCAAATGGATAGCGATGCAAATAATTGAGGCTGGAGTAACCGGTGCCGAAGTCATCCAAAGCGATCTGCACGCCGATCTCCTTGAGTTGCTGCAATTCATCCAACAACTCCTCCGAGTTGGCAACCAAAATGCTTTCCGTAAGCTCCAACTCCAACAGCTTCGGTTCAAAACCACCCTGTTCGATGCATTTCCGTACCGATGCGACAAAAGTACCCAGACCGAACTGACGTGGTGACGCATTCAGTGAGACGCTTATCGGCGGCAGGTCTTGCTGCTGCCAGGATTTGATCTGCGCACAAGCCGTTGCCAGCACCCAGTCACCCAAAGGCACGATCAGGCCGGAATCCTCGCTGATGCTGATAAATTCATCGGGACCGACAAATCCAAGCTCCGGATGATGCCAACGCACCAGCGCCTCTACACCGGTGATGTACCCCGTATTGAGCGCCACCTGCGGCTGATAATAGAGTTCAAACTCTTGCCGTTCGAGCGCGCGCCGCAACGCCCCTTCCAAGGTCAACCGGTTAAGGACCCGGGTATTCATCTCGCTGGTAAAGAACTGGAAACTGTTCCTGCCCAGTTCCTTGGCGCGATACATGGCCGTATCCGCGTTACGCAACAACGTATCGACATCCTCGCCGTCGCGCGGGTAGATACTTATCCCGAGGCTTCCGGTGACGTGTAGCTCCTGATTTTCCTCGAACACGGGTCGCGCCAGTTCGCTCACTAATCGCCGCGCGACGTCGATTGCGTCATCCTGATCGGCAAGATCCGAGAGCAACACCACGAACTCATCACCGCCGAAGCGGCCTACGGTATCTCCCTCACGGGCATGATTGCGTAATCTCTCCGCCACCTCCTGCAGCACCCTGTCACCAGCGCGGTGACCGAGACTGTCATTAATCATCTTGAACCTGTCGAGATCAAGAAAGCATACCGCTACCAGCCCCTGATGACGGTGGGCATGAGCAATCATCTGCTCCAGGCGATCACGGATCAGCGTCCTATTGGGCAACCCGCTCAATTGATCGTGCGTCCCCTGATGCCGCAGTTCCAATTCCTGTTTCTTGCGCAACGTGACGTCACCTGCGACGCCGGCAATCAACCTTACCTCTCCGGAGGGGTCACGGATGGGATAGCGACGATCATGCACCCAAATTTCGCCGCCGTCGGCATACTTGAGCCGATACTCCTCTTCGTGCATCTGCTCGCGATAAGTCAGAAATTGTTCCACGACACGCTCACGATCATCGGGATGAATCGTTTGCACAAATACTGAAGGAGACTCAAGCAACAGAGAGGGAGAGGTATTCCACATATTCGCAAATGCCGGCGACACATAGTCAAAGCGGCTCAAATCCGGCGTACTCAGCCAGAATACGTCGTCGATGGCCGATGCCATCAAACGGAATTGCTCCTCGCTATGCCGTAGCGATAAAGCAATCCGGGTTTCTTCGGTTATATCCTGAAACAAATGCACCGATATATCGTGCTCCCCCTGTTCCGGCGCATAGACGGCGAAACCACGGGAACGGTATACACGCCCGTTGTCATGAGTAAATTCGTCGTCGGAACGATCGTGTTTATCACCCATTACTTTGCGGCAACTGGGCAACGGGCCATCACGCCGCGGGAAAAACCGCCAATAAGGCTGCCCCCAGAGGACATTCATGCTTGTGTCGGCGATAGACAGATAGGCATCGTTCGCGCCGATTACACGAAATTCCTTGTCGTGAATCATAATCGGATCGCGTATGACATTGACGATATCACGCCAATGCCGGTCGGCAAGGCGGTTTTCCTTGGGCCTGGCGACGGAAGTATCCTTTTCGTCATCGCCGTTATGATTCTTTGACGGCATAACAACTTCCCATCAGAAGGCGGTATGTTTCAATTCTCGCGACCAGCTAGGATTTCACTTCGCGGCTATTGAAATGATGAAAGGCGATATTTAACGATCAGTCGCTCAGGCCACGCGCAACGGCATGCGCCAGGTCGATCGGAACAAACTTGGTGAGCACATCGTCGGCACCGGCCTGCCGTGCCTTGTCGGCATTGATCGCACCGTTTAACGACGTGTGAAGCAACACGTAGAGGTGGCTGAGGCTGGGATCACCACGAATCGCCCGCGTCAGCGTGTAACCATCCATTTCCGGCATTTCGATATCCGAGATGACCATATCAACCATGGCATTCTCATGCGCCAATTGCTTCAGTGCGAGCAGCGCTTCTTTACCATCACGCGCGCTGACGCACGTCACGCCAAGCGGTTCAATCGTATTCGTGGTCTGGTGCCGTGCGACGCGCGAGTCATCGACGATCAGTACCCTGCGTCCCTGCAACCGTGCCCGCTCCTCGTCGTCCAATTGCAACAGGTCGTCGGGTGCCGCGCTCGGGTAGTCCACGACCTCACCCAGAACTTTCTCCACATCGAGGATCTGCACCAGAACCTTATCCACTTCGGTGATCCCGGTGATGTAGCTGCCAAGCCCGGTTCCCACCGGCGGCGGCAATACCGTCTTCCACTCGCAATGGACGATGCGATCCACCTGACACACGAGAAATCCCTGCATGCTGCGATTGAATTCGGTGATGATAATCGAGCTGTTCTCTTCATCGATACCGGCGCCCCTACTCCCCAGCGCCTGCGCCAGGTCGATGACCGTGACCGGTTCGCCGCGCAGATGCGCCACGCCACGCACCGCGGGATGCGCATGAGGGATGTGGGTCAGGTGCGGACAGGCGATGATTTCCTTGACCTTGAGCACATTGATGCCGAAGCGCTGACTCCCACCCAGATTGAACAGCAGCAACTCCAGCCGGTCTTCGGAACTGTGTTGGTGTAGTGCCATATATCCGCCTCGCACGCTCGAT
>CAYQWR010000022.1:0-22121 GCA_964421235.1 uncultured Thiohalomonas sp. | reverse complement strand
CCGGCCACGGCGGTCGACACCGGACACCCGCGCCACCGCACGGTCGCCGTGAAACAACCCCCGCATCTCGCGCGCGGAGAGAAACAGATCGTCGCCGCCCTCATCCGGCACCAGGAAACCGAAGCCGTCCGGATGACCGATGACGCGGCCGGCGATCAGGTCCATCTTGCTCACCAGGCCGTAGCCGCCGCGGCGGTTGCGCATCAGCTGGCCGTCGCGCTCCATGGCACGCAGGCGCCGGTCCAGCGCCTCCAGTCGCTCCGGTTCGCGCAGCTTCAGCGCCTTGGCGATCTGGCGGTTGTCGAGAGGCAACCCCTCCTGCTCCAGCAGCGACATGATGAATTCACGGCTGGGGATGGGATTTTCGTACTTCTGCGCTTCGCGCTCGTGGAACGGGTCGTGCTGGGATGGCTTTTTTGGCATCGTTTCCATATCTCTATCGGGCTTGATGCCCGCAAGTGGGTTATTCTAATCGATTTCACACTGCAACGCGGCGTGATCATGGCGCCGGACGGCACGCCGGACCTACCGCGCAGCCGTTGACAACCGCTGAGGCTCTGGGTAAAGTGCGCGCCTCCGGACCGTTATGGCCCGGCCACCTGCCCAGGTGGCGGAATTGGTAGACGCGCTAGCTTCAGGTGCTAGTGAGGGAAACTTCGTGGAGGTTCGAGTCCTCTCCTGGGCACCAAACTCAAACAAAAAGGGGCTTCCCATCGGGAAGCCCCTTTTTGTTTGAGTCCAGGGACGAGGGACGGGATGCGAGGGTCGGTGTGCGCAGCACTTACGTATAAACGAACGCCCGCGCAGCGGACTCCTTCCCTCGTCCCTCGACCCTCGTACCTTGTCAATTGAACGGGTGGCGCAACACGATGGTTTCGTTGCGGTCCGGCCCGGTGGAGATGATATCGACCGGCACGCCGGTGACCTCTTCGATCCGCTTCAGATAGTTGCGCGCGTTCTGCGGCAGCTGATCGAACTCCTTGATCCCCACGGTCGACTCCTTCCAGCCCGGCATCTCTTCGTACACCGGCTTACAGGCCTCGAACGCCTCGGCGCCGACCGGCGGCGTGCTGCGCTGCTCGCCGTCGCAGTCGTAACCGACGCAGAGACGAATGGTGTCGATACCGTCCAGCACGTCCAGCTTGGTGATGCACAGGCCGGTGACCGAGTTGATCTGATTGGAACGGCGCAACGCCACCGCGTCGAACCAGCCGCAGCGGCGCGGACGCCCCGTGGTGGAACCGAATTCATGGCCGCGCTCCGCCATGTAGGCACCGGTGGCATCCATCAGCTCTTTGCCGTCATACAGTTCGGTCGGGAACGGGCCGGCGCCGACACGGGTGGTGTCGGCCTTGGTGATGCCCAGCACGTAGTCGAGATAGCGCGGACCGACGCCGCTGCCGGTGGCGGCGCCGCCGGCGGTGGTGTTGGACGAGGTCACGAACGGATAGGTGCCGTGGTCGATGTCGAGCAGCGCCCCCTGCGCCCCTTCGAACATGACGTTGGCCCCCTCCTCGCGATACTGGTGCAGCATCCCGGTGACGTCGGCCACCAGCGGACGCAGCTCCTCGGCCTGGACCATGCACTCGTCCAGCACCTGCTGAAAGTCGACCGGGTCGGCCTTGAAGTAGTGCTGCAGGCAGAAGTTGTGGTAGTCGAGCACCTCGCCCAGCTTGGCGGCGAAACGTTCGCGGTGGAACAGGTCGCCCAGGCGCAGACCACGACGGGAGATCTTGTCCTCGTAGGCCGGGCCGATGCCGCGGCCGGTGGTGCCGATGGCGGCCTTGCCGCGGGCGCGCTCACGGGCGTGATCGAGGGCCACGTGATAGGGCAGGATCAGCGGACAGGCCTCGCTGATGCGCAGCCGCTCGCGTGCCGGCACGCCGTTCTCCTCCAGCATGCCCAGCTCTTCCAGCAGCGCGGCGGGCGAGAGCACCACGCCGTTGCCGATGAGGCACATCACCCCGGCGCGCAGCACGCCCGAGGGGATCAGATGCAATACGGTCTTCTTGCCGTCGATAACCAAGGTGTGGCCGGCGTTATGGCCACCCTGGAAACGCACCACGGCGCTGGCGCGGTCGGTGAGCAGATCCACCACCTTGCCTTTGCCTTCGTCGCCCCATTGGGTACCAATGACTACGACATTCTTACCCATCTCTACCCCTTCTCGCGCCCGCGGGCGGTCTGTCACCGCCACGGCAGTGTTGTCGTGTTATAAAAAACGGGAACTCCCGAAAAATGCCGGCTACAGAGGATGTTTTACGGTGCAACCGGCACTGCCTGCCAGCGCCCGTCCCGCAACACCATGTGGCGATCGCAACCCATGGCGGCAGCGTCGCCCTCCTGACCGGGCAGGGCGCAGACCACCCGTTCGCCACGTTCGCGCAGGTCAGCCACCTGCTGCGTCAGGGCCGGGTCGTCGGCACAGGGCGCAAAGATACCACGAACCGCCGGCGCGGTGGCAGTCGATAATGCCATCAGGGTCTTCAGATCGGCGCTGAAGCCGGTAGCCGGACGGGCACGGCCGAAGACCCGGCCGATGTCGTCATAGCGTCCGCCCTGGGCCACGGCCTGGCCATGATCGGCGACGAAGGCCGCGAATACGACACCGGTGTGATAGTGGTAACCACGCAGTTCGGCCAGATCGAAGTGGAACGGCACGCCCGGCAGGCGGGTGCGCACCTGCGCCGCGATCGCCTGCAGGTTATCGAGCGCCGCATGCACCTCGCCGCTGGCCGCCGCCAGTGTCCGGCGCGCCTCCGCCAGCACCGCTTCGTCGCCGTTGAGTTCGATCAGCTGCAACAGCATGGTGCGGACCGCATCATCCACCGCCATCTGCCCCAGCAGTTCACCGAGATCCGGTCGCGACTTGCGCTGCAAGGCGTCGAACAACCGCGCCTCCTGCTCGGTATTGAGCCCCGCCTGGCGCGCCAGACCGCGATAGATACCGACGTGTCCCAGATCCAGGTGGATGTCACTCAAGCCGGCGGACTGCAAGGCCGCCAACATCAGGCTCAACACCTCGGTATCGCTCTCGATGCCGCTGTGACCGTAGAGTTCGGCCCCCAACTGCAGCGGGCTGCGCGTTGCGCCATGGCCCTCGGGACGCGTCCGCAACACCGTGCCGAGATAACAGAGTCGCGTCGGGGTGGTGCGTTTGAGCTGGTGCGCATCGATGCGCGCCGCCTGCGGCGTCATATCGGCGCGCACCCCCAACAGGCGGCCGCTCAGTTGGTCGGTCAGTTTGAAGGTCTGCAGATCCAGATCATTGCCGGTACCGGTCAGCAGCGATTCCAGGTATTCGATGAACGGCGGCATCACCAGTTCATAGCCCCAGCCCGCGAACAGGTCCAGCAGCCTGCGACGCAACTGCTCCAGCCGCCGCGCGGCATCGGGCAGTACCTCTTCGATGCCTTCCGGCAACAACCAGCGTTCGTTATCCATCAGTGTCTCAACCAGTAAACAAACACCGCACCCACCACCATAAGCACCAAACCGGCACTGCGAATGGCACGATCATCCATTTGGGCGATGCTCAACATGACTTTGCGGTAAGTCGCGGGCGACAGCGCGGGCAATATGCCTTCCAACACCAGCACCAGTGCCAGTGCCAGCCACAGTTCCAACCCCATCATCACCCCTTTCAAAAATGCCGGCGCCCGCAGGCCACCGGCATAGTATTCGAACGCGTTACTTCTGCTTGCCCGCAGCGTCGTTGAAGTACTGGAAGAATTCGCTGTGCGGATCCAGAACCAACATATCCTTCTGCTTGTTGAAGACGCTGCGATACGCCTCCAGGCTGCGATAGAAGCTATAGAAACTCGGATCCTGGTCGAACGCCAGGGCATAGATCTTCGCCGCCTTGGCGTCACCTTCACCACGAATCCTTTCGGCATCGCGGAATGCATCGGCCATAATCACCACGCGTTGGCGATCGGCATCCGCCCGGATACGTTCCGCCGCTTCGGCACCGCGTGAGCGGAACTCCTTGGCGGCACGCGCGCGCTCCGCTTCCATACGGCGATAAACCGAACTGGAGACATCCTGCGGCAGTTCGATACGCTTGATGCGGACGTCCACCACCTGAATGCCGAATTGCTTGGCCTGACCGCTAATCTGCTGGGTGATGTTCTGCATAATCTCGGAACGTTCACCCGAGATCGCCTCCTGGATGGTGCGCTTGCCGAACTCGCTGCGCAGCCCATCCTTGATGACCTGTCCCAAACGCAGGTTCGCCTGCTTCTCGTCACCGCGCATCGTCTTGTAAAAGGTGGCAACGTCGGATATGCGCCATTTGACGAAGGCGTCGACGATGACGTTCTTCTTCTCCGCGGTAAGATAGCGCTCCGACGCCACATCAAGCGTGATGATGCGCTTATCGAATTTACGCACGTTATTGATGAACGGCGTCATGAAATGGATGCCGGGCTTATAGTCGGCCTGGACGAACTCGCCCAGCCGGAACTTGATCGCCAGTTGCCGCTCGTTGACTTCGAACGCCGACATGGAGGCTATCCATGCAACAACCACCAGCGCAATAATTGCAACAGTACCGCGAGACATCAGCGTACCTCCCGTTGGCGCAGATCGTTACGACTGCGATCGTCGCGATTCGAAGCACTCGACGGTACCGTATCGGTCGAGGAAGAGGTGGACGTCGAACCCGACGTCGCTGAGGATGAAGACGTCGCAGCACTGCCCGTCCCGGTCCGCTGCGACAACGGCTGTGCGATCTTGTCGAGGGGCAGGTACAACAGATTGTTGCTGCTCTTGGTGTCCACCACGATCTTGCCGCTGCGCTGCAATACCGACTCCATTGCATCCAGGTACATGCGCTTGCGCGTAACCGCCGGCCATTTCTTGTACTGGCCGAGTACCGACAGGAAACGCGAGGTCTCGCCTTGCGCCTCGGCAATCACCTTGGACTTGTAGGCGTTGGCCTCTTCAATCTTGCGCGCCGCATCGCCCCGCGCCTGCGGCAGAATGCCGTTGGCGTAGGTTTCCGCCTCATTCTTCAGGCGTTGTTCGTCCTCACGCGCCTTGACCACATCGGCAAACGCACCCTGCACCTGATCCGGTGCCTGGATATTCTGCATATTGAGATTCACCACCACCAGACCGGTGCCGTAGCGATCGAGGATCTGTTGCACCAGTTTCTTGGCGCGCTCCCGTATCTCGCTGCGACCGGCGGTGAGGACGAAATCCATTTCGCTCTGGCCGACGATCTCCCGCACCGCGCTCTCGGCCACTTCACGCAGCGTCTGTTCCGGCTCCTTGACATTGAACAGGTAGTCGCGCGCATCCTTTATCTGATACTGCACGGTAAACTTCACATCGATAATGTTTTCGTCCTGGGTCAGCATCAGCGCCTCATCGGCACTGTTGCCCACCTCCATCGAACGCACCGCGTTCATGTCGACGATATAGACGCTTTGGATCAAACGGGGAAACCAGTGCGGCCCCGGTAGCGTGGTTTCCTTGTAGGCGCCAAATTGCAACACTACCCCACGCTTGCCTTCGTCGACGATGTAGATGCCGGACAGCGCCCAGACGCCGAGAATGACGACGAGGATCAGGACGATGGAGCTCATGCCCGAACCGCGGCCGCCAAACAACCCGCTGAACTTGTTCTGCAGTTTGCGCACCACGTCGTTCAAGTCGGGCGGTCCCTGATTGTCACCGCGACCGCCCCAGGGGTCGCGTCCGCCGGAATTACCGGGTTCGTTCCAAGCCATGAGCTGTCTCACTTGTGATTAAGTCGTAAATTTCACCGCCGCGCCACGCACGAAAGCCGAATTTTAGGGGGGTATACCGTCCCCTGCAAGGCAATATCCGCATCAGGCCGAAGGCAACAACGAGGCGAAATCCTGCTGTTTGCGCAAAATCGCCAGATTCTGCGCCTTGATCTCCACGTCCAGCACCCAATCGCCGCTTTCCACCGTCTGCTCGGTCCGTACCGCGCCGAGCGCATACAATGCCGCGCGCAAGCGTCCGGCGCTGGGCGGCAACTGCAAGCGGCCGTGGACGATATCTTCCTGGAAGAAATCGGCGATGGCCTGCAACAACAACTCGATGCCGTCGCCGGTCTGTGCCGACAGGTAGACACGGCGCGGACGACCGTCGGCATCGTACTCGATTCGCGGCCCTCCCTGCTCGACCAAATCGATCTTGTTGTGCACCTCGATCTGCGCCACCTCGTGCGCCTCGATCTCGTGCAATACGTCATTCACCTGATCGCGCTTGGCATCCCGCTCGCCGTCGGCCGCGTCGATCACATGCAGCAGCAGCGCGGCATCGCGCGTCTCCTGCAGCGTGGAGCGGAATGCCGCCACCAAATCGTGCGGCAGGTGACGGATGAAACCGACCGTATCCGCCAACACCATCGCCTTGTTGTCGGGCAGCGCCACCCGGCGCAGCGTCGGATCCAGGGTTGCGAACAGCTGATCGGCGGCGTAGACGCCGGCGGTGGTCAAACGATTGAACAGGGTCGACTTGCCGGCGTTGGTGTACCCCACCAGCGACACCGTGGGCAGGTCGGCCCGGCGCCGCCCCCGCCGTCCCTGTTCCCGCTGGCGGTTGACCTTCTCCAACCGCTTCTCCAGCATCCGAATGCGGTCCGCCAACAGGCGGCGGTCGGTTTCCAACTGCGTCTCGCCGGGACCGCGCAGGCCGATACCGCCCTTTTGCCGTTCCAGGTGGGTCCAACCGCGCACCAGCCGCGTCGCCAAGTGGTGCAGTTGAGCCAACTCGACCTGCAGTTTACCTTCATGGGAACGCGCGCGCTGCGCAAAGATATCCAGGATCAGGCCGGTACGGTCCAGCACACGGCACTGCAACAGCTTTTCCAGATTACGCTCCTGGGCCGGCGACAGCGCATGATTGAACAGCACCAGCTCCGCCTGCTGCTCGTGGACCGCGAGGCGGATCTCCTCCGCCTTGCCGCTGCCCACAAAAAACTTGGAGTCCGGAGCCTTGCGGCTCGCCATTACAATGGCGACGGGAACCGCACCCGCAGAAACAGCAAGCTCTTGAAATTCTTGCAAATCTTCCTTGTCGCCCTCCTGCGGCAGCTCCACATGAACGAGAATGGCGCGTTCACCACTCTTTGGTCTATCGAACAAACGCGCATCCTCTGGTCATCGGTGGCTGCCGCATGGAAGAGTCGGTCGTCAAATACGGTTGCCCGGCTCGGACGGCGCAGGTACGACATCATCCGGGCCAAGGTTCAACTTGACGTTACGCGAGGGAACCACCGTGGAAATCGCGTGCTTGTACACCATCTGACTGACGGAGTTTTTCAGCAGCACGACAAACTGGTCGAAGGATTCAATCTGCCCTTGCAGCTTGATCCCATTCACCAGGTAGATCGAGACCGGGATATGCTCTTTACGCAGGGCATTCAGATAAGGATCTTGGAGGGCTTGCCCTTTGCTCATTCTATAGTCTCCTTTTGTTATTATCCGCAAAACATGGTGTCGTCGCTAAACGATGTACAGCACATCGATTTTTCTCAAATCAAACTCAAATCAAACAAATAACTATGGCTTCCCTGACCTCATTCCAGTGTAGCATAGCGCCAGAAACTCAACTAATGGCGTTGGTCGCGGCCAATTTCAATACCTTTTCCAAGAGTTTTCCGTCGGCGGCATCGAACCAGTGACTCTCCGGCTCGCTGCGCAGCCAGGTGAGCTGGCGTTTGGCCAGTTGCCGGGTGGCCGCCACCGCCCGCTCCACCATCACGGCGTAATCGGTCTCGCCGGCCAGATAGCTCCACACCTGACGGTAGCCCACGCAGCGGATCGACGGCATATCGAGACCGAGGTCGCCGCGGCGATAGAGTGCCTCCACCTCGGCCACCAGCCCCTGTTCCAGCATCAGGCGAAAACGGTGCTCGATCCGTTCGCGCAGCAAATCACGGTCGGTCGGCGCCACCACCAGCGGCAACACCCGATAGGGCAGCGGCGCACCGCCGCCCTGCTGTAGGCGGCTCAGCGGAACGCCGGTCAACTCGTACACCTCCAGCGCCCGTTGCAGCCGCTGCGGGTCGTTGCGATGGATGCGCTCCGCCGCCTGCGGATCCACCTGACGCAGGCGATCGTGCAGCACGCCCCAGCCGTGCTCGGCGGCCTCCCGTTCCAAGCGGGTGCGCAGCGCCGGGTCCGCGGGCGGCAGGTCGGAGAGACCGCGGCGCAGGGCGCGAAAGTAGAGGCCCGTCCCCCCCACCAGCAGCGGAATACGCCCGGCGGCGACGATCTCTGCCATCTCGCGCAGGGCATCGTCGCGGAATCGGGCAGCGGAGTACGATTCGGCCGGGTCAAGGATATCGATCAGCCGATGGGGCGCGCGCGCCAGCAGCTCCGGCGGCGGTTTGGCCGTGCCGATATCCATGTCGCGATAGACCATGGCCGAGTCGACGCTGATGATCTCGCACGGCAGGCGCTCGACCAGTTCCAGCGCCAAATCGGTCTTGCCGGACGCGGTAGGCCCCATGATGAAGAGAACGGGAGGAAGCGCCGCGGTACTCATCGGTGGCTCAATTACCCTGCCGGCGCAGCAGGCGCTCCAGTTCATCCAGCGACAGCACCGTCGAGGCGCCGTTCGGCGTAGCGCCGGCAGCCGCCGCGATCCCGTCCCATTCGGCGCGCTCCGGCACCGCACCCGCGGCCGCCAAGGGCACCAGTGCGTCCAGCAGTGTCGCCGCGGAGGCCCCGGCGCTCAACCGCGGCAGCAAGGCCTCCAGCAGCAGCGGCACGGCCACGTGACGCAACACCACCGGCACTTCCCGCACCGCCAGTTGCTCCCGCCCAAGGCGTTCGACGTCGAACCCCAGCGCCGCCACCGCCGCCTGTGCGGCAACCAGCCGTTCGGCCACGTCGGAGGTCACCGTCACGGTCACCGGCAACAGCAGCGGCTGTCCACGCACGCGGCCTTCACGCGCCAGCGCCTCGCGCATCGCGGTGCTCGCCCGTATCGTGCGCACTGCGGCCACATCGACCAACCGCATACCGGAGAGCTCCTCCACCAGCAGAAAACGCCCATGCAACAGGCCCAGGACACGGCGCTCGGCCGAAGCGCCGGGGATCGGCGCCGTCGGCGTCGATGTGGACATATAGGCGGCGCCGGATTCGGCAATGGCGGCCGCCGACACCGGGCCGTCTGCGACGACCTCGTGCAACACGCGAAACAGGAAATCGTGCACCCGCCGCGCCTCGCGAAAGCGTACCTCATGCTTGGTCGGGTGGACATTCACATCGACCTGGTTCGGTTCCATTTCCAGGTAGAGGATGTAGGCCGGGTGACGTCCCGGATAGAGTCGATCGCCGAAGGCCTGCCGCACCGCATGGGTGACCACGCGGTCGCGGATCACGCGGCCGTTGAGATAAAAATATTGCAGGTCTGTCTGCGCCCGCGCCGCCTCGGGGCGAGCGAGCCAGCCCCACAAACGCATCCCGGCAACGGCGAAGTCCAGCGCCCACGCCCGCTCTGCAAAGCCGCGGCCGCATACGGCGGCAACCCGCTGCGCGCCCTGTTCCGCGTCCTGCACCGCACGCAGTTGCAACACTTGACGACCGTTGTGGCGCAGCGACAGGGCCACATCGAAGCGGCTGAGCGCGATGCGCCGCGCCACCTCCGCCAGATGGTCGAATTCGGTACGCTCGGCGCGCAGAAATTTGCGCCGGGCAGGCGTGTTGTAAAACAGGTCGCGCACCTCGACGGTGGTCCCCGCCGGGTGAGCATCGGGGATCGGTTCGGCCCCTGCGGCGAGACGCCAGCCGTGGGCCTCGTCGGCGGCGCGCGTGCTCAGGGTCAGGCGCGAGACGGAGGCGATGCTCGCCAATGCCTCGCCGCGAAAGCCAAGGCTCGACACCCGCATCAATTCGTCGTGATCGTATACCTTGCTGGTGGCATGACGGGCGAGGGCCAACGGCAGGTCTTCCCGGCGGATGCCGCTGCCGTCGTCATGCACCCGAATCAGGGCTGCGCCGCCTTCGTCGGCGTCGATCTCGATACGCCTGGCGCCGGCATCGAGACTGTTTTCGAGCAGTTCCTTCAACACCGAAGCCGGACGTTCCACCACCTCGCCGGCGGCGATCTGGTTGGCAAGCAGTGGGGTGAGCAGGCGGATGCGGCGCGGCGCGGCGGGTAGCGACATGGAGACGGAGGATAAAACAAATGCGGCGCCAACGCGACCGGCTTCCGGGCGACGCCTCAGCTTTCGCTTGAGCTCGGTATCGTCAGGATCTCGCCCACGTAAAGGTCGTCGCCCTTGATGTCGTTGGTGTTGCGCAACGCCTTGACGCTCACCTGATACTGGCGGGCAATGGCGGAAAGGGTCTCGCCGCGACTGATCACATGGCGCTGCTGCCGATGTTGCTGCAATGCCAGCTGCTGCCGTCGATTGCGCTGCATCGCCAACAGCGTTCCCGGCGGCGGGTTTTGGTGTAAATAGGCCACGGCCCCCTGGAAAATGGCGCGCGCCAACTTCATTTGGTGCTGCGGGTTAATCAATTGATGTTCTTCGCGGCGGTTGGTGATATAGGCGGTTTCCACCAGAATCGAAGGCACATTGGGATCCTTCAACACTCGGAAGCCGGCCTCTTCCACTCGCCCGAGGTGCAGCGGGCCTACATGTCGCAATTGTGCCAATACCTGTTGCGCCACTTCATTGCTGGCCGCGATCGTCCCGGTCAAGGAAAGGTCCAACAACACCGACGCCAACAGGTCACTCTTGTCGTCGAGGCTGACGCCGCCGATGATGTCCGAGGAGTTTTCCCGGTTGGCCAGCAAACGGGCCTGTTCGCTGGAGGCGCCGCGCGCCGACAAGGTATAGACCGATGCCCCGCGCGCGCGCGCATCTCCCGGGCATGCGTCGGCGTGGATCGCGATAAACAGATCGGCGTGATGTTCACGCGCAATCTGCACCCGCCGCCCCAACGACACGTAATAGTCGCCGGAGCGGGTCATCACCGCCTTCATCCCCGACGTGCGCGACACCAACGCGTACAACTTGCGCGCGATCGCCAGGGTCACATTCTTCTCTTTTATGCCGTCCGGGCCGATGGCGCCGGGGTCTTCGCCGCCATGCCCCGCATCGATGGCGATGACAATCGGACGCGGCTTACCGGCGGCGCTGATCGGCGGCGCACTCTCGGTTTTCGCCACGCTGTCCGTACCGGGATTGAACAGGTCGATCACCAAGCGATGACCGTATTCGGCGTTGGGCCGCAACAAAAAGCTCTGCGGCCGCACCGGGCCGGTCAGGTCCAGCACCACACGCAGGTCGTGGCCATTGCGCTCGGCCGAACGCATGTCTTTGATCAGGCTGTTGTGCAGGTCGAAACCGCTCAAACTATCGGCGAGCCTGGTGTCCTTGATATCGATCACCAGCCGGGCAGGATCCTTCAGGAGAAACAGTGTGTGCTCAACCGGACCGCTGACATCGAACACCAGGCGGGTATTGTCGGGGGCCGTCCAAACGCGCACGCCGCGTACCGACACCACCTGGGCCTCGACCACCAGCGGCAGCAGTAGCAGCAGCATTATGGTACAGGCTCTTTTAATCATTCTTCGCCCCTTGGAGTCTCCCCCAGCGTACCAAAAAACAAGCAAATTTATTGAGATACGATACTTTCGTGAGAAAGTTTTTAGGATTAATGTGTAACTTAATACTGAATCGCGGAAAAATCAACCGTCACCCAAGCGGGCGCGAAGGCAGGCGAGTATCGGAATCGCCCGCGAAGTGAGTGCTTCCAGCGTGACCAGACGCCCCTCTCCCCGATACGCCAGCTCCACGCGGATATCGGGCTCCGGCAACACGCCGCGCCCCCGCTCGGGCCACTCCACCAGGCACTGGGCATCATCGGTCAGGTAGTCCCGGATGCCGAGATACTCCAGCTCCTCCGCATCGCCCAGGCGGTACAGGTCGAAGTGATAGAGGCGGCGCCCCGGCAGTTCATAGGGCTCGACCAGGGTGTAGGTGGGACTCTTGACCGCGCCGGGGTGACCGCTCTGCCGCAGGTAGCCGCGCACCAGCGTGGTTTTGCCGGCACCCAGTTCGCCGCACAGGAACAGCAACAACCGGCCGGCGCCGACGCAGGCCGCCAGCGCTGCGCCGAGTGCCTCCGTGGCGTCGCCGTCGGCCAGCTCCCGTCGCCACCGGGACATGGTCAGGGGTTGGCCAATGGCCGCAGGCGGGGAAACAGGTCCGATGCCAGCAGCCCCCGTTCGCCGCCGGCGGCAGCCTCGTCGGCGGCGGCGGAATGCAGACAGACGCCTGCCGCAGCCCCGTCGCGCAGGCCGAACCCCTGCGCGATCAAACCGGCGATGATGCCGGTGAGAACATCCCCCATTCCCCCCGAGGCCATGCCCGGATTGCCGCCGCTGCATATGGCCGGCATGCCGTCGCCGGCCAGCACCAGGGTACCCGGCCCCTTCAGCACCACCACACCGCCGTAACTCGCCTGCAGTTCGGCTGCGGCGATGAAACGGTCGCGCTGTACCTCGTCTGCCCCCTGGCCCAGCAACCGCCCGGCCTCGCCCGGATGGGGGGTCAATACCCAATCGTCGCGCCGCGCCGGATCCTCGGCGAGCAGGTTCAGTGCGTCGGCGTCCACCACCAACGACTGGCGGGCATCGAGTACGCATCCCAACAGGGCGCGTCCCCATGCCCCCTGCCCCAAGCCGGGGCCGATGGCGACGACGCTGGCGCGGCGCAGCAGCGCCGCCAGCTCCCGCGGCGATTCCACACCGTGGCACATCAATTCGGGGCGCGCCGCGGCGATGGTCGCCGCATGGGCGGCACGGGTCGCGACGCTGACCAGACCGGCGCCAACCCGGGCGGCGGCCTCCGCCGCCAGGCGCACGGCCCCGGCCATGCCCGCGTCGCCGCCGACAACCAGCAGATGGCCGAAGTCGCCCTTATGCGCGTCGCGCCGCCGCGGCGGCAGCGCGCTGCGAAAACGGCTCAATTCCAGCCGCTGGGCGGCGGCCGGAACGCGGTCGTAGATCTCGGCCGGCAGCTCCAGCCCATCGAACCGGAGTTCGCCGCAATATCCCGGACCCGACGCGGTCAGCAACCCCCGCTTCAAACCGATAAAGGTGATGGTCGCGGCGGCATGGACCGCGGCACCCCGCACCGCGCCGCTGTCGGCATCGATCCCCGAAGGGAGATCGATGGCCAACACCGGCCGCCCGGCACCGTTGATCGCGTCAATGACGGTACGCCATTCGTCCGCGACCTCGCCGCTCAACCCGGTACCGAGCAGGGCGTCGACCACCACGTCGGCGCGCCGCACCGCCGCCGCATCGAACCGCAGCGGCGCAAGCCCCGCCGCCAGCGCCGCCTCCGCCGCGCTTCGGGCGGCGCCGCGCAGGCGCCCCGCGTCCCCCACCTGCAGCAGTTCCACCGCCAGCCCGGCGCTGTGTGCCAATGTCGCCACCACATAGCCGTCGCCGCCATTGTTGCCGACGCCGCAACACACCGCGACGCGGCGCGCCTGCGGCCAGCGTTGCCGCAACAGTGCGAAGGCGGCGGCGCCGGCCCGACGCATCAGGTCGATCTCCGGGATAGCGGCCGCCTCGCAGCCAAGGCGGTCGAGTTCGCGCACCTGATCGGCGCAGTAAAGGTCATGGGGTAACGGCTTCATGGGCGCTATCATACCGGCTATGACCGACCGGCAGAACACCACCGCCTGCGACTACGCCGCCCTGGCCCGGCGCATCCGCCAGTGGGGCGAGGCATCGGGATTTCAGCAATTGGGTTTCAGCAACACCGAACTCGGCGTGGCCGAACAACGGCTGCAGCATTGGCTCGCCGCCGGCATGCACGGCGAGATGGAATACATGGCGCGACACGGCAGCAAGCGCAGCCGGCCGGCGGAATTGGTGGCAGGCACGCTCAGCGTCATCTCGGTCCGGATGGATTACCTGCCCGACGCGGCGGAACCCTGGCGCGTCATCGACGACCCGCGCCAAGGCTATATCTCGCGCTACGCGCTGGGGCGCGACTACCACAAGGTGATGCGCAACCGACTGCAACGGCTGGCCGACCGCATCGCCGCCGAGATCGGCCCGTTCGGCCACCGGGTCTTCGTCGACAGTGCGCCGGTACTGGAGAAGCCGCTGGCCGCCGCCGCCGGGCTGGGGTGGATCGGCAAACACTCCAATCTGCTGACCCGCAGCGGCTCCTGGTTTTTCCTCGGCGAAATCTACACCGACCTGCCGCTACCGGCGGACGCGCCGGTTGCCGACCATTGCGGCCGCTGTCAAAGCTGTATCGATATATGTCCGACCGGCGCGATAGTCGCGCCGCAGGTGGTCGACGCGCGCCGCTGCATCTCCTACCTCACCATCGAACTGCATGGCGCCATTCCGCCGGAACTGCGCCCGCTGCTGGGCAACCGCATCTACGGCTGCGACGACTGCCAGCTGGTCTGCCCCTGGAACCGCTTCACCCGCCTCACTGCGGAAACGGATTTTGCCGTGCGTCACGGCCTGGACGCGCCGCAACTGCTGGAGCTGTTCGGCTGGAGCGAAACCGAGTTCTTGCGCCGCACCGAGGGCAGCGCCATACGCCGGCTCGGTTACCAGCGCTGGCTGCGCAACATCGCCGTCGCCCTCGGCAACAGCCCCCCGGCACGGGAGATTGCCGCGGCCCTCGCAACGCGCATGGCGGATCCGTCGGCGCTGGTGCAGGAACATGTTGCATGGGCGCTGTCGCAGCAGCAAAATGTTAACGACGCCACATCGTCGGCGCCAAACCCTCGCTAAGCTATCGGCCCCTGCTGATGGAACACTGCCATGGCCCGAATACTCGCCGTCGGTATCGCGACGCTGGATATCATCAACGTAGTGGCGGCATACCCTGCCGAAGACACGGAAGTGCGCGCCGGCGCGCAGCTGCTGCGCCGCGGCGGCAACGCCACCAATACCCTGGTGGTTCTGAGCCAGCTCGGACATCAATGCAGCTGGGCCGGAACGTTGACCGAGGAGCAGGACGCGCAGATTATCGTGGACGACCTGGCGCAGCACGGCATAGACCTCTCTGAGGTCAAGTCATTGCCCCACGGCAAGGTGCCGACATCGTACGTTACGCTGACTGAAAAGACCGGTTCGCGCAGCATCGTTCACTACCGCGACCTGGAGGAGTACGACTACGAGCGCTTTTGCGCGATCGACCTGTCGCGGTTCGACTGGATTCACTTCGAAGGGCGCAACGTGGAAGCCACCGCGCAGATGCTGAAGCGCGTGAAAGAGCAGCGCCCCGATCTGCCCTGCTCCGTCGAAATCGAAAAGCCGCGCGACATGATCGAGCGACTGTTTCCCTTGCCGGATCTGCTGATCTTTTCCCGCCACTACGCCCGCTCGCTCCGTCACACCCGCGCCGAGGCGCTGCTTGACTGGGTGCGCCCGCAAGCGCCGCAGGCGCGTCTGGTATGCGCCTGGGGCGACGGCGGCGCGTACGCCAAGGACCGGGATCAACACAACTGTTACACACCGGCCTTTCCGCCACGCCAGATGGTCGACACCATCGGGGCAGGCGACGTATTCAACGCCGGCCTGATCCACGGACTGGCGCGCAACCGCCCGCTGGAATTGGCCGTAATCGAAGCGGCACGCCTCGCCGGCCGCAAGTGCGGCCAACAGGGTTTCGATAACCTTGCGGCGTAAAGGAATTCAGAGAAAGCAGGCAATTTCAGCGTAGGCGCAACACTGATCGCGCCCGTGGTGTTTACCGAAATAGAGTGCCTGATCGGCCTCGCTCAGCAGGCGATCCAGCAACTGCTGCGTGTCGCCGGACTCCTTGCCGGCGACACAGGCGATACCGATACTGACGGTGGCGGTCACGTTGTGTCCATCGAGTACGTGGGCCGTCTCCTTCACCGCCAGGCGTATCCGTTCACCCGTCTGTTTGGCCCCTTCCAGGGTGGAGTCCGGTAGTGCGACGACAAACTCCTCGCCACCGAAGCGCGCCAGGAGATCCCCTTCCCGCACGTGACGCCGGAACAGTTCGGCGGTACGACGCAACATCTCATCGCCGGCGCGATGACCGTGAGTGTCGTTGACGGATTTGAAATAATCGATATCCACCAACAGCACGCAAAACTCCCTTTTTACGCGCAGGCAGCGCGCCAGCGCAGCGCGCGCCTCGGGGAAAAAGAAGCGGCGATTGTGCAACCCGGTCAGTTCGTCGATGACAGAGAGTTCGGCATAACGGCGCTTGAGCGCCTCGGCATCGGCCAGCGTCTGCTCCAACTGCCGTGTGCGTTCCCTGACCACGCGCTCCATGTCGGCGAGCAGACGATTATTCACCAACATCTGGCCGAGAAAATTACTGAAAATAAACAGGGTGCGTTCGTGCGCATCGGTGAAGAAAGCGGGGTGAGGATGCGATACGTTGAGGACGCCCAACACCTCGCCGCTGGCCTTGATGGGCAGGCTGATCAACGAACCAATGCCGATCCCGGTGCCGCCATAGCCGCTGCAATCACGTTCAAAGCGGAGATCTTCGTTACAGTTGCGGCTGTGCTGAAGCACGCCGGTTTGCGCCGCCAGACCGATCAACCCCTCGCCCACGTCAAAAGTCGCGCACCGCGGCGACGGGCGCTCACCACCGTTGCCGTGGATCGCCATCAAGTCGGCCCAATCGAGCCCCGCCTCGTTGATCAGTTTCCCATCACGCAGCAGATAGACCGAACAGCGCTCCAAATCCTGATTCTGCATCAGCACATCCAGGGCGCTGGAGACGAGCTGACGATCGCTCTGACCGTATACCCGCAGCACCGACAAACCACGCAGCGCCGACAGCGAGTCGATGAGCTTGAGAAAACTGTCGTTGAGCTCGCGAAACGATTCTACAAACGGAACGCTGTCCATACCGTCGCTGCCTCAATCCGCGGACATGACCTTGGCCAACTCGGCGATGGCCGCCTTCTGGTCAAGCATTTCGTCCAGAACCTTTTCCGCATCGCCGGCGGCTATCCCCAGGGTGGCCAAACTCCCCAAGTCCACCTCATCATCGTTCCGGTTCTGTCGTTCCAGCCAGCGCACGCAAAAACCGACCAAGTGCGCCAACGCACGATGTTCGCCACGGTAATCGGCGTCCTCGTGCTTCTCGATGACGGTGACCACGAACTGGGGAAGATGCCATTTGCGGGCCAGCCAGCCGCCCACCTGGAGATGATCGGCCCCAAGCAACGCCGTTTCCCGCTGCGCCAGGGTCATCCCGTCGCCCTCATCCGCCTGGCGAAATATCGTCGCCATCTCCGCCGGATAAAGATGAACCAATGCCAGCGTCCCCAAACTGTGCAACAGTCCCGCCAAATAGGCATTGCCGGCGTTGGGCGCCGGTTCGGTCGATACATGACGCGCCAACCGCTGCGTCAGCGCGGCCGTCACCATGGCATTGGTCCAGTATTCGTCGAGGTGGAATTCGCGGCAGTGGGCCGTTTGAAACGGGCCGCTCAGTACCATGCTGAGCGCCAGGTTACGTGCGGTGTTGAGCCCCAGGACATGGAAGATGGCGTCTTCCGCAGTGGTGACGCGCTCGGTGTAACCGTAGTAGGCGGAATTGGCCAGACCGATAATCCGCGCCAACAGTGCGGGATCCCGTTCGATGATGGCGGCGATGTGGCGCACGTCCAGGTTGTTGTCGCTCAGCGCGGCAAGCAGTTGTTGGGCCACCAGAGACATCGGCGGAAGCGTATTGAGCTTCTGGATCTGAAGACGCATCTCAATCGCCGAATGACTGGCTTGCACCGGTAGCCCCTTTCTATATGTGAGTGTTCCACTTTATCTCAAAGCGGTAGGAATAAGCGGCCCAGTATATGAGCAAAGGCCGAAAAGCACGACGCCCGTCACAAATTTCGATCATTTGTCACGACAGGGGCCTGTTGAGGCGACGAAAGACGGATTTACTCAGGCTTTTTCGTTGAACAGGCTGCCGATGGCCTTGTCGGTGGTGGTCACGACCTTGGCATTGGCCTCAACCTGGAGGGCGTTGATCTTGCTGTCGACCAAGGGCGCAGCCGACGGCCCCTCCGTCATCGCCTTGGCGCTGGCGAGCTGAGCGGAGTCGCGATTCAGCCCGGCTAAGCCGCGCTGCATACCGAGGATGGCATGGTTGAATACACCGGAAATACTCATAACGTTCACTTCAATCTGTAGGACACTATTAATATCGTCCATTTTGCGATTTATTCAAGACCCCAGCGTTGCCGCAGGCGGTCGCGGTTGAGGACCAGCCATTGTAACGCAATAATCGGACTGGCCGAATCCAGCCGACCGGCGTTCAACAACGCGACCGCCTCGTCGAAACCCACGCTTGCGACCTTGATATCCTCACCTTCCTCGGCCAGGCCGTGTATCCCCCCGACTCCGCGGGCATCGACCCGGCCGCAAAACAGGCTGATCCGCTCGGAGGTACCACCGGGACTCACCATATATTCGCATATCGGTTCCAGCCCCAGCAGGGTGCATCCGGCCTCCTCATGCAGTTCGCGCCGCACGACCTCCTCCGCGCTCTCCCCCGGCTCGATAATACCGGCGACAATCTCCAGTAGCCATGCGCCGCCCGGCGCCGTCAGTGCGCCGATGCGAAACTGTTCCAGCAACACGATACGATCGAGGACCGGATCGTATGGCAATACCGCCGCTGCATGGCCCCGCTCGAACAGTTCCCGCACCAGCGGTGCGCTCATCGCCCCGTCGTACAACCGATGACGCAACCGATAGCGCTCAATACGGAAAAATCCCTGATAGCAGACCTGCTTGTCCAGCAGCTGCACCGTGGGTTGCGCCGGCCCGCCCCGTTCGCTCCGCTTCCCCATACCCGCCTCCCCTGTCACGTTGGAGCCCGCACGCCCCGCCGCCCCCATGGTACGATGCAAACACCTCCGGCAATACCCCGCCCATCGCTATGCACGAAACCGCCACCCCTGCTGCCGACATTTGCGCCGTTATCCTCGCCGGCGGGCGCGGCCGTCGCATGGGCGGCCGCGACAAGGCGCTGCTGCCGCTTGCAGGATGGCCGCTGATAGCCCACGTGGTGGCGGCGCTGCGACCGCAAGTGAGCGCCATTTTCATCAACAGCAACCGCATGCCCGCCGACTATGCCGCACTGGGACTGCCGGTGATCGCCGACGCCATCCCCGGCCAGCCCGGACCGCTTGCCGGCGTATTGACGGCATTGCAGGCCTGCCCCGCCGGTTATGTACTGGTGGTTCCGTGCGACATGCCCCGGCTGCCGCCGGATCTGGTCGGGCGCATGCGCGAGGCACTGGAACGGGATGACGCCGACGTCTGCTCGATCGATGACGGAACGCGGCTGCACGCCGCTGTCATGCTGTTGCGTCACCGCGTTCGTCCCGCACTGGAGCGCTATCTCGACAGCGGGCAACGCCGCGTGCAGGAGTGGTTACGGAGCGTAAGACACACGACGGTCGATTACTCGGCTGCGCCCGACGCATTTGTGAACGTGAACACCCCGGAACAACTGCAGGCACTGGGGGCGGACGCGCATTCGACGCCGCGGGTCGCGTTTGTCGCTGATAGCGGCACCGGGAAGACCACCTTGCTGGAACGTCTGATACCCTTGTTGCGCCGTCGCGGACTGCGCCTCGCCGCGCTCAAACACACCCACCATACCTTCGACATCGACCAGACGGGCAAAGACAGTTATCGCCTGCGCAGCGCCGGAGCCGACCAAGTATTGGTGGCTTCACGACGGCGCTGGGCGCTGATCACCGAACTGAACGATGATGCACCGGAACCCGATTTGCCCGAGTTGCTGCAGGCGCTGGATCATCGACACCTCGACCTGATATTGATCGAGGGTTTCAAACACGAACGAATAGCGAAGATTGAGTTGTATCGGCCGGCGCTCGGAAAAGCGCCGTTGTATCCGTCCGACCCGGAGATCGTGGCCGTCGCCAGCGACGTACCGTTGGATTCGGATATCGCCATCCCCACCCTGGACATGAACAACCCGGAATCGATCGCGGAGTTTATCGTTACGCATATCGTGGGCCCCACCCGGCCGGCGCTGGATACCCCGGGCGTCGCTACCCATAATGATCTACGCATTGAGTAGGCCGAAGGACGGAAGATGACGGCAAAGAGACAGACTGACGGCGGTGTCGCCGCGGCAACGGACGACCTTCTCACCGTGGAGCGGGCTCTGGCCCGCATCGGCGACGCCGTCGAACCGATCACCGGTTTTGAACAGCTGGCCCTGCGCAGCGCGCTCGACCGTATCCTCGCCGAGGACATTTGCAGCCCGCTCAACGTGCCGTCCTACGCCAATTCCGCAATGGACGGCTATGCCGTGCGCTGCGCCGATATTTCAGCGGCGGCGCCGGTTACCTTGCAGATCATCGGCACCGCACTCGCAGGTCACCCCTTCGCCGCCGGCGTCGGCGCGGGACAAGCCGTGCGCATCATGACCGGCGCCAAACTGCCGGCCGGTGCCGACACCGTGATCATGCAGGAAGATGCCGCCCGCCAGGGCGACTCGATCGTGGTCGCTGCCGGGCACAGACCGGGCCAGCACGTGCGCCTGCCCGGAGAGGATATGGCGCTCGGTCAGGTGGTGCTGTCGCGCGGACAACGGATCAATCCGGCGGAATTGGGCCTGTTGGCCTCTCTCGGCATCGCCGAAGTGAAGGTGACGCGCCGCTTGCGTGTCGCTTTCTTTTCCACCGGAGACGAATTGCGCTCACTCGGCGAACCGTTGGGCGACGGACAACTCTATGACAGCAACCGCTACACGCTCCACGGCATGCTGCGCCGGCTCGGCGCCGAAATCATCGACATGGGCGTCGTGCCCGATAACCGCGAAGCGCTCGACGCAGCCTTCCGCCACGCAACGGCCATGGCGGACGTGTTGCTAACTTCCGGGGGCGTCTCGGTGGGCGAAGCCGATTATGTGAAAGAGACCCTGGAACGGCTCGGGCAGGTGCACTTCTGGAAGATCGCGATGAAACCCGGAAAACCGCTCGCCTTCGGCAAGCTGGGAAACACCGCCTTCTTCGGCCTTCCCGGCAACCCGGTCTCCGCAATGACGACCTTTTATCAAATCGTGCAGCCCATCCTGCTCAAGCTGATGGGGCAAACCGGCGTTAGACCGCTACGGCTGACGCTGCGCTGCGTCGATGCGCTGAAAAAATCACCGGGGCGCACCGATTTTCAGCGCGGATTCCTCTATCGCGACGAGCAGGGGGAGTTGGTGGTGCGCAGCACCGGTCCGCAGGGTTCGCACGTGTTGCGCTCGATGAGCCAGGCCAACTGTTTCATCATTCTGCCGGCCGACTCGGGAATGGTCCCCGCAGGGAGCATGGTGGAGGTGGAACCCTTCGCCGGCTTGATTTAGCCGCGAATCCGCTCCTGTCTTCATAAGAAAAAAGGCCACCGTCGCTGGCGACGGTGGCCTTTCTACATCAGGCTGAGGCCCTTTCGTATCAGACTGCGGCCTTCTTCACCACGCGTTTTTTACGCGCCGGTTTGCGTTTCTTCTTGCTGACAGCCTTTTTCACATGTTTCTTTTCCCAAGCAGCAACTGCCTTCGCAACCACCGCTGCCTTGGCTTCAAAGGCCTTCTCCTCGTCCATCACCGCCTTCAGGCGGGCTTTGGCTTCGGCGACTGCTGCACGCATCTTAACGCGCATGGCCTTCTCTTGCTGGGCAGCCTTCTTCTTCTGAGCCGCAACACGGGCTTTCACGAGTTTCGCCTGTGCATTCATCTTCTTCACGGATGCCGCAAGCGTCTTTTTACCAGCCGTCCGCTTCGTTGTTGGCCGGCCCCTACGGACCGCTTTCTTAACTGCAGTTTTGGTCTTCGCAGCTTTAGCCTTCACCGTTTTCTTGGCGACTGCGCGTCTTTTCACTTTCGGCATGGCATTATTTCTCCTTGATTTAGAGACACAGTGTCGTAAATCATTATAAACAGAAACTTACAGGTAACAAGCAAACTTGCAACATTTTTTCAAGAGGCTGTTGCTTCAAATCCACAACACACCTGATATCCAGCGTACGAACACACTATATTGAGCGCTAATATATGACGTACTCACACTACCGATGGTTCGTACCCTGGATACCGTGCCGCCGGCAACATTGGAATGTTT
>CAYQWR010000021.1:0-22137 GCA_964421235.1 uncultured Thiohalomonas sp. | reverse complement strand
GTGGTGGGACGCTACCACGTGGAGGGCGGCGTCGGCTTCGTGGTGCCGGACAACAAACGCATCGTGCACGAGATCCTGGTGCCGCAGGAGCAGGCTTACGGTGCCCACCACGGCCAGATCGTCACGGCCCAGATCATCGAGCAGCCGACCCGTTATCGCCAGGCCATCGGCCGGGTGATCGAGATCCTCGGCGATCACATGGCGCCGGGGATGGAGATTGACGTGGCCATCCGCGCCCATCAGTTGCCGTTGGAGTGGTCGCCGCTGGTGGAGGACGAGGCGGAAAAACTGCCGCCGGTGGTGCCGGAAGAGGCCAAGCAGGGGCGTACTGACCTGCGCTCCATGCCGCTGGTGACCATCGACGGAGACGACTCCATGGACTTCGACGACGCGGTCTATGCGGAGCCGCGCGGCAAGGGCTGGCGGCTGGTGGTCGCCATCGCCGATGTCTCCCACTATGTCAGTCCCGGTACCGCGCTGGATGCCGAGGCGCGGTTGCGCGGCAATTCCGTCTATTTCCCCGGTCGCGTCATTCCGATGCTGCCGGAGCAGCTGTCCAACGGTCTCTGTTCGCTCAATCCCCAGGTCGATCGCCTCTGCATGGTGTGCGACATGGAGGTGTCGGCCGGCGGCACGCTCGGCGACTACACCTTCTACCCCGCAGTAATGCGTTCGGCGGCGCGTCTCACCTACACCAAGGTGGCGGCGATGCTGGTGGACGGCGACGCGGCGCTGCGCGCCGAGTACCGGGAGGTAGTGCCGCACCTGGAGCACCTCTATGCGCTGTTCCAGGCGCTTAACGTGCAGCGCCAGAAGCGCGGCGCCATCGATTTCGAGACCACCGAGACCCGCATCGTATTCGGCGAAGGCAAGAAGATCGAAAGCGTGGTGCCGGTGGTGCGTAACGATGCCCACCGCCTGATCGAAGAGTGCATGTTGCTGGCCAACGTGGCGACGGCCGATTTTCTCAGCAAGGCCAAGGTGCCCATCGTCTATCGCGTGCACCAGGGGCCGACCCAGGAGAAGCTCACCAATCTGCGCGAATTCCTCAGTGAGATGGGCCTGTCCCTCGGCGGCGGCGATCAGCCGCAGGCGCACCACTATGCAGCGCTGTTGCGACAGATCGGCGAGCGGCCCGATGTCCATCTGATTCAGACGGTGTTGCTGCGCAGTCTGTCGCAGGCGGTCTATTCGCCTGACAACGAAGGCCACTTCGGCCTGGCCTACGAGGCCTATACCCACTTCACCTCGCCCATCCGGCGTTATCCGGACCTGCTGGTGCACCGGGCCATCCGTCACGTGCTGTCGGGCAAGCGGCCGGAGGCGTTCCGCTACGGTCATGACGACATGGTGGCACTGGGCGAGCACTGCTCTATGACCGAGCGCCGTGCGGACGAGGCGACGCGCGACGCGGTGGACTGGCTCAAGTGCGAATACATGCTGGACAAGGTGGGTGCCGAATTCCCGGGGATCGTCACCGGCGTGACCGGGTTCGGCCTGTTCATCGAATTGAACGACATCTACATCGAGGGACTGGTGCACGTCACCAGCCTGCACAACGACTATTACCATTTCGATCCCGCCCACCACCGTCTGGTGGGCGAACGCACCCACCGTATCTATCGCCTGGCCGACAAGCTGGAGGTCCAGGTGCTGCGCGTCGACCTGGACGAACGCAAGATCGACTTCGGTTTGGCCGGCGAGCCGGGACAGGAAAACAAGGCCGCAGGCCGGAGCAAAGGCAAGAGCAAGTCCAAGTCCAAAGCCAAGGCCGACACTGCCGCCGCAGCACCGCAACAGCCGGCGGCTGGAGACGCGAAAAAGAAGAAGCGTCGGCGGCGTGGCAAACGGCGTACGCCGGCGGCGGAGTGAGCCGCGACCGCGGCTGAACGCTCATGGCGGCAACGGAGCTGGTGTTTGGTCTGCACAGCGTCGAAGCGCTGTTGCGCCGACCGGATCGGTTGGTCGCCCTGTGGTTCGACCAGGGGCGGCGCGATCAGCGGCTGCTGGCCCTGGAACGCGCGGCTCAACGCGCCGGTATCGAACCCCAATGGGTCAGCCGGCAGGAGCTGGACAAGCTGGCGGGGAGCGATCGCCACCAGGGCGCCGCGGCGCGGGTGCGGCCGGCGGAGGTGCGCAATGAGACCTTTCTCGAACAGCTGCTGACGGAGTTGCAGGAGGCGCCGTTTCTGCTGATCCTCGACGGCGTTACCGATCCGCACAATCTGGGGGCGTGCCTGCGTAGCGCGGATGCCGCCGGCGTGCATGCGGTGATCGCGCCGCGCGACAAGGCGTGCGGCCTGACGCCGGTGGCGCGCAAGGTGGCGAGCGGGGCGGCGGAGAGCGTGCCGTTCGTGCAGGTGACCAACCTGGCGCGGACGCTGCGCATGTTGCAGCAAAACGGGGTGTTCCTGATCGGGGCGGCCGGAGAGGCGGGGCAGTCGCTTTACGCCGCCGACCTGCGGGGGGCGCTGGGCCTGGTGATGGGGGCGGAGGGCAGCGGTCTGCGTCGTCTCACGCGCGAACACTGCGACCTGCTGATCCGCATCCCGATGGCCGGCAGCGTCGAGAGCCTCAATGTGTCGGTGGCCACCGGTGTCTGCCTGTTCGAGGCGCTGCGTCAGCGAAACATGGGGTAAAGGCAGAAGGAACAGGTCGCGAGTTTTGTCCTGCCGTCCTCCTCCCGCCTTTTGCCTTTACCCACCCCCCTAGACCGCGGGCCCCGCCCCCGATATAATGCGGCCCCTTTGATACCGCCGTGGGGCGGTATTGCTCCTTGCCTGGGCGGAGCCAGACCCAGGCTGTTTAATCCGCGAGGAGTAACAATGAAGCACTATGAAATCGTGTTTCTGGTCCACCCGGACCAGAGCGAGCAGGTTCCTGCCATGATCGAGCGCTACCGTTCGACCATCGAATCCGCCGAAGGCAAGATCCACCGTCTCGAAGACTGGGGTCGCCGCCAGCTCGCCTATCCCATCGCCAAGATCCACAAGGCGCACTACGTGTTGATGAACATCGAGTGCCCGGTGGAGACCATGAAGGAGCTGGAATCCGCCTTCCGTTTCAACGACGCCGTGATCCGCAACATGATCCTGACCATGGACGAGGCTTTGACCGAGCCTTCGTTCCTGGCCAAGTCGCATGAAGAGCGCGACGAGCGCCGTGAGCGCGGCGGCCGTGACGATAGCGAGGGTGGTGAGTCCGCCGAAGCCGAGTCCGAGTCCGAGTCCGAGTCCGAGTCCGAAGCCGAGGAGGCTGTGGCCGACTAAGGTTGAGTGGCGTGGACAACCGCCTGCTGATCGCCGGAGTTGTGGCGCGGCGGCCGGAGACGCGCACCACTCCCGCCGGCATCTCGGTTACCCGCTTCACCCTGCTGCACCAGTCGCAGCGCCTTGAGGCCGGATTGTCGCGACAGGTGGCACTCAAACTCCAAGTGGTCGCCTGTGGCCCGCAACTGGAAACTGTGGCTGCGGGGCTGCGGGAGGGAGAGCAGGTCAAGATCGGCGGCTTTCTGAGCCGCGCGGATCACCGCAGCGATGAGGCGAAGCTGGTGCTCCACGCCGAACGGATAGAACGGCTGCAACCTTAAGGGTTGGCCGCACAATCATGACAGGAGATTAAACGATGTCTCGTTTCTTTCGACGCAAGAAGTTTTGCCGTTTTACGGCCGAAGGGGTCAAGCAGATCGATTACAAGGATCTGAACACCCTGAAGAATTATGTGACCGAGACCGGCAAGATTGTTCCCAGCCGGATTACCGGTACCAAGGCCAAGTATCAGCGCCAGCTGGCGCTGGCCGTCAAGCGTGCCCGTTATCTGGCGCTGCTGCCGTATAGCGACGCCCACGACTGATCCGGCCGGCGGCTGGGTCTCCTGACGACGCGGGCACGGGATGAAGTTCCTGGCGAACTACATCATGCGTGGACCGCTACAGGCGATCCTGGTGGCCGGCATAGCGGCCCTGGTGCCGCCGCTGGGCTATCTCAGCGGTGGCGCCGTGGGCTTGGTGATGCTGCGCCTGGGGCCGCTGGCGGCGTTCAAGGTCGTCGGCGGTGCGCTGGTGGTCACCGCACTGATCGGTGGTCTGATGGCCGGCAACCCGATCGGACCGTTGTTGCTGGCGCTGGGTTTGTGGCTGCCGGTGATGGTGGCGGCCTATAGTCTGCGGCGGACGGTGCGGCTGGAACGCAGTCTGCTGCTGGCCGGACTGTTTGGCGTGATCGTGGTTATCGGCGTGCATGCCGCGGTGCCGGATCCGGTTGCGTGGTGGCACAAGATGCTGGAACGCATGGTGGCGGATGCCCCACCGGAGCAGAGCGCGGCGCTGCGGCAGGTGATGGGACGGATTGCGCACATGATGACGGGGATGTTCGCTGCGGCGATCACCTTCGGTATTGTGATCAGTCTGTTCCTGGCGCGTTGGTGGCAGGCGATACTGTACAATCCGGGTGGTTTCCGGCAGGAGTTTCACGCGCTGCGGCTCGGTAAGGCATTCGGCATTGCGACCGTCGCGGTGGCGGTTGTCGCGCTGGCGGCGCTGCCGGGTGCGGGCTTGCTGCGGGACGTGCTGCCGTTGCTGGTGTTGTTGCAACTGTTGCAGGGACTTGCGGTGGTGCATGGACTGGTGGCCGATGCCGGGGCCAACAGGGCATGGCTGGTGGCGGTGTATGTGTTGCTGGTGCTGCCGGCCATGACGACGCAAACGGTATTGACCCTGGCAGTGGCCGGACTGGTCGATAACTGGATGAATTTCAGAATGTTCTTCGGTAACAAGGACCGCGAATCGTAGGCGGTCCTGGTGCCGGGATGGATAGTGAGCCGAGGTGAGTTAAGATGGAAGTGATTCTGCTGGAAAAAGTACGCAACCTGGGTGGCCTGGGTGAGAAGATCAAGGTGCGCGCCGGCTACGGTCGCAACTACCTGATCCCGCGCGGCAAGGCGGTAATGGCCAGCGCCGACAACATCGCCAAATTCGAGGCGCGCCGGGCAGAGCTGGAACAGGCCGCTGCCGACACGCTGGCTGCGGCCCAGGCCCGTGCGGCCAAGGTGGCTGAGCTGGGTGCGGTGACCATCGGCCACAACGCCGGCGAAGAGGGCAAGTTGTTCGGTTCCGTGGGGACGCAGGACATCGCCGATGCCATTGGCAATGCCGGTGTCGAAGTGGCGCGCCACGAGATTGCGATGCCGGAAGGTCCGATTCGTCAGGTGGGTGAGTACGAGCTGGAGCTGAACCTGCACACCGACGTTACCCAGACCATCAAGGTCAACGTCGTCGCCGCCTAAGAGCGCCGGTTTGTCGCCCGCCCAACCTCGCACGCCGGGGTGGGCGGGCGCGTTGCGCACTCTCTCCGGACCACGGTCCGAGGCACTCTGTGCACATAGGCGTTGAGGAGGCTGGAGCGTTCGCTATGCAAAAAGTCGCTGCACCGCTCGGTCACGACGCCGCTGCGGCCCTCAAGGTTCCCCCTCATTCGATCGAGGCCGAGCAGTCCGTGCTGGGCGGCCTGATGCTGGACAACACCGCCTGGGACAAGGTGGCCGACATGGTGGCGGAGGAGGATTTCTATCGCCGCGACCACCGCCTGATCTTCCACGCCATCAGTACCCTTGCCGAACGCAGCGAACCCTCGGACGTCGTCACCCTGGCGGAGTGGCTCGACAAGCGCTCCCAACTGGATGACGCCGGCGGTATCGCCTATCTCGGCGCCCTGGTGGCCAACACGCCCAGTGCCGCCAACATCAAGTCCTATGCCGGTATCGTGCGCGAACGCTCGGTGACGCGGCAGCTGATTCGCGTTTCCAACGACATTGCCGATGCCGCCTTCAATCCCGAAGGGCGCAGCGTTTTTGAGCTGTTGGATGAGGCGGAAAAGAAGGTCTATGCGATCGCCGACCAGGGGGCGCGCAGCCGTGTCGGTTTCACCGGCATGAAGGATCTGCTGACCAAGGCGGTCGATCGCATCGACCAGCTGTTCAGCATGGACAGTCCGATCACCGGCATTGCCACCGGCTACAACGATTTCGACAACATGACGGCGGGACTGCAACGTTCGGACCTGGTCATCGTTGCCGGCCGCCCTTCCATGGGCAAGACCTCTTTCGCCATGAACGTGGTCGAACACGTTGGCATCAAGGAGCAAAAGCCGGTAGCCGTATTCTCCATGGAGATGCCCGGCGAGCAGCTGGCGCTGCGCATGATGTCCTCGCTCGGTCGCATCGACCAGAAGAAGGTGCGCACCGGCAAGCTGGATGACGACGACTGGCCGCGCCTCACCTCCGCCGTCGGGCTGCTGGCCGAGGCGCCGATCTTTATCGACGATACGCCGGCCCTGAGTCCCACCGAGGTGCGGGCCCGGGCGCGGCGCCTGGCGCGCGACCACGAACATGGTCTTGGCATGATCGTCATCGACTACCTGCAGCTGATGCAGGTCACCGGTTTCAAAGAGAACCGCACCGCCGAGATCTCGGAGATCTCGCGCTCGCTCAAGGGGCTGGCGAAAGAGCTCAACTGCCCGGTGGTCGCGTTGTCGCAGCTGAACCGCGGCCTGGAACAGCGTCCGAACAAGCGCCCGGTGATGTCGGACCTGCGCGAATCCGGTGCCATTGAGCAGGACGCCGACATCATCGTCTTCATTTATCGCGATGAGGTCTACAACGACGAGAGTCCGGACAAGGGTACCGCGGAGATCATCATAGGCAAACAGCGTAACGGCCCTATCGGCACGGTACGCCTCGCCTTTCTCGGCAAGTACACCCGCTTCGAGAATCTGGCCCAGGGGGGCTATGAGGACTACACCTGATGCGCGCCACGCAAGTCGTCGTTGACCTGGCCGCCCTGCGCCATAATCTCACTCAAGCGCGCGCCGCCGCCCCCGGTAGCCATATCATGGCGGCCATCAAGGCCAACGGTTATGGCCACGGACTGATTCGCGTCGCCCATGCGCTGGAGGCCGCCGATGGTTTTGGCGTCGCCTGTATCGACGAAGCGATGCAGTTGCGCGAGGCCGGCATTACCAAACCGGTTACCTTGCTGGAGGGTTTCTTCGGCGCCGATGAGCTGCTGCCGATCTCCCGTCATCACCTGATCACGGTGGTTCATCACTTCGAGCAGGTGGCGATGTTGGAACAGAGTGCGCTGACGACGCCGGTGACGGTATGGCTCAAGATCGACAGCGGCATGCATCGCCTGGGTTTCGCGCCGGAGCACGCGGGTGCGGCATGGGAGCGTCTGCACGCCTGTCGCAACGTCGCCGAGGTCGTCGGATGCATGACCCATCTGCCCAACGCCGACGATCTGGACGACCCGTCGACGGCCCGACAGGTGGCGCTGTTTCGTCAAGCCACGGCTGAACTGCCCGGTGTCCGCTCCATCGCCAATTCGGCGGCGCTGCTGGGTTGGCCGCAGGCGCAGGCCGAGTGGGTCCGCCCCGGAATCATGCTCTACGGTATATCGCCATTTAACGGCGGTCGCGGCGAACGGCACGGACTGCGGCCGGTGATGACGCTGCGTTCCGAGCTGATCGCGGTCAATCATCTCAAGCGCGGCGACGCGATCGGATATGGCGGCACGTGGATCTGCCCCGAGGATATGACGGTCGGTGTGGTGGCGGCGGGTTATGGCGACGGCTATCCGCGCCATGCGCCCAATGGTACGCCGGTGCTGCTCAACGGCCGTCGCGTGCCGCTGGTCGGACGGGTATCCATGGACATGCTGACGGTGGATCTGCGCGACCAGCCTCAGGCGCGCAGCGGCGACCCCGTGGTATTGTGGGGCGAGGGGCTGGCGGTGGAGGAGATCGCCGAACATGCCGGCACCATTCCCTATGAACTGGTATGCCGGGTGATGCCGCGGGTGGCGTTGGTCGAGAACGGCGCATGACGCGCCGACCGCAGGTCGGTGTCGGGGCGATCGTGGTGTGCGCCGGTCGTGTGCTGCTGGTGCTGCGCGGCCGACCGCCCAACGCCGGCCAGTGGGCGATACCGGGCGGTCGGCAGCGTCTGGGCGAGACTCTGCAACAGGCGGCCGAGCGCGAGATTGGCGAGGAGACAGGGATAGTGATCCGGGCGCGGGAGCCGATCTACACCTTCGAACACATCGAGCGGGACGAGGCGGGCGACGTCCGTTACCACTACGTGGTGGTCGACCTGGCGGCCGATTACGTCAGTGGCGAACCGCGCGCCGGCGACGACGCGCAGGCGGCGCGCTGGGTCGCATGGGACGAGATGGGTTCGCTGCCGCTCAATGACGCCACCCGCAACGCGTTGGTGCAGCTGTTTCCTCATCAGACTCCCTCGCTCACCGGTACGATGCGATGAGTTCCGGTACCTTGCTGCGTTTTGCCGGGCTTTCGCTGCTGCTGCCGACGTTGCCGGGATGCGCGGCGCTGGCCTCGGTGGCGGGCCGTATCGGTCTCCTGGTGTTGTTGCCAATGCTGTTTGTCGGTCTGTTTCTACTGGCCTTATGGCTACAGAAGCGGACGCCGCCGGGCCGCGGCGATGCGGATCAGCGGCGCTATCCCGACTATCGCGGCGATCGGGACGGGGATTAAGGATGGCCAGGGGCAAGAGTATCTACAGCTGTACCGAGTGCGGTGCGCAGTCGCCTAAATGGGCCGGACAATGTCCGGAGTGCGGTGCCTGGAACAGCATGACGGAGACGATCGCAGCGCCGCCGGCAACTGCGCGCAAGGGGCGGTTCGCCGGCTATGCCGGCAGCGCCGGCGACGTCGATGTTCAAAACCTGCTGGATGTGGCGCCGGAGGAGGTTGCCAGGCTGGTTACCGGCAGCGCCGAGTTCGATCGTGTGCTCGGCGGCGGTCTGGTTCCCGGCTCGGTGGTGCTGCTGGGGGGGGACCCGGGGATCGGCAAGTCGACCCTGCTGTTGCAAACCCTGGTCAATCTGGGCGCACGGCAACGTAGCCTCTATGTCACCGGCGAGGAGTCGCCGCAGCAGGTGAGCCTGCGGGCGCGGCGCCTGGGGGTATCGGCGCAGCCGGTGCGGCTGCTGACCGAGACACGGGTGGAGGATATTCTGGCCGCGGCCCAGCAGGAGCGGCCGCAGGTGCTGGTGGTGGATTCGATTCAGACCGTGTACACCGAGCTGCTGCAGTCGGCACCGGGCTCGGTGGCGCAGGTGCGCGAGAGCGCCGCACAACTGGTGCGCTATGCCAAGCAGAGCGGTACCGCGCTGTTCCTGGTCGGCCATGTCACCAAGGACGGCCAGCTGGCCGGCCCGCGGGTGCTGGAGCACATGGTGGACACAGTGCTCTATTTCGAAGGCGACCCCAGCAGCCGTTACCGTGTGATCCGCGCCTTCAAGAACCGCTACGGGGCGGTCAACGAGCTCGGCGTCTTCGCCATGACCGACAAAGGGCTCAAGGAGGTGAGCAACCCCTCGGCCATTTTCCTGTCGAGCCACGAGGAGGCGGTGTCCGGTAGCGTCATCATGGTGACCATCGAAGGCAGTCGTCCGATGCTGGTGGAGGTGCAGGCGTTGGTGGATGAGAGTCATCTGGCCAATCCGCGCCGCGTCACCCTGGGTCTTGAGCACAATCGCCTGGCGATGCTGCTGGCGGTCCTGCACCGTCACGGCGGGGTAGGGACCTACGACCAGGATGTGTTCGTCAACGTGGTGGGCGGTATGCGCGTCACCGAGACCGGCGCCGACCTGGCGACGCTATTGGCGGTACTGTCGAGTCTGCGCGGACGGCCGTTGCCGCAGGGGCTGGTGGTGTTCGGCGAGGTGGGGCTGGCCGGCGAGATCCGCCCGGTGCCCAATGGCCAGGACCGTCTGCGCGAAGCGGCCAAGCATGGTTTCACCCGTGCCCTGGTGCCGGCCGCCAACAAACCCAAGCAGCCTATCGAGGGCCTGGATGTCGTCGCGGTGCGGCGACTGGCC
The DNA here is from genome assembly GCA_964421235.1 of uncultured Thiohalomonas sp. GTDB lineage: Bacteria > Pseudomonadota > Gammaproteobacteria > Thiohalomonadales > Thiohalomonadaceae > Sulfurivermis. The sequence continues at coordinate 12,239 of CAYQWR010000021.1, read as the reverse complement.
GACGCGCTCGACATCTGAATTCACCCGGCAATTCATCGGCGGAAACAGCCGGCCGCGGGTTCGCCCGGGAGCCCGGGACAACGCGCGTCCCCGTACTTCGGGGTCTATCGATTGAGCTGGGGGAGCCCGAGGCGGGGTATGGCGCCCCTCAAGATCTGAATGCCACCGGACGATTCAGTCGTTGCTGTGGGTCAGCTCGGACAACTCGCGTTCCAGCAACGCCTCGTCGCCGAGGTTGAGTTCGATCAGGCGTTTGAGATGGGAAATGCTATCCAGCCCGATATGATCGCAGCGAAAGCCGAGATGATCATTGCCGGTGTGTACGATGGCGCCGTGCATGGTGATCACAATGGCATCGTCCAACGTGAGCGATAGTCCGCACTCGGCCGCGGAGACGGCTTCCCAGTTCGCGGGGGTTATGATCAGAGCGCCTTTCAGGGAAATGTCCAGCAACCGACTCTGCCATTGCCGGTCGGCGCAGGCCAATTCGACGGGACCATCCATCGGAATGCGCTTGAAGTGGCGTTTTTCTTTCACGAGAGATTCCGGTGATGGCTGGGTTATTGTAAATAGAACTGCATCTTGATGTTGCCGATTTGAATCACGTCGCTGTCATTGAGTTGCCACGCCTTGTCGCCGATGGAGAGGTCTCCCACCTTGGGCGGCATTTCACCTTCCAGATGTGACAGGAAGTAGCCGTCGTTGCGATGAGCGATTACCGCCATCTGCACGCCGCTCTTGCCGATGTTGGTCAACTTACGGTTGAGGCTGATGGTCTTGCCGAGGTTTTGGCCGTTGAGTATCTGTAGAAACGCGTGCCGCGGCGCCCGTGCCTCGAAGTCGATATCGTCCGCTGCAGGCGCTGCGGCGGTTTCAGGTTGCTCTGCCTCATCGGGGATACGTTCTTCCGGCGTTACCGCAGCGGGTGGCTCCAACTGAATTTCCGCCGGTTCGGCGGTGTAAATCAGATTGTGCTTGCCGACGCGAATGGCATCGCCGCTTTTCAGTTGGTACTCGGTATCGACGCGCGCATTGTTGATGAAGGTACCGTCCGGGGTTTCCAGGTCGCGTAGAATCGCCTTGTCGCCCTCGATGGTGATACTGGCGTGCCGCGGCTGGATGGCCAGGCTATCGATGAAAACCGTGTTTTCGGGAGCGCTGCCGATAATGGTTTCACCTTCACCGATAGGGAAGTACTTAAGCAGTTTACCCTTGAAGGAAAGGGTTAGCTTCGGCACACAGTTTCTCCCGTAAATTATTGACGTTGCGTTAGTATAGCCGTCCGCGCAAGGGGAGTGTACCTTTCCCGGCCCGCCATGTATCGGCCGATTTCTACCCCTGGTCCGGCGTCTTCGCCGTTTTCTCCCGAAACTGCGGACTGATGCGCACGGTTTTCACGGCATTGGTCGTCGTCTGAACAATTTCCAGCGGGTAACCCGCCAGCAACAGGCTGGTACCCGACTCGGGAATGGTCTCGAGATATTCGATAATCATGCCGTTGAGGGTCTTCGGGCCATCGGTAGGCAGGTTCCATTTCATCAACCGGTTGAGGTCGCGAATGTTGGCGCTGCCGTCGACCAGATAAGTGCCGTCTTCCTGCGGATGGATTTCCTTGTTCAGCGCAGCGTGGTCGGTGGCAAACTCGCCGACGATTTCCTCGAGAATATCGTCCAGCGTCACCAGTCCCTGAATGTCGCCATACTCGTCCACTACCAGGGCGATGCGGCGTCGCTGTTGCTGGAAGTTGAGCAATTGGGTGTTGAGCCGCGTGCCTTCAGGAATGAAATAGGGTTCGCGCAACACCTTGATGAACTCCTCGCGTGACAACTCGCCATGCTGCTGGATCGCCAACACGTTGCGCAGGTGGACGATGCCGATTACGTTGTCGATGCCGCCTTTGCACACGGGTATCCGGCTATGCCGGCTCGCCGTGATCTGCTTCATCACGTCGGACCAGTCGTCTTCGAGATCGATGTCGACGATCTCGTTGCGCGGAATCATGATGTCCTCCACCGTCACCCGCTCCAGGTCGAGGATGGAGAGCAGCATCTGCTGATGGCGCTGCGGGATCATGGTGCCCGCCTCGTGCACCACGGTGCGCAACTCATCGCTGGAGAGGTGCAGTTTTGGCGCGGTTGCGGTGGATATGCCGAACAGCCGCAGAATTCCGTTGGCGATGCCGTTGACGGCCCATACCAGCGGATAGAGCACGCGCATCAACGGCGTCAGTATGCGCGCCGCCGGGAATGCGGTGCCTTCCGGGTGCAATGCCGCCAGGGTTTTGGGCGCCACTTCGGCGAAGATCAATATCAACAGGGTCAGGATGCCGGTGGCGATGGCGATGCCGGCCTCGCCGAACAGCCGCAGGCAGACGACCGTGGCGATGGATGAGGCGAGGATGTTGGTGAAATTGTTGCCGAGCAGGATCAGTCCGATCAGCCGGTCCGGTCGCTTGAGCAGTTCGTAGGCGCGCACGGCCCCCGGCTGTTTGGCCTTCTTCGCCAAGTGGCGGAGCCGGTAGCGGTTAAGGCTGAACAGCCCGGTTTCGGCGCCGGAGAAAAAGCCAGACAGGATGAGCAGAACGAGCAGGCCGCCGATCAACAGGCCTATCGGGATATCGCCATTCAAGAAGGAATATTTCCCATGGTCAATAAAGCTTTTTAATTACAATAGGTTGCGCGTGTGTTTTGTCAAGTGAGGCGATCAGCGGTGGAGGATGAGTTCAAGCACCAGCTTGCTACCGAGGTAGGCCAGCATCAGCAGCACGAAGCCGCTCATGGTCCAGGCGATGGCCTTGCGGCCGCGCCAGCCGAAACGCCAGCGGCCCCATAGCAGTATGGCAAACACCAGCCAGGCGATAACCGAAAGCACCGTTTTGTGGACCAGATGCTGGGCGAACATATTTTCCAGGAACACGAATCCGGTGAACAGCGAAACGGTCAACAGGATGAAACCGACGCCGATCATCTGAAACAGCAGGTTCTCCATGGTTTCCAGCGGCGGCAATGCGCGGATGAAACCGCCGGGATGACGATTGCGCAGATGGCGATCTTGGATCGCCAGCAGGATGGCCTGCACCGCAGCCAACGCCAGCAGGCTATAGGCGAGGATCGAGATCAGGATATGGACCTGCATCTCGGGCGTCACATGCGCCAACAGGTCCGGCGCCGTTGGCCACACCCCTTGCAGCCCTACGCAGACCGTGGCGAACGGCAATATCACCAAGGTGAGGTTTTCCACCGGCTGGCTGATGGCGGTGACCAGCACCAACACCGTGATGATCCAGGCGATCAGCGACAGGACATTGAAAAATGCCAGGTTCAGCCCGCTCGGGGCGATAATGGCGCCGTAGATTATGGCGGCGTGGATCGCCGCACCGACCAGGCCCGTCAATAGCGGCGGCAGCTTGGACCGCGTCAAGGCCTCGGCCCCCATGGCAAGCCGGCGCAGCAACAGCCCGCTGGCGACGAGGTAGAGGACGGTGACGGCAATTGTGAGAATGATATTCATATGGGTTGCGCTAGTGTTTGAACGTAATCATCGCATAACTGGATGCGGACGCAAAACTTGGGTGGCGAATGGACGGGTGTGGCTGCCGCTGAGCAGCGGGATGTGACTCCCGTCCGATATTTTGGCGGCGCGATGTGGCCAAATCGGCTGATTTCAAATCGGGTTGGATTGGCGATCCGCGCTTTTATTATGTGCAAGTACCATATAACGTGTTAAAAGCATAATCGCGGCGAGGTGGTTTAGCCGCCGGGGTAGCTCGGGGCCGAATCGATGTCGGTGCCCGGCGTATTCTGTCCAGGGAATCTTGTTGCAGGGATGACCTATGGGGGGAGCATGGAGATTCGCATATTGGGTTGCAGCGGGGGAATCGGCGCCGGGCGTCGGACGACCTCGTTCCTGATCGACCACGACATCCTGTTGGATGCCGGCAGCGGTGTCGGCGACCTGACGTTGGATGAGATGCTGCAAATTCGCCACATCTTTCTTACCCACTCCCATCTCGACCATACCCATGCGATACCGCTGGTGATCGATTCGGTGTTCGACCACATCGAAGCGCCCATATTGATTCACGCGCTGCCCGAAACCATCCGGGCCTTGCAAACGCACATATTCAATGGAGTGATCTGGCCCGACTTTACCCGCCTGCCGCACCCGGAACGGCCGGTGTTGCGATTCGAGGCCATGAACCCCGGCGCGAACATCACCCTGGGGGAACGCCGTTTTGAAATGATCCCGGTCAACCACATTGTCCCGACCGTGGGATACCGCGTGACCACACCCAGCGGTGTCTTCGCCTTCAGCGGCGACACCACCACCAACGATACCTTCTGGGCGGCGCTGAATGAGGGGCCGAGCCTGGATATGCTGGTGGTGGAGGCGGCTTTTCCCAATTCCGAGCGGGAGCTGTGCCGGTTGGCGCGCCACTACTGCCCGGACATGCTGGCGGCGGACCTGGTCAAGCTGCGCCACCGGCCGCGGATCTGGCTGACCCACGCCAAACCGGGCGCGGAGGAGAAGATATTTCAGGAAACCCGGACCTTGCTGGCCGGCTACGATGTCGGTCACCTCACCGGCGGTGAGCGCTTCACGGTATAATGCCCGCACTGCACCCGCCGAACGCGGGGACTCATTTCCGTATTTATCCGGACAAAAGACATGTTTGACAGCCTGACAGAACGGCTGACCAGTACATTGCGCAATCTGCGCGGTGCCGGTCGGCTGACAGAAGAGAACATCAAGGACACCATGCGCGAGGTGCGTATGGCGCTGCTGGAGGCGGATGTGGCGCTGCCGGTGGTGCGCGAATTCGTCGACCATGTGCGCGAACGCGCCGTGGGTCATGAGGTGACGCAAAGCCTCACCCCCGGCCAGGTTCTGGTCAAGATCGTCCACGACGAACTGGTCAAGCTGATGGGCGAGGCCCACGCCGGCCTGTCGCTCAACGTCCGTCCCCCGGCGGTGATCCTGATGGCCGGCCTGCAGGGCTCAGGCAAGACCACCACCGTCGGCAAGCTGGCGCGCTGGCTCAAGGAGAGTCAGGGCAAATCGGTGTTGGTGACCAGCGCCGACATCTATCGCCCGGCGGCAATCAAGCAGTTGGAAACCCTGGCCGGCGAGGTCGGGGTGGCGTTCTTCCCCAGTGATGCGGGTCAGGATCCGGTGGTCATCGGGCGCGGTGCGGTGGATTACGCCCGCAAGCACTATATCGACGTGGTCATCGTCGATACCGCCGGCCGCCTCCATATCGACGACGCGATGATGGCGGAGATCAAGCGTCTGCACGGCGCGCTGGAACCGGCGGAGACGTTGTTCGTGGTGGACAGCATGACCGGCCAGGATGCCGCCAATACCGCCAAGGCGTTCAACGACGCGCTGTCGCTGACCGGCGTGGTGCTCACCAAGACCGACGGCGACGCCCGCGGCGGCGCCGCCCTGTCGGTGCGGCAAATCACCGGTAAGCCGATCAAATTCATGGGTATCGGCGAGAAGAGCACTGCCCTGGAACCGTTCCATCCCGATCGTGTTGCCTCCCGCATCCTGGGCATGGGCGACGTGTTGTCGCTGGTGGAAGAGGTCCAGGCGAAGGTCGACCATCAGCAGGCGGAGAAGCTGGCGCAGAAGCTGAAGAAGGGCAAAGGGTTCGACCTGAGCGATTTCCGCGATCAACTCCAGCAGTTGCAGGGTATGGGGGGTATCGCCAGCATGCTCGACAAGCTGCCGGGTATGTCGCGCCTGCCGGCTGGCGTCAAGAACCAGGTTAACGACAAGGAATTCAATCGGTTGGTGGCCATTGTCAACTCCATGACCGCCCAGGAACGAACCCATCCCGACCTCATCAAAGGCTCCCGCAAGCGCCGCATCGCCGACGGATCGGGCACCCAGGTGCAGGACGTCAACCGCCTGCTGAAGCAGTTCACCCAGATGCAGAAGATGATGAAAAAGATGTCCGGCGGCGGCATGGCCAAGATGATGCGTGCCATGAAGGGCAGGATGCCGCCGGGAATGCCTTTTTGAATCAATAAGGTACGAGGAACGAGGGGAAAGGGACGAGGGGGGGTGTGCGCTGTATGCGCACGCATAGAAGCGACGGTCCGTACAGCGGGCTCATCCCCTCATGACGCGTCCCTCATCTCTCGCATCTGTGTTCTTTATTTTCCTTGCGCTCTGGCATAAAATGAGCGGCTCACCGAAGTGGGCCGCCCGTCAGCGGCCCCGTTTTGTTTGTATAGACGAGGATTTTTTAGGAAATGGTCACTATCCGTATGGCTCGCGGCGGCGCCAAGAAGCGCCCCTTTTACCACATCGTCGTCACCGACAGCCGCAATAAGCGTGATGGCCGCTTCATCGAACGCCTGGGTTTCTTCAATCCCATCGCTACTGCCAATGAAGAGAAGATGCGCGTCAATCGCGAGCGCGTGGACTACTGGCTGGCACAGGGCGCGCAGGCATCCGATCGCGTCGCCAGCCTGCTGAAGCAGAGCGCCTGATCCTGTTGCGCCATCGTTCCGGGGCCGTACGGCCTGTCTGCTGATGGCTACGCAGGACAAGGAGAGACGTATCGTCGTCGGCCGTGTGGCCGGCGTGTTTGGCGTCAAGGGATGGGTGAAGATCTATTCCTACACCGTTCCGCCGGGGAATATTCTGGATTATTCGCCGTGGCAGTTGCGGCTTGGCGGGAACTGGGTGACGGTGCGGCGGGTTGAGGGCCGGCCCCACGGCAAGGGTGTCGTGGCGCAGTTTGAAGGCTACAACGATCGTGATGCCGCCGCGACCCTGTTTGATTGTGACATCGCGGTTACGCGCGACCAGTTGCCGGACACACAAGAGGACGAGATCTACTGGGCCGATTTGATCGGCCTTCGGGTAGAGACGATGGATGGGATCGCGCTGGGCGTTGTTGATCACCTGCTCGAGACCGGCGCCAATGATGTGGTGGTGGTAAAGGGCGAACGCGAGCGGCTGTTGCCCTATATCGATCAAGTGGTGCGTGAGGTGGACCTGGACGGCGGCGTGATGCGCGTCGACTGGGACCCGGAGTTTTAGAGGCGGCGCGATGCGGATAGACGTCGTCACGCTGTTTCCTCCGATGTTCGATGCCGTGACCGGCTACGGCGTCGTCGGGCGGGCGGTGAAGCGGGGGATCCTGGAGCTGGGGTTGTGGAACCCGCGGGATTTCACTCAGGACAATCACCGCACCGTCGACGATCGTCCCTATGGCGGCGGTCCGGGCATGGTGATGTTGCTGCAGCCCCTGCGCGAGGCGGTGGCGGCGGCGCGCGCTGCGGTCGCGGAGCCGGCCCACGTCATCTGCCTGTCACCCCAGGGACGCCGCCTGGATCAACGCGGCGTCGAGGAGTTGGCGCGGCGTCCGCGCCTGATTCTGGTCGCCGGGCGGTACGAGGGGATCGACGAACGTTTTATCGAGCTGGAAGTGGACGAAGAGTGGTCGATCGGTGACTACGTCCTTTCCGGTGGCGAACTGGCGGCGATGGTGATGATCGACGCGGTGAGCCGGCTGTTGCCGGGGGTGTTGGGCCACGAGGCCTCGGCGGAGCAGGATTCTTTTGCGGGCGGTCTGTTGGACTGCCCGCATTACACCCGTCCTGAGGTGTACGACGGGCGGGCGGTGCCGCCGGTGTTGTTGTCCGGCGACCACCAGGCGATAGCGCGCTGGCGGTTGCAGCAGGCCCTGGGACGTACTTGGCTGCGTCGGCCGGAGCTGTTGGAACAGCTGGCGTTGGATGAGAAGCAGCGTTTATTGCTGCAGGAGTTTATCCTGGAGCATGAACAAAGTTGATTACATGTGTATAATGCGGCGGATTTTTCCGGAGAGAGTGTCATGAGCAACATCATCGAACAACTTGAAGCCGAACAGATGAACCGTGAGGTGCCGGCCTTCGGCCCTGGCGATACCGTCGTGGTGCAGGTGAAGGTGAAGGAAGGCAACCGCGAGCGTCTGCAGGCCTTCGAGGGCGTGGTGATCGCGAAGCGCAACCGTGGCCTGAACTCCGCCTTTACGGTGCGCAAGATGTCCCACGGCGAAGGTGTGGAGCGCGTGTTCCAGACCTACAGCCCGGCCGTCGCCACGATTGAAGTGAAGCGTCGCGGTGACGTGTGTCGCGCCAAGCTGTACTACCTCCGTGGTCGTACCGGCAAGGCCGCGCGCATCAAAGAGAAGCTGTAACTTGGCTGAGCCTGCTTCCATGCAGGCTCTTGCACCAGCACCTGCAATGGTGTGGCCGGATAGAAGCGGGCGCCGCCGTATGGGCGGCGTCCGTTTTTTGCGTCTGTGGCCGGCACGAGTAGTGGGACTGCTGTGTCTGACGCTGCTCGCGATCCCTCCGCTTCATGCGGAAACCCTCGAAGAAATTCAATCACTTGCGGCTGCCGGTGCGCCTGAGCTGGCGGTGCAGCTGCTGCAGCAACAGGAACCGGCGCGCAAGGACGACCCCGCCGGCTGGATGCGCTGGGAAAGCGCCCTGGCCCAGATCCTCGCCCAGCGCGGCGGCTGGGCACAGCTCTACGATCACCTGAAGCAACTCCCGCCGGGCCTTGCCGCTCCCGTCGCAACCTGGCAGCAGACTTGGCTCGCCCGCGCTCTGGTGGAGCTGAACCGGGGGGATGAGGCTCGAGTACTGCTGCGCCGGTTGTTATGGTCCGGCCAGGATCCCGGGGGCAAGGAGGAGGCCGAGTGGCGGCGTCTGGTGATCCAAAGCTATCGGGTGGAGGAGCGTAGCGACGATGCCTATGCCGCGATGCTGCGCTATCGCCAGGATTACGGCAACGGCGGACCGGAGGACGCGCTGCTCAGCGGCAAGATCCTGCTCGACCAGGGGCGCCCCGCCGATGCCGTCGAGGCGCTGACCGGCGTCGACACCCCGGCCGCACGGTCACTGCTGCTGCTGGCCCGTCTGCGCAGCAAACAGTGGCGACCGTCCAAGGTGTTGCATGCGAGCCGTGCGATGCTGGGGGACAAATCGTTGACGCCGGACGTGCGCCAACAGTGTGAAGCCGTCACTGCCGAGGCCGCAGCCGCGGCAGGCGATTCGGCGGCGCAGGCGATAGCGTTGGAACATCTCTTTGCGGCGGCGCGCCGCGTGCCGTTTGATCATGAGTTGTTCAAGCTGACGCCGGACACGCTGTGGAATGCCTACCTTGCCTATGCCAAGTATGTGGGCAACCGTGCGCAGCTGCTGATCGGCGATGACGCCGCCTGGTGGAAGATGGCGCGAGGCTCAGGGCGCAGGTATCCGATTCGGGTGCATTCGATTTATGCCCTGTTGGCGTTGGACGGCGCCACCGTACGGACTCGCAACAAGGCCCACGATGACTTGGCGCGGCAGCTGATGCAGGGCGACGACGGCGCGGAACTGGTGCGCCAGCTCTATCTGCACTCGTCCCGTTTCCCCACCGTCGCCGACGTGCCGGACGGTGTGCGCCTGGCACTGCTTGACCCGGTCATCGAGGCCGGGAATCTGGCGCTGGCTTCGCAACTTATCGCCGGCCTCGACGAACCGCCGGCCGGCGTCGACCGCTTCATGTGGCGTCTGCGCAAGGCGAAGATATTCGTGCTCGGCGGCGATCATACTCATGCCGCCGCGGTATTGGATGTGCTGGTACACCAAGGGGCCAAATTGGCGCGGCCACAACTGGACCAGCTGATACAGGTGCTGTTCGACCTGCAGACCATCGGCGAAAACGATACCGCCTATCAGCTGTTTGCCGTGTTGGAGCAGCAGGTGACCATCGCCGAGGTCAAACGCGAATTGTGGTACTGGATGGGCGATTCGCGCTATGCCCAGCACCGCTATCCTGAAGCGGCGGCCCTCTATCTCCGCTCGGCGACCATGCCGGGGCCGCAGGCAATGGACCCGTGGGCGCAGACCGCCCGCTACCAGGCTGCGCGCGCCCTGGGCAAGGCGGGTTTGATTGCCGATGCCAAGACCTTATACCAACAATTGCTGGCGGCGACCGACGATGCGGAGCGGCAAGCGGTGTTGCAGCGGGATTTGCAGCAACTGCTGTTGGTCAAGCAATGAACCGGCATAGCGGCGGCGATTACGACGCCATCATCGCGACGCCGCTGCCGGGCGATATCCGTCTGGGTTTGCGCTGTGCTGCGGATGCGGTGCTCGCGATCGATTTCCTGCCGGCGGCGACGCCGTGCCGAGCGCCCCGCGGCGCTACGGCGCAGCGCGCGGCTCAGCAACTGAAGCACTATTTTTCCGCTCCGGCCACGCCGTTCACGCTCTCGCTCGGGCCGCACGGCACTGCATTTCGGCAGCGGGTGTGGCGGGCATTACAGTCCATTCCGCCGGGGCAGGTTCTGACTTACGGCGCGCTCGCCCGGCAATTGGGCAGCAGCGCGCGCGCCGTAGCCGGCGCCTGCCGTGCCAATCCCGTACCGCTGGTCGTGCCCTGTCATCGCGTCGTGGCCGCTGCCGGTATCGGCGGTTTCATGGGGTCATCACAGGGGGCGCCGATCGCCTTGAAACAATGGCTGCTGCAACACGAAACACGGTAGCGCCGGAGACGCCCGGCGAAAATCCGTTGCTGCAGCGTTTCCTGGATGCGCTGTGGATGGAACGCGGCCTGAGCGATCACACCCTGAGCGCCTATCGCCGTGACCTGCAGGGGATGGCGCGGTGGCTGCACGCGCAGCACCGATTGTCGCTGGAACAGGCGACGCGCCCACAATTGTTGGAATACCTGCAATACCGCGTCGCCGCCGGTGCCAAGCCGCGGACCACCGCTCGGTTGCTCTCCAGTGTCCGCCGTTTCTATCGCTACCTGGTGCGCGAGCAGTTGCTGAGCCAGGATCCCAGCGCGCGCATCGACAGTCCCAAGTTGGGCAGGGGCCTGCCCAAGGCGCTGACCGAGGCGGAAGTGGAGGCGCTGCTGCGGGCGCCGGCCACGGCCGAAGTGCTGGGATTGCGCGACCGTGCTATGTTGGAAGTATTGTACGCCAGCGGGTTGCGGGTGTCGGAACTGGTGGCGTTGCAGCTGCAACAGGCGAATCTGCAGCAGGGGGTGCTGCGTATCATGGGAAAAGGCAGCAAGGAGCGCCTAGTGCCGCTGGGTGAAGAGGCCATCAGCTGGTTGGAGCGCTACCTGGCGACGGCACGACCGGAACTGGTGAAGGGCGGCGGCAGTGCGGCGCTGTTTTCCACCCGGCGCGGCACGGCGATGACGCGCCAGGCGTTCTGGTATCTGATTAAGCGCTATGCGCGTCGGGCCGGTATCAGCGCGCACCTCTCGCCGCACACGCTGCGCCATGCGTTCGCCACTCACCTGCTCAACCACGGCGCGGACCTGCGGGTGGTGCAGATGCTGCTCGGTCACAGTAACCTGTCGACCACGCAGATATATACCCATGTCGCCCGCGAACGCCTCAAGACGCTGCATGCCGCCCATCATCCGAGAGGGTGAGCGGGGCGAGCTACACTATATCTGGTACGACTGACGTTATACGTGAATTACGATGTACGAGATAGAACGCAAAAAGGTTGCTGTCGCCGATCTCAAGCCGGGCATGTACGTGACCGAACTGGACCGCCCGTGGTTCGGTACTCCGTTCTTATTTCAGGGGTTCCTCATCACCTCTGCGACCGAACTGGAGCAATTGCGCAGTTGCTGTCAGTACGTCTACGTCGATCTGCGGCAATCAAAGGCCTGGACGCCGGACGAACTGAAACAGATAGAGCATGATCCCGAGTTGGGCCTGATCGACTATCTTCCGGACCATGGCTCGCGGGCCGGCTATCATCGCTTTTCGACGCGCCGGCTCAATATTGAACCGGAGCACCGTCACTATCCGCCGCAAAACGTAAAAGCATTGGCGCTCGACATCGATGCGGCAAGGCGGCTTTACCGCCGAACACACGAATACGTCACCGCCATATTGGCGGACGCGCGTCTTGGCCGCAGTCTCGACGTGGGCGGTGCGCGGGAGCTGGTCAGCGAGATGGTGGACTCCATTATTGCCAATGAAAATGCCCTGCTCTGGCTGGCGCAGCTGAAGCGGCGTGATGAATACACCACCTTGCACAGTATCAACGTCTGCATACTGGCGTTGCTGTTCGGTCGACATCTACATTTCGGCGCCGAACAACTGCGTGAGATCGGCCACGGCGCATTGCTGCATGACGTGGGTAAGATGCGCGTTCCGGTTGAGCTGCTGAATAAGCCGTCGGAGCTGACCGCGGATGAACTCCAGCTGTTGAAAA
>CAYQWR010000020.1:17085-22309 GCA_964421235.1 uncultured Thiohalomonas sp. | reverse complement strand
CGAAAATGGCCCGCGGGCGGGTGCCACGGCCCCCGCCCTCAGTGGGAAGTTTTTTTCTTACTATTTGAAATCCATGGGTTTTCTGCAACGATGCGATGCCTGATCCTGGTGGCCCACGGTAGCCGCCGCGCGGCCTCCAACGACGAGGTGCGGCGGCTGGCGGCGCTGTTGCAGCGCCGGGCGGCGGGGCGCTATGACGTGGTGAGTGCGGCGTTCCTGGAGCTGGCGCAGCCGGCGATCCCCGCCGCCATCGACGACTGCGTCGGACGCGGGGCGCGGGAGATCGTGCTGCTGCCCTATTTCCTCGCGGCGGGGGAGCACGTGACGACCGACATTCCGGCCCAGGTGGCGCCCAAGCGGGCGCAGTATCCGCAGGTGGCGATCACCCTGGCGTCCTACCTGGGCGCGGCGGACGAGGGGATTGCGACGCTGCTGCTGCAACTGGCGCCTTAGATTGAGATGCATATCGATACGACGGGCTAATTGACGCGATCGATGCGGTTCGCGATGCTCACCACATCCTACATAGTGCCGATGATGCGTAGGATGTGGTGAGGTACGAACCGCATCAATCGCGAGAACGCGCGCCGCTTGATCCCGGCGGCACCGCAAAGTGAAACAGAGGACGGATGTAATCACGCATATGACCGATACCACTGAAATGAACTACGAGGGGGTCGAGCGGCAGCCGCTCAAGGCCTTCACCGAGAAGGCCTACCTCGACTACTCCATGTACGTGATCATGGACCGCGCCCTGCCCAATATCGGCGACGGGCTGAAGCCGGTGCAGCGGCGCATCATCTACGCCATGAGCGAGCTGGGGCTGAAGGCGGGGGCCAAGTACAAGAAGTCGGCGCGCACCGTGGGCGACGTGCTGGGCAAGTTCCATCCCCACGGCGACTCCGCCTGCTACGAGGCGATGGTGCTGATGGCGCAGCCGTTCAGCTACCGCTATCCGCTGGTGGACGGTCAGGGTAACTGGGGCGCGCCGGACGATCCCAAGTCATTCGCGGCGATGCGTTACACCGAGTCGCGGCTGGCGAAATTTTCCGACCTGCTGCTGGCCGAGGTGGACCAGGGCACGGTGGACTGGGTGCCCAACTTCGACGGTACCCTGGACGAGCCGGCGGTGCTGCCGGCGCGGGTGCCGCACGTGCTGCTCAACGGCACCACCGGTATCGCCGTGGGCATGGCCACCGACATCCCGCCGCACAACCTGCGCGAGGTGGCGAGCGCCTGCGTGCGCCTGCTGGAAGAGCCCAAGGCGACGGTGGAACAGCTGTGCGAACACGTGCAGGGGCCCGACTTTCCCACCGAGGCGGAGATCATCACCTCGCGCGCCGACCTGCTGAAGATGTATCACAGCGGCAACGGCAGCGTGCGTATGCGCGCCAAGTGGGAGCGCGAGGAGGGCGACATCGTCATCACCGCGCTGCCGCATCAGGTCTCCGGCGCCAAGGTGCTGGAGCAGATCGCCCAGCAGATGCAGCAGAAGAAGCTGCCGATGGTGGAGGATCTGCGCGACGAGTCGGATCACGAAAACCCGACCCGGCTGGTGATCGTGCCGCGCTCCAACCGCGTCGACGTGGATGAGCTGATGAACCACCTGTTCGCCACCACCGACCTGGAACGCAGCTACCGCGTCAACATGAACGTGCTCGGGCTCGACGGCCGGCCGCGGGTGAAGAACCTGCGCGTGATGCTCAGCGAGTGGCTGGAGTTCCGCATCCGCACCGTGCGCCGGCGCCTGGAACACCGGCTGGAGAAGGTGGAGCGGCGGCTGCACCTCCTCGACGGCCTGCTCATCGCCTTCCTCAACATCGACGAGGTGATTCACATCATCCGCACCGAGGAGGAGCCCAAGCCGATGTTGATGGCCCGCTTCGGACTGTCGGACGAACAGGCCGAGGCGATCCTGGAGTTGAAGCTGCGCCATCTGGCCAAGCTGGAGGAGATGAAGATCCGCGGTGAGCAGGACGAGCTGGCCAAGGAGCGCGACGCGTTGCAGAAGACCCTCAGTTCCGAGACGCGACTGAAGACCCTGGTGAAAAAGGAGCTGATCGCCGACGCCGAGCAGTACGGCGATGCGCGCCGTTCGCCCATCGTCGAGCGGTCCGCGGCGCAGGCGCTGGACGAGACCGCGCTGGTCGGCGTCGAACCGCTCACCGTGGTGCTGTCGGAGAAGGGTTGGGTGCGCGCCGGCAAGGGCCACGAACTCGATCCCACCAGCCTCAGCTACAAGGCGGGCGACGGTTTCAGGGACAGCGCCCGCGGCAAGAGCAACCAGCTCGCCACCTTCCTCGACTCCACCGGGCGCAGCTATTCGCTGCCGGCGCACACCCTGCCGTCGGCGCGCGGCCAGGGCGAACCGCTCACCGGCCGGGTCAATCCCATCGCCGGCGCCAGCTTCGAGAGCGTGCTGATGGGCGAGGACAACGAGCGGGTGCTGCTCGCCTCCGACGCCGGCTACGGTTTCGTGGCGCAACTCTCGGATCTGCATGCGCGCAACAAGGCGGGCAAGGCGGTGCTGACGCTGCCGAGCGGCGCCAAGGTGCTGCCGCCGCAGCGGGTGAACGACTACGAACACGAGCTGGTCGCGACGGTCACCAACGACGGCCGCCTGCTGGTGTTCCCGCTCAAGGAACTGCCGCAGATGGCGCGCGGCAAGGGCAACAAGATTATCGGCATTCCGACCAACAAGGCGGCGCTGCGCGAGGAGTATGTGGTGGCGGCCGCGGTGTTGCCGGCCAACGGCGCCGTCACCCTGTTCGCCGGCAAGCGCCACATCACCCTGAAGGGCGCCGATCTGGAGCACTATCGCGGCGAGCGCGGCCGGCGCGGCAACAAGCTGCCGCGCGGTTTCCAGCGCGTCGACGCGATGATGGCGGGTGAGAAAGAGTGAGGCCTGATCAGGGCGCCGTGTCGGCGCCCTGCCGTTCCTTGAGCGACTGAAGTTTTTCCAGCACCCGCTCGGCGCGGGCGATGTGACTGTTGACGGTATCGTTTTCCGGATCGAGTTCCTGCGCCTTGCGCCATTCGGCGAGGGCCTCTTCATATTTTCCGTGGCCGTACAGGGCGACACCGCGGTCGAGGTAGCGGTGCACCACATCGGCAATCCGATCGTTCAGGTCACTGCGCAGCTGCGACAGTTGCGGCGGCGCGGAGGGTTGCAGTTCCAACAGCGACAGCAGGCGCTGCGCCTCGACCAGATCCTTGTCGTTCAACGCCTGCCGATAGCGTTGCAGCAGTTGCTTGGTGTTGCCGTCGGCGGTGTTTTGCGTGCCGTGGGGGGCGAGGCGCCGCAGCAACTCCTGATTGGCTTGGCGGGTGTCTGCGTTCGGCGTCAGACGCAGGGCCAACGACAACGTCCGGCGGGCGGTCGTCAGAGCGCCGTGCGCCAGGGCTGTGCGGCCGCGTTGCACCAGTTCGGCGGCGACGTCGGCGGCCTGTTTCTGGATCGTGCCGAGTTTTCGTTGCGCTTCACTGTCGCGCGGATTGGTCCGTGCGATGTCGGTGTAGATCGGCAGTTGGCGCTGCAGACCTTCGCCGCGCGCGATAAGCAGATTGAGGTCCAGTTCGGCGAGCTGTGCCTGTTGGCGCTGCTCCAGTTGCGCGCGGCCGCGACGCAGTATGTCGCTGTGCGGAAGGCGCGATTGCGCCACGTCGTAATCGTGCAGCGCCCGGCTCCAATTGCCCTGGCGCGCCAATTGATCGGCCTCGGCGACGGTGTGGCGGGCGTAGCGGCGGGCCATCGTCTCGATTGCCGCGCGTTTGGCCATGAGGCGTTTATAGTCGGGATTGGACGGCTTGACGTAACTAAGCGCCGCCAGTGCCTCGCCGTAATCCTGTTGCGCCACCCAGGTGTCCACCTGTTGGTCGAGATGACCGCCGACCGCTGCGATATAGGCGCAACCGCCCAGCTGCAGCGCAACCAACAGTACTGTCAGCCGTCGCCACATCAGGCCACCTTGCCGCCGGCGATGCGGCGCAGGATATGTTGCATCTGCTGGCGCAGATAGCTTTGGTGCGCGGCCGCCACGTCCAATACCTGATAGGTGGCGACCGGTTCGTTTATGCCGCGCAGGCGGATGGTGGCGTGCTCCGCGCTGACAATTTCATCGGCCAGCAGCGGCAGATCGTGCATCGGCTTGGCGATGACGATTTGGCCCGCCTCGGCAATACCGCCGAGACGTGATGCGAGATTGACGGCGTCGCCGACCACCGTGTATTCCATGCGATCACGCGAACCCATGTTGCCGGCCAGCATGAAGCCGGAGTTGCAACTGACGTGGAAGTGGACGGCAACCTCATTGCGTTTGACACGGCGCTCGTTGAGGGCCTCGATCAGGCGTTGGATCAATACCGCGCAGCGGACCGCCTGTAGCGGATGTTGCGCGTCGTAGTGCGGTACGCCGAACACCAGCATGGCGCAGTCGCCCATGAATTTGTCGATATGGCCGTGGTAGACCTGTGCCGCCTGGGCGATGAGGTCGAAATATTCGTTTAGCAGGTTGTTGACCTCCTGCGGCGTCATTTTTTCCGACATGGTGGTGAAGCCCACGATATCGGCGAACAGGACGCTGGCTTCGACATGCTGGCCGCCCAACTGCACCTGATCCAGGTCGTTGAGCACTTCCTGCGCCACCTTGGGCGCCATGTAGCGGGAGAACACCTGCTCCACCTGCTCTTTGCGCAGCAGGCCGACAGTCATGGTGTTGAACGCCTCCATCAATGTGCCGATTTCGTCGTTGCGCCGTTCGTCGAAACGGAAGCCGTAGTCGCCGCGGGAGATGGCGAGGCTGGCATCCATCAATTCGTTGATGGGGCGCGTCAGCCGCTTGCCGATGAAGACCGAGGCGATGGCGCCGAGCAGGACCATCAATACGGTAGCGGCGGTAATGGCGCGCAGGGTGTCGTGCTGGGCACGCATCAGCTGCGAATGATCGAGAGTAACCAGGGCATAGCCGACGGTGAGTTCGCGCACCACGATGGGCGTGAAGAACGTGATGACGGTTCCGGCATCGTCCGTTTGCGCGGCGCGCCATTCGGTTGCCGCAATGGCATCGCCGTCGCTGATGCGTTGCAGTAGCGATTTCACTTGGGGTGGCGGAGGTACCAGTCCGTCCGCCACAAGCGCGTGGGCATCGTCGGCATAGATGGCGGTACCGAGTATGCCTGCGCGGCTGGTCATGGCGTCGGCGGCGGTGCGCAGCGTCAGCGAATC